>NZ_CP046902.1:50000-381250 GCF_009789555.1 Stutzerimonas stutzeri
CGCCGGAGAAGGTGCGCATTATAGGCCCTCAGAATCACACGTCAACGCTTGTTTTCGGATTTATGAAAACAAACTTCCCTCTGCTTATATAAGACAATTCGATGTAACGAGACGCGCCCGTCAGGAGCCTGTCCCGTCCAGGCATATGCCGGCCCGCCTTGCAGGCGTATTGCCATTACATCAAGACCCTGCCATAAAGCGGCATTCGCCATTAGCGCTATAAGGATGTACCTATGCGATTGCTGCGACGAGCCTTGCTTGGGCTGTTGCTGCTGGCCGTGCTGGCGGCCAGCGTCGGGTTGTATTTCGTGGCCTATCCGAACCTGCCGAGCTACGACGCGCCCGAGGGGTTTCGCTACCTCGACCAATGGAGCGAGGCAGACCGGCAGACCTACTACTACACGCCACAAGGCACACAGGTCAAAGGCCTGGAGTACGACTGGTTCCGCGCGCTGGAGCTTCCCTTTGGCCGCAACAAGTTCTCCACGCCCGAATACCTGGCGCGATTCGGCTTTCTGGTCGCTCCCGGGCAGCAGGCGAGCGCACTGAACCCCGGCAATCTGCCCGTTGGATTTGCCCGTCATGTCGATGACGAAACGGGTCGGGCCTATCTCGACGTAAGCTGCGCAGCCTGTCACACCGGTGAACTTCGTTATAAAGGGCAGGCCATCCGCATCGACGGCGGCGCCGCGATGCATTCGCTCGCCTCCACGGTGCCGACGCTCCGTGGCGGCTCTTTCGGCCAGGCTCTCGGCATGAGCATGGCGTTCACCTACTACAACCCCGTCAAATTCCGACGGTTTGCCCAGGAAGTTCTGGGCGAACGCTACGAGCAAGGACGGGAGTCGCTACGCAGGGACTTCAAGCAGGTCCTCGACCGGCTGCTCGGCACTGCTTATAACGATTGGCATCGCGGTCTGTACCCAACCGAGGAAGGATTCGGTCGCACCGATGCCTTTGGCCGTATCGCCAACAGCGTATTTGGCGATGCCATCGATCCCGCCAACTACCGTATCGCCAACGCACCGGTGAGTTATCCGCAGCTTTGGGATATCTGGAAATTCGACTGGGTGCAATGGAACGGCTCGGCGATGCAACCAATGGCGCGCAATATCGGAGAAGCGCTGGGGGTCGGCGCCACGTTGCATCTGCTTCAGGAAAATGGCCAGCCGGTGCCCGAGGCCGAACGCTATGGCGCCGGTGTTCGCGTACGCGATCTCCATACGTTGGAAACCACGCTCATGCGGCTGACGCCTCCGCGCTGGCCCGAAGAGGTACTTGGCAAGATCGATCTCGATCAGGCGAGCCTTGGCCGCGCGCTGTATGCAGAGAACTGCTCGCACTGCCACGACGCCGCGCCCAAGGCGATCGGCAAGCGTTTCGCCCCGAACCGCAATCCGGAGTGGCGCATGCAGGTGGTACCCACCTCCGTTGTCGGCACCGACCCAACCACCGCCGACAACATCGCCGACCATCGCTTCGATCTGACTCGCCTGGGCTGGACCCAGGCCGAGCTCGACCGGCTGAATGTGCGTCTGTTCGGCAAGTCGCCCGGCCCGCTGGACCTGAGCGAGATGTCCAGCGCCACGGGTCTGGCTTATATCACCGCCTACGTCCAAGACCGTGCCTACCGTGACGCGGGCATCGGCCCGGATGAGCGCGCCGAATTCGACGGTTTCGGCCTGCCAATCGGCGTGCAGGCCCTACGCGGCTACAAGGCGCGCCCACTCGACGGCATCTGGGCGACACCGCCTTATCTGCACAACGGATCGGTACCGACACTGTTCCAGCTGCTGTCACCCGTGGCCGAGCGACAGACGACCTTCTGGGTCGGCAACCGTGAATACGATCCCAAGCACGTGGGCCTTCGCACGGAACAGTTCAAGGGTGGTTTCCTGCTCGACGCCTCGATCATTGGCAACGGCAACCGTGGCCATGAATTTCGAGCCGGCTGCCGCGGCAACGGGGTGATCGGACGGGCACTGGAGCCGCACGAGCGGTGGGCACTGGTGGAATACCTCAAGGTCCTCGGCGATACGCGTTTCGAATCCCGGTTGGCAGATATAGAGCCTCACCCCTACAACCCGGGCCCTACCTGTCACTGACCTGCGCAAAAGGACTTCTGTATGCTCAAGACATTCTGGCTCTGGCTCGGCCGCTTTCTCGGTCGTTTGCTCATCGCCGTGTCCGCCTTAGCACTGGCTGCCTGGGGTGTCGGCGTACTGGTTTACCACTATCAGTACAGCGGACCTGTTTCCACCGAAGAAGTGATCGCCCCAACCGAGGCCGCCGACACCCAGGCGATCATCGAAAACGCAATCGCCGTTGTCGAGCAGCACAATGAAAACACCCGCGTGCTGCGCGACGCACATGCCAAGGCGCACGGGTGCGTCAAGGCAGAAGTAACGGTTCGTGATGACCTGGACGTGGCGCTGCGCCAGGGCGTGTTCAACGAGCCTGGCAAGACCTGGCACGCCTGGGTACGGCTTTCCAACGGCAATGCGTATCCGCAGTTCGATAGAATCAAGGACGCCCGGGGCATGGCCATCAAGCTGCTCGACGTGCCGGGGGAAAAGCTCACCCGCGATCCTCGCCATGCCCGCGAGCAGGACTTCGTGATGTTCAACCATCCCGTGTTCTTCGTGCGCGACGTGGCCGAATATCGGCGCAATTTCGCGGCGCAGGCCGAGGGAAAGAAAATCCTGGCCTTCTTTCCGGACGCCGACCCACGTAGCTGGGAATTGCGCCATCTGCTCATCGCGCTGGAAACCCTTGCGCCGGCACCGGAGAGCCCTGTTGCCACGACCTACAGTTCGGTGGCCCCGTACAAGCTGGGACCACACAATATCAAGTACCGCGTGATCCCGACGCCCGAGCAGTGCCCGGCTTATCAACTGCCGGAGCAGAACCGCGACCTGCCCAATTTCCTGCGCAGCGCGCTGTACCGCCAGTT
The DNA here is from genome assembly GCF_009789555.1 of Stutzerimonas stutzeri. NCBI lineage: Bacteria > Pseudomonadati > Pseudomonadota > Gammaproteobacteria > Pseudomonadales > Pseudomonadaceae > Stutzerimonas > Stutzerimonas stutzeri. The sequence goes on from NZ_CP046902.1 coordinate 52,954, forward strand.
ATCGCTGGACCGCGCCCCGGCCTGCTTTCAGCTTCAAGTGCAGCGTCAGAATCCGGCCTACTACATGCCCATCGAAGACACCAGCATCGAATGGGACGAGTCGGTCTCGCCATTCGAAACGGTCGCGGACATTCGCCTGCCGGCCCAGGATTTCGACAGCCGCGGCCAAAACCTGGCTTGTGACAACCTGTCCTTCAACCCTTGGCATGCGCTGCCGGACCACCGCCCGGTAGGCGGCATCAACCGGCTGAGAAAATCGGTCTACGAGGCGATCAGCGCGTACCGAGCAGAGCGCAATGGCGCCGCTCAGTGAAGGCCCGCCTCCGGAGCACCAGCCAGGACCGACCCGATTCGGTCCACAGAGATCATGCCGCCGCAAGCGCCCGAGCCAGGCTTCGCCACAGCATGGCGGTCGAGGTCAGCACCAGGATGACCCCCATCACGATCCGCATCGGCAACGGTTGCCAGTAGCGGTGCAGCAGTTGTCCGGCAAGGTTGCCGGCGAGCGCTGGCAACACTAGAGACGCAGCCAGCGCCACGTGCTGATACCCGACAACGCCGAACAACCACAGCCCGAGCAGCGCGCAGCCGCTGCTCGCGACAAAGAACAGGATCGCCGTGCCTCGCAGATGCGCCGCGCTCAATCCGCTACGCAGCAGATAGAGAATCAGTGGAGGACCACCTGCCGATGCCATGGTCATCGCCAGCCCCGAGGCAAGCCCGGCGGTCAGGGCGCCCTTCGTACGGGGTCCGTCCGCAGGCGCCACGGATGGCCGATAGAGCACCATGAGACCACCTGCCAGGCACAGCAGGGCGATGATCGGTGCCATCCACTGGGCCGGCACCATCCGCAGCAGCCAGGCGCCCAGCGGCACGGCGATAAGCATCCCGATGATCAAGCGGCTACCGATCGCCACGTGAAAGCCGCGCAGGGCTGCAGGCCAGAGCGTAATCGAGCAAACCAGATCCAGCATCAACGCGACCGGCACCACCTGCCCCGGCGGGAGGCGCGTCAGCAACCCCAGCGCCAGCAGCATCGCGAAACCGAAGCCGCTATAGCCTCGCACCAACCCCGCGCCAAAAGCGATCCATACGAACATTCGGCGGCTCCACCGCGTAACGACCCGTCAACCTATGCTCGCAGCGGCCCATGCGACAGGGCCAGCTGGCTCCTGCCGGCAAGCCAGCCACCGTAGCGGTAGGACGTCAAAGGGAAGAGCGTGGCCCACCGACTCGCCGGCGCGTCACCAGGGTTGCGTTCCCACGCGGCGCATGGGAACGCTCGGAGCGGCCGACATGGCGGCCTGAAGTGGCTACTCGCCGATCTGCTTGCGCACGATCTTGCCGTTTTCCACCACGGCCATGGTAGTTGGCGTGATGAAGCCGCCATCCTCGGTGATGCCCTGGATCGAGTAGAGGTTGAACTTCGGATCCATCTGCTCGATGGCTTCGGCCATTTTTGCGCGGACCTGCTGCGGCTCGGTACTGCCGGCCAACTCCATGGCCTTGGCCATGGCATGGAAGGCCAGATAGTTATAGGCGGCCTCGGAACCCGGCACCTTGCCGTGGGCTTTCTGATAACGATCCACGAAGACCTTGGCAATCTCGCTGTCGTACTCCGAAAGCGGCACGACGCCGATGGAATCTTCAAGAAGATCCAGGCCGCCCGTCACCAAGGCAATCTCGTCCAGCTTGGCCTGGTCCATGACGATAAAGCCGCCCTGGAAGCCCATTTGACGCGCCTGCTGCATGACCAGACCGGTGGGCTCCGAGGCGCCGCCGACGAACATCACGTCCGGGTTCGACGCAATCACACGGCTCACGCCGGTGTAGAAATCAGTCGACTTGTTGTAGTCCATGGGATTGCTGGCGACGATCTCACCGCCCTTCTGCTCCCAGGCCTTGGTCATCATGTCTGTCCAGATCTTGGCGTACTCGTGAGTCGCGCCGGCGATGCCGAGTTTGTTGCCGTAATGCTTGAGCGCATAGTCGGAAAAGGCATCGACGTAGCCGGTGAACTCCGGCGGGATGCGCACGGTCATCGGATTGCCCTGCTGGGTCACCGAGGGAACGCTGGTATAAGCCATGAGCAGAAAGTCGTCTGCGACGTTGAAGTCCTGCAAGGCGAACACCCCGCCGGTATGCGGAACGAACACCGCCGCGGTTTTGGACTCCTTCACAAGACGCTTGGCATTGGTGGCTGCCTGGCTCGGCGAATACTTGTCGTCCAGGCTGATGAGATTGACCCTGTAGCGTTCGTCGCCCACCTTGATGCCGCCCGCCTCGTTCACGTCCTCGACCGCCATGCGCAGGCCCGACAAGGTGTTTTCCCCGTAGAGCGCGGCGCCGCCACTGAGCGGGCCGGTAAAACCGATGTTCAGGGTCTGCTCGGCGTGAGCGCCGCCGACCTGGGCCGCGGCCAGGGTCGCGAATGCCGCCATGCCAAGCGCTTTGAGCGTTTTCATTGTTGTTTTCTCCTGGGTTACGACTGAATCAGGCGCCGATGTAGGCCTTGCGCACGGCTTCGTTGCCGAGCATGGCCTGCTGGTCCCCCTCCATCACCAGGCTGCCACCTTCGATGACGTAGGCCCGGTGAGCGATTTTCAACGCCGCGAATGCATTCTGCTCGGCCAGCAACACGCTGGTGCCGGACTGATTGATGCGCGTGATCACCTCGAACATCTGATTGACCACCAGCGGCGCCAGGCCGAGCGAAGGCTCGTCGAGCATCAGCAGGCGCGGACGGCTCATCAGCGCCCGGCCGATCGCGACCATCTGTTGCTGGCCGCCACTCAGCGATCCCGCCGGCTGGTGTCGCTTGTCGTGAAGAATCGGAAACAGATCGAGCACTTCCTGCAGATTGCGCTTGTTGCCCTCGCCATCGCGCCGATGCAGATAGGCACCAAGCGCCAGGTTCTGCGAGACCGACATCTGCGGGAAGAGCTTGCGGCCCTCGGGGCAATGCACCACGCCGGCAGCCACCAGGCCGGAGGGCTTGAGCCCATCGATGCGCCGCCCTTCCAGCGTGATGCTGCCCGCGGTCGGCTTGAGTAGCCCGCTGATGGTATTGAACAACGTGGTCTTGCCCGCACCGTTGGCGCCGAGCAGCACCACCAGCTCGCCCGCCCCGACGCTCATCGAGACTTCGGTCAGGGCCTTGAAACTGCCGTAGCAGACGTCGACACGCTCAAGCTGCAGCATCGTAGTCGCTCCCCAGATAGGCTTCGATGACGGCCGGGTTCGCCTTGATCTCGGCGGGCGTGCCTTCGGCGATCTTCTCGCCATAGTTGAGCACCATGATCTTGTCTGCCAGCCCCATGATCATGTCCATCTTGTGCTCGATCAGGCACACGGTCAGCCCATGCTCGGCCATCTTGCGGATCAGTCGGGCAAGGCCCTCGGTCTCCTCCGGGTTCACCCCGGCTGCCGGCTCGTCGAGCAACACCAGCTTCGGCTCAGTGGCCAAGGCCAGGGCGAATGCCACGCGCTTGCGCTCTTCCTGGGAGATGTCCAGCACCACGCGGTGTTCCAGGTGCGCCAGCCCGACGAAGTCCAGCGCGGCGCGTGCCTTCTCGCGGCACTCGCGCTCTTCGCGCTGCAAGCGGCGGGAATTGATCAGCACGTCCCACAACCCGGAACGGGTGCGCAGGCGATGACCGACGATCAGGTTATCCAGCACCGTGGCCTGCTCGAACAGATGCGTGGTCTGAAAGGTGCGGCCGACACCGAGTCGCGCCACGTGGTCGCAACGCATCCGCGAAACATCGTGGCCGTCGATCAGAATGCGCCCCGATGTCGGCTTGTGCACACCTGAAATGAGGTTGAAGAACGTGCTCTTGCCAGCGCCATTCGGCCCGATGATGGCGTTGATCTTGCGCGCCTCGAACTCGACGCTGACGTCATGTACCGCCGCCAGCCCGCCAAACATCTTGGTCAGGTTTTCGACCTTAAGCATTGTTGTTCACCTCTTTGGCTGGGGTGACCTTGACGGCTGCACGCGGCTCCATGGCCCGTGCCGCCTCGGCGTCCTTGCGCAGCTTCCAACCGAGGAAAGTACCGATGACGCCGCGCGGCATGAAGATCACCAGCACCACGATCAGCGGGCCGAAGATGATCATTCGGTAGTCCTCGAGGAACTGCAGGGACTGCGTGATCCAGACGACGCCCACCGTGCCGGCCAGCGGACCGAACAAGGTCCCGAAACCGCCCACCAGCAAGTAGGTGATCATGTCGAAGGTGTGATTGGGGTTGGCTTCTTCCGGCCCGATGAAACGGATCATCGAGGCATAGAGCGCCCCGGCGACACCGGCATAGGTGGTCGACAGGACAAAGGCCAGGAGTTTGTTACGCATCAGATCGATGCCCAGGGACTGCGCCAGGGCGTCGCCGTTGCGGATCGCCATGAAGGTCCGGCCCAGTAGCGAGGATGCCAACCGGCCTGCGAACCAGATCGCCAACACCAGGAACACCAGCGCCAGATAGTAGAACGGCACCGTCTGGCTGAAGTCGACCAAGCCCAGGCCGTCCGGCGCCGCGATTCCGCGAATACCAATGGCACCGTGCGTCAGCTCTTCCCACTTATCGATCAGCAGGTAAATGATGAAGCCGACGCAGAGCGTGAAGATGGCGAAGAAATGCTCCTTCAGCCGCAGCGAGACCAGCCCCACCAACGCACCGATGGCCGCAGCCACCAAGGCGGCGGCGACGAAGGCGGGCCAGAAATTCCAGCCGTGATCGGCAGTCAGGATCGCCAGCGTGTACGCGCCGATGGCGAAGAAGCCGCCGTGGGCCAGGTTCAACTGGCCGCAATAACCGGTGATGATGTTCAGGCCGTAGACCGCAATCGCCCAGATGAAGGCGCTCGCCATCACGTACACCTGATACTCGCTCTTGGCGAACAGCGGGAAGGCCAGTGCGCAGGCCAGCAGGAACAGCTTGCTGCCGCGGCTGGTGAGCAGGGATGCTAAGCGATGCATCAGTGGGCCCCCTTGGCGAACAGTCCGGTGGGTCGGAAGGAGAGGATCACCACCAGCAGCGTGAAGGCGATGATGTCCTTGTAGTCGGAGGACAGGTAGAAGCCGCCAAAACTCTCGGCGAAGCCAAGAATCATCGCGCCGAGGATGGCCCCGGGAATGCTCCCCATCCCGCCGAGCACAATGATTACGAACGCTTTCATGATCACCAGGTGGCCCATCGCGGGATACACCAGGTTGATCGGCGCATAAAGCGTCGCGGCGAAGGCGGCCAGCATCCCGGAGATGGCGAACGTCAGCATCGCCACGCGGTTGGCGTCGATACCGACGAGAAACGCGCCCTCACGGCTCTGCGCCATGGCGATGATGGTCGAGCCGATCATGGTCTTTCGCAGGAACAGGTGCAGCGCCAGCATCAGCGTGAAGGCGCCGACGATGATCAGCAGGCGCTGCTCGGGAATGATCAAGCCGTCGAAGTTGAGGATGCCGCCATAGGGCGAGGCCATGCGCCGGAAATCCGACCCCCAGAGCATCTGCACCACCGCTTCGAGAAACAGCAGAATGCCGATCGCGGCGATCTTGTCGTGGATGGGAGGCGCATTGCGCAACGGATGGAACACCAGCCGTTCGGAAATCACCGCCAGCGCCGCCACCACCAGCCCGGACAACACCATGGCGACCCAATAGTGCAGCCCGATGTCGGTCATGAAGTAGTACGAAGCGAAAGCGCCGACCATATACAGCGCGCCATGCGCGAAGTTGGGGATGTGCAGAATGCCGTAGACGAGCGTCAGGCCCAGGGCAACCAGACCGTAGATGCTGCCCAGGGTCAGGCCGTTGAGCACTTGCTGAAACAATAGGTTCAAATGCGGCGCCTCCATGGATCTTGTTGTTATGGGTACCACCTCTGGCGGGCTGCACCGGCCACCGCGATAACGCTGCCCGGCGCTTGCCTGCAGCCGCTCAGGCAAAGCGTCGGCGGCTCGCGGGATTGACATTGGCATCGACCGACAGGCTCGTCAAACGAGCCGTTCAGAAGAGATAGAGGTCCATAAAGCAGAGTGATGCTGGCGCATGGCCATATCTGTGACCCATCGGTCGGCCTGCTAGAAGGGGTATCACGGTAAGCGTCTCGCGATGCGGTGCGACTTGAGCGAAGACACGGGTCGCGCAAATGCGCATGGCAGCGACGGCGACGGCGACGGCGACGGCGAGCGGAACGGTACCAGGCACGCCGACGCACCAACTTAAGCCATTTATTTCCCCAACCTGTACATCCGCACCATAAAGGTGCATGGCGCGCCGAGCGCGCTATACCACCGGGGTCCCGCTGGCCCTCGTCAGCGAGCCAACGAAGGCCAAGGCGCACCGCCATAGCGCAAAAGGCACGGGAATTGCTCGGTCAGGCTAACGATCCCGCGAAGCCCTTTGACCGATGACCGCAGCGCCTTCTGTTTTCACGCCGTATTGGCACGCCGAACTCCAGCTCGGCTACGCCCGGCTGGGCGACACGACGCGGCCGGTGCTGAGACGCCACAGCGGCCCGCTGCGCGTTCAAAAGCACTTGTATGCGGAAGGGCCTGCCGTGTGCCAGCACATCATCGTCCACCCGCCGGGAGGCATCGCGGGCGGCGACCACTTGAATATCGACGTCCAGGTCGGCAGCCAGGCCTGGGCTCAACTGACCAGTCCCGGAGCGGCCAAATGGTATCGCTCGACGGGCCCGGCCCATCAGACGTTGACCCTTCGAGTGGACGCCGGCGCCACGCTCGAATGGCTGCCACAGGAAACCATCGTATACGCCGCGGCGCAGGCACAACTCGACACCCGAATAACGCTGCAAGGCGACGCCCGGCTGTTCTACTGGGACATCATCGCGCTGGGTCGACCCGCAAGCGGCGAACGCTTCGATGCCGGCCACTTCCAGGCTCGTCTGGATATCACGCGCGACGGAGAGCTGCTCTGGCATGAGCGCCAGCGCGTGATCGGCGACGACGGCTTGCTCGACTCGCCGATCGGGCTCGATGGCCAACCGGTGTTCGCCACCCTGATCGTCAGCGGGGAGATCGACGCACCGCTGATGGAACGCTGCCGTGCGCTCGGCGGCCAGGTACGAGGCGACTTGACCCAACTGCCGGGGCTGGTGGTCGGCCGCTGCCTGGCCAGCGAAGCGCTACACGCCCGCGCCTGGCTGATCGACCTGTGGCGCCTGTTGCGCCCGGCGCTGCTGGGCCGCGAGGCAGTGCCGCCGCGAATCTGGAGCACCTGATACCCGGTGGGCAAGGCGTCGCCGCCTCCCCGCCCACGCAACGCACCCGCAGGTGGAAACCTGCACCCGTTTTCACCGGACATTGACTGATTCGGTGGGCAGGATCACAGCCCACCTCACGAATGGAGCACGCGATGGACCTCACCCCGAGAGAGAAGGACAAGCTGCTGATTTTCACCGCCGGCCTGGTAGCCGAGCGGCGGCTGGCGCGCGGCTTGACGCTCAACTACCCGGAAGCCATGGCCTATATCTCCGCCGCGCTGCTTGAAGGCGCCCGCGACGGCCAGACAGTTGCCGAGCTGATGCACTACGGCACCACGCTGCTCAGCCGCGAACAGGTCATGGAAGGCGTGCCGGAGATGATCCCCGAGATTCAGGTGGAAGCGACCTTCCCCGACGGCACCAAGCTGGTCACCGTGCATCAACCAATCCCGTGAAAAAGAGGTCAATGTCTGTTGCGGCCAATGCCGTGACGACCCAAACCGCTTGAAGGATTTTCACCGTGCAGATACGTGACGCCCAGGACGCCGATCTGGAAGGCATCCTGCAGATATACAACGATGCCGTGCAGAACAGCACGGCCATCTGGAACGACAATGTCGTCGACCTGGACAATCGCCGCGCCTGGCTGGCCGAACGGCACGCCCAGCACTACCCCGTGCTCGTGGCCATTGACGACCAGCAGCAGGTAGCCGGCTACGCCTCGTTCGGACCATGGCGCCCCCACGATGGGTTTCGCCATACCGTCGAAAACTCGGTCTACGTCGGCCCCGGCCATCGCGGCAGCGGCATCGGCCGCAGTTTGATGCAGGCGCTGATCAAACGCGCCCGGCAATTGGAAAGGCACGTGATGATCGCCTTCATCGAAAGCGAGAACCGCGCTTCGATTCACATGCATCAGCAGCTTGGCTTCATCCACGTCGGACAGATGCGCCAGGTTGGCTGCAAGTTCGGTCGCTGGCTGGACCTGACGATGATGCAACTGACCCTGAACAGGAAGTCCAACCCATGATTCCAGGTGAGTACCAGATCCAGAGCGGCGAGATCGAGCTCAACGCCGGTCGCCAGACGCTGACGCTCAAGGTCGCCAACAGTGGCGACCGGCCGATCCAGGTCGGCTCGCATTACCATTTTTTCGAAACCAACGACGCGCTCACCTTCGACCGCGCCGCCGCGCGCGGCATGCGCCTGAACATTCCGGCCGGGACCGCCGTGCGCTTCGAGCCGGGCCAGAGCCGCGACGTCGAGCTGGTCGAACTGGCCGGAGATCGCCGGGTGTTCGGCTTCGCCGGACGGGTGATGGGGGCGCTGTAGCACTGCGCCGTGACGATGCCCGACGCACCCATTGGCCCCTGCGACAGCAAGGCCACTGCCGATGGCCGAAAGATCACCCTGGAGGCGAATCCATTCGCCCATGTACTACCCCAGGTGCGCGTGGCGCCCTATAGGAACAGGAACAGGTCATGAAAATTTCCCGCCAAGCCTACGCCGACATGTTCGGCCCCACCGTCGGCGACAAGGTGCGCCTGGCCGATACCGAACTGTGGATCGAAGTCGAGAAAGACTTCACGACCTACGGCGAAGAAGTGAAGTTCGGCGGTGGCAAAGTGATCCGCGACGGCATGGGCCAGGGGCAGCTGTGCGCCGCTGACGTTGTCGATACGCTGATCACCAACGCCCTGATCCTCGACCACTGGGGCATCGTCAAGGCCGATGTGGGGCTCAAGGATGGTCGCATCGCGGCCATCGGCAAGGCGGGCAACCCGGACATTCAACCGGACGTGACCATCGCCGTTGGCGCCGCGACGGAAGTCATCGCCGGCGAAGGCATGATCCTCACCGCCGGTGGCATCGACTCGCACATCCATTTCATCTGCCCGCAGCAGATCGAAGAAGCCCTCATGAGCGGCGTCACCACCATGATCGGCGGCGGCACGGGCCCGGCCACGGGCACCAACGCCACGACGGTCACGCCCGGTCCCTGGCACATGGCGATGATGCTCAAGGCCGCCGAGGCCTTCCCGATGAACATCGGCTTCACCGGCAAGGGCAACGCTTCGCTGCCCGAGCCGCTGATCGAGCAGGTCAAGGCCGGCGCCATCGGCCTCAAGCTGCACGAAGACTGGGGCACCACCCCGGCCGCCATCGACAACTGCCTTTCGGTCGCCGACCAGTACGACGTACAGGTCGCGATCCACACCGACACCCTCAACGAGTCCGGCTTCGTCGAAACCACCCTCGGCGCGTTCAAGGGCCGCACCATTCACACCTATCACACCGAAGGCGCGGGCGGCGGCCATGCACCGGACATCATCAAGGCCTGTGGTTTTGCCAACGTACTGCCAAGTTCGACCAACCCGACCCGGCCCTTCACGCGCAATACCATCGACGAGCACCTGGACATGCTGATGGTCTGCCACCATCTCGACCCGAGCATTGCCGAAGACGTCGCCTTCGCCGAAAGCCGCATCCGCCGCGAAACCATTGCCGCCGAAGACATCCTCCACGACCTCGGCGCGTTCTCGATGATCAGTTCGGACAGTCAGGCCATGGGCCGTGTCGGGGAGGTCATCACCCGCACCTGGCAGACCGCGGACAAGATGAAGAAGCAGCGCGGCGCCTTGCCGGGCGATGGCGCTGGCAACGACAATTTCCGCGCCAAGCGCTACATCGCCAAATACACCATCAATCCGGCCATCACTCACGGCGTCAGCCATGAAGTCGGCTCGATCGAGGTCGGCAAATGGGCGGACCTGGTGCTCTGGCGCCCGGCCTTCTTCGGTGTGAAGCCGACGCTGATTCTCAAGGGCGGCGCCATCGCCGCGAGCCTGATGGGCGATGCCAACGCCTCGATCCCGACGCCTCAGCCCGTGCACTATCGACCGATGTTCGCCAGTTACGGTGGCTCGCTGCATGCCTCGAGTTTCACCTTCATCAGCCAGGCCGCCTTCGATGCCGGCGTGCCAGAGCAACTGGGGCTGAAAAAGAAAATCGGCGTGGTCAAGGGCTGCCGCTCGGTGCAGAAGAAAGACCTGATTCACAACGACTACACCCCGGACATCCAGGTCGACCCGCAGAACTATCAGGTCAGGGCCGATGGCCAACTGCTCTGGTGCGAACCCGCCGAGGTGTTGCCAATGGCGCAGCGCTATTTCCTGTTCTGACACCCGCCAGGCGGAGCGACTTTCACCTCGCGCCGCCGCGCCCAACCGCTGCGCAGAACCCATCCGGCGCCCTGCCGGACGAACCTCGAGGCAGGTTTCGACCCACTCGGCAGCGCCCCGGAATCAGGGCAACCCGCGCCAACAAAGGCCTACCGGCGCACCTGTCTGGGGCATAACGATTTTTTGTGTCATCGACCGGTGCATACCGCTACCTGACCGACGCCGTGCACACGCCGCTCGCCTCGCTGCTTTGTATACAAATTTCCATAGCAGGCCGCCCCGAGGGGGCTATGCTTTCGGGATGTCGAGGGCTGATCTGGCGTTGCGAATCGCCTCGGCCTGCATGGGCTCTGCGCCAATGCGGAACAAGAACTGCATACAAAAACCAGCAACAGTCTTGCACCGAGCGCCCTCCAATGAATAACGACGACTTCCAGATCAAGCAGATCGACCCCAGCCTCTACAATGCCGACCTCGCCCCGCTCGCCCCCGCCAAGCGGAAATGGGGCTGGTTCGAAATCTTCAATGTCTGGTCCAACGACATCCAGAGCCTGTTCGGCTACACGCTTGCCGCAACGCTGTTCATCAGCTACGGCCTCAATGGCTGGGCGGTACTCGCAGGGATCGTACTGGCAGGCTTCATCGTCATGGGCCTGGTGCAGCTGACCGGCAGACCCAGCGTCAAGTACGGCATCCCGTTCCCGGTCATGGCTCGCGCCAGCATGGGTGTGCGTGGCGCAAACTTCCCAGCGGTGGTACGAGGCGTCGTGGCGATTTTCTGGTACGGCGTGCAGACCTACTTTGCCTCGACCGCAGTAGCGCTGCTGATCCGCACGCTGGTCGGGCCCGGTTCGGAGGCTACGTTGCTGGGCCTGACGACCATCGACTGGATCGCCTATGTGCTCGTCTGCGTCTTCCAGGTCGCGTTGTTCGTGCGCGGTGTGGACTGGGTCACGCGCTTCCTCAATTGGGCCGGCCCGTTGGTCTATCTGGTAATGATCGCGATGATGATCGCCATCTGTTACCAGGCCGGGCCGGGCCTGGCCGGCGCCCTTGGCAGCATCTTCAGCGGCACGGGCAGCTATGCCGGTGGCCCAGTCGCCGCCTTCGCCGCCGTGGTCGGCACGATGGTCGCGTACTTCGCGGCGGTGGTGATCAACTTTGGAGACTTCGCACGCTTCGTGAAAAACGAGCGGCAGATGCGCATCGGCAATTTTCTCGGTCTGCCGGTGAGCCTGGCGGTTTTCTCGCTGATAGCCCTGGTTATCACCGCCGGCACCGTGGTGGTGTTCGGCGAGACGCTGACCAACCCCACCGATATCGTTTCGCGAATCGACAACGTCGGCCTCACGCTGATCGCCGCGATCACCTTCTTCGCCGCCACCGTCGGCATCAACCTGGTGGCCAACTTCATCCCGCCCGCCTATGACATCGCCAACCTGGCACCGGCGCACATCAGCGCGCGGACCGGCGGTTACATCACCGCCGCCATCGCGTTTTTCATCGGCGCGTTGTGGGTGTCGTTCATCAGCGCGGTCGGCATCGCGGCCTTCGTCGATACGCTGGGCGCGGTGCTGGCGCCGCTATACGGCATCATCGTGGCCGACTACTACCTGGTCCGCCGGCAACGGCTGGACGTGCAGCAACTCTTCTGCGCCACACCCGGCTCGACCTACTATTTCAACGCCGGCTGGAACCGCAAGGCGATCATCGCGTTTGGCATCAGTTCGGTATTCTCCGTCGCCTCGGTCTGGACGCCGGGACTGGAAAGCCTGTCGGGCTTCGCCTGGTTGCTTGGCGCACTGTTCGGAGCCGTCGTGCATTACCTGCTGATGCGCAAGCACAGCCTGCCGACGAGCACGACGCCGCCGCTCACGACCCAGCCCTGACGCGCTCAACGAACGGGCCGGCGAGCTGGTCGGCCCGATTCGGTTTGGTATTTACGCCATGATAAAGTGCGCACCCGACATGACGCGCCGCCAAGATCCCTCCGCATGAGCCCATCGGTAACCGACGATATCTCGGCCATCAGCCGCATCAACGCCGTACCCGCCATCCTTCAGGTCATCTGCGAGACCACCGGATTACGCTTCGCCGCCGTGGCGCGGGTCACCGCGGACTCATGGACGGCGTGCGCAGTGCTCGACCGGATCGACTTCGGCCTTCAGGTCGGTGGCGAGCTGGACGTGACCACGACGCTGTGCCACGAAATCCACGCCTCACACGACACCATCATCATCAGCAAGGTGAGCGAAGACGCACGCTACTGCGACCACCATACGCCCAGGTTGTATGGGTTCCAGAGCTACATCTCGACGCCGGTATTCCGCACCGATGGCAGTTTCTTCGGCACCGTCTGTGCGCTCGACCCGCTGCCGGCCGATCTGGCGCACGTCACCACCCAGGCGATGATGGAGTCATTCGCGAAACTGTTGGCCATCCAGCTCGAGGCCGAAGAGCACTTCGAGGCGACCGAAGCGGCACTGCTGGACGCACAGCAGACGGCCGAAGTGCGCGAGCAATTCATCGCCCTGCTCGGGCACGACCTGCGCAACCCGCTGTCGTCGATCATGTCGGGTGCACAGCTGCTGCAGCGGCGCAGCCAGGACCCGGCCGTTCTGGGCATCGCCGACCATATGCTCACCGCGACGCGACGCGCGTCCCGACTGGTGGACGATGTACTGGATTTCGCCCGGGGTCGGCTCGGCAATGGCATTCCGCTGAACATTCGCCCGTGCGATACGCTGCACGAGACGTTGCGCCACATCGTCTCGGAAATGCAGAACGCCTATCCACAACGGTGGATCGAGGCCGACATCGCCCCGGTCGATCTGGTCCGCTGCGATTCGGACCGGCTGGCGCAATTGCTGTCCAACCTGCTGGCCAATGCGTTGACCCATGGCGCATCAGGCGGCCGAGTCCGGGTCTGCGCCTGCATCGAGGCTGGACGCTTCGTGCTGTCGGTGAACAACCAAGGCACGCCGATTCCGCCGGAACGTCTCGGCCAGCTGTTCAAACCGTACTGGCGCGGATCGTCCGATACCCAGTCCGGGTTGGGCCTGGGGCTCTTCATCGCCAATGAAATCGCGCGGTCGCACGGCGGCAGCATGCAGGCACGCTCATCGGCCGAAGCCGGCACCACCTTTGTATTCAGCATGCCGACCGGCGCGTAGCGCGAGCAGCCCGGTTCCGGCCGACCGCGCGGCGATCAGCGCAGTTGGCTGTCCTTGCTGCCGCGACGGTTATAGCCGCTGAATTGCGCATCCTGCCGGTCCTGTTCGGCCTGGCACTTCACGCACAGCCGCACGCCCTGAACCGCCTGCCGCCGCGCCTCGGGAATCCGGACACCACATTCCTCGCAGTGCGTCAGGCTCTCGCCCCGCCCCAATCGGCTACGCGCTCGCTGCACCGCGTCTTCGATGGTGCTGTCGATCTGCTCTTGTACGGCGCCTTCGTTTGCCCACCCCGTGGCCATCGCAACCTCCCGTCTGCCTGAAGCAGTGCTGGATCTCTGGATATTTGAACAGCGCGCGAGCGGGCCGTTCAGTACGCCAGAAGCCCGGCACCATTATGGGTCGCCAACAACCCGGCACCGCCTGTCGTTGGGCTGGCGTCAAAACGACGAACGGAGGTCTGCGCCGGGCCGCATCGACTACCCTCCCTCCGATTGATCAGGCCAGCAAGCAGCAGAACCGCCCTCAGGCGCTCTGGATCGGCCTTGCCCCAGGCGGTCGCCACCGAGCGGCTTGCATGACTAATCCATCCGTGACCCGGTGTATGAACAAAAAACTCCTCGCGACGGCCATGTTGCTCACCCTTGGTGGATGCGCCAGTCAACCGCAGGTCGTCGAGCGCGAAGTCGGGCAGTTCGACCTGAAGCTCGGCATGGCGCCCACCCGAAGCATGGCTCAAGGGCTGGTCAGCCCAACGGCTGGCAGCACCTTTCGGGGTGGACTGGACCTGACGCACACCAGCGGCCTGTACGTGGGTCAATGGGCGCCCAGCATGGGCATTCTGGAAGGTCGCCCGCTGGAGCTGAACACCTATGTCGGGTTCGCCCAGCCGCTGATCGACGACACCCCGGGCTTCGAATTGGGCGTGATCCGCTACAGCTTTCCCGAACTGGAAAACCGCGACCGCCATGAATACTACGCGGGCATCAACCTGGCCGGCAGCCGGCTGGGTGGCGCCCTGCGCAGCGCGCCGGGGCGCACTGACAGCACGCTGTTCCTGGAGCTGGGCTCGATTCAGCCATTGGATGTCGGGGTGCGCCTGAAGTACGCCAATCACTCGATGGACGATCCGCGCTTCCACCCTGGCGGCAGCGTGCGCGCATTCAACGACTGGTCGCTGAATCTGTCCCGTCCGCTGCTGGGCGTGCATCTGGACCTGACCTACACCGATTCCAGCCTGAGCGGCCCCCAATGCGGGGTCTACTCCGGACAGAACGCCTATTGCGAAAGCTTTGTCGTGTTCAAGGCCCAGCGCTCGCTGTTCTGACCGTGGCGCGCATGCGCCGCTAGCGGAACCGCATCCGCGCATGCAGCACGGCCAGCACGAACGCCACCGTCGCGAAGCCGTACAGCACACCCAGATTTCCGTCCTGGTACAACCAGGACCCCAGCACCGGGCCGACGGCCATGCCCATGAAGCGGAAGAAGTTGTAGCTGCCCACGGCAGTGGCGCGGTTATGCGGGTACAGGTCCATCAGCAGACTGGTCTGGACCGGCAGCGACAGGCCGAGGAACAGGCCGAAGGCGCTGGCCGCCAGCACCAGCAGCGCCAGCGACCATTGGGCCACACCCAAGAACAGCAGCACGCTCAGCGCATTCAACCCGGCCGTCACCACCAGCGCGGGCCGGGGTTTCCAGCGGCCCAGCAGCCGGCCGCCGACGAAGCTGCCGATCACCACAGCGATCGACAATGGCAAAAACACCAGGCCCTTCTCGCTGGCACTGAGGCCATACGTGGTATCCAGCACGCGGGGCATGAACACCAGATAGTTATAGAAGGCGTAGTACTGAACGAAGCTCAGCAGCATGATCGCCAACCCCTGGCGGTTGCGCAGCACGTCCCGGTATTCGGTCAGGTGAAACGCTCTGGGCGCCTCCCCGGCAGGGCGCGTTTCCTGTAGCCAGAGCGCGTTGGCCACCAATACCAGCGCGCCGACGGCGGCCAGCAGCAGGAACACATAGTGAAAATCCACGTGCTCGCCGATGAAGCCGCCGACCACCGGGCCGACGACCGGCCCCAGCGCCACCATCATCTGGAACGAGCCCATCGCCCGACCACGCTCGGCACCCTCGAAGCGGTCACCGATGACCGTGACCGCAACCACCGCGCCCGCGGCGATGCCCACCGCCTGCAGCGCACGGAACACCAGCAATAGCTCGATGTTCGGGGCCATGAAGCACCCCAGCGACGCACCGACGAAGATCGCCAGGCCCAACAGCAGGATGCGCTTGCGGCCCCGCCGATCCACCAGCGGCCCGTAGACGATCTGCATGAACGCCAGCACGAACGTGAAGATCGAGATACTGAGATTGATCAGCAGCGGCGTGGTCGCCAGCGCCGCCCCCAGCTCCGGCAGGATCGGTGCGTAGACCGTCTGGGTAAACGGCCCGAGGAACGCGGCGAACGCCACCATGAAGGTCAGCAGACGTGGATTCATCGGATCTCCAGAGGGCGGTGGAAGGCGGCGAGCCGGCAGCGGTTATTCCTTGACCTGCATGTAGTCCTCGGCCCAGACCATGTATTCCTCGGCGGTCGAATACTTGACCGAGAGTTGCGAGGCGTTGAGGTCCGAGGCATCGATCTGACGTTGCTCGCGCAGGCAGTCGTAGGTCGCCTTGATCGCGGCGAAGTAGGCGGCGTGGCCGTTGACCACGATGCGCACGCCGAGCGCAGCCAACCGCTCGTTGTCGCGCAGCCGCGGATTGCCGTAGGTAACCAGCATCAACGGCACGCTGAGCTTCTCGGCGACCCGCTCGAGCTGGTCGAAATCCTCGAGCCCTACCAGGCAGATGGCGTCGGCTCCGGCCGCCTCGTAGGCCTGAACACGCGCGATCACCTCTTCCAGCCCGATCACTCCGGCGTTGGTACGCGCGATGATGGCCAGCGCCGGATCGATGCGCGCCTCCAGCGCCGCGCGAATCTTGCCGACCGCCTCGAACATGCCGATCAGGTCGGTGGATTTGCGGCCGAATTTCGCCGGCAACAGGGTGTCTTCGATGGTCAGCGCGGCGATTCCGGCGCGCTCCAGTTCGACCACGGTACGCATGACGTTGAGTGCGTTGCCGTAACCGTGGTCGGCGTCGGCAATGATCGGCAGGCGTGTGACCCGTCCGATGCGCACCGCCTGCTCGACGAATTCGCTGAGCGTGATCAGAGCGAAGTCCGGCGCGGCCAGCACCTGCAGCGAGGCAACCGAACCACCAAGGATGCCAACCTCGAAGTCGAGATCGGCGGCGATGCGGGCCGACATCGGGTCGAATACCGATGCGGTGTGATAACAGCGATCCGAAGCCAGCAGTCGGCGGAATTCGTTACGCAGGGAATGATGAGAAATACGTTGCATGTGTTTTCCTGATAAAGCGCACGCAAGGGTCGAGTCGCCCTTGTTCGGTCAGTGTTGGAAGCTGCGCGGCGGGTCCGACGACACATCCGCGATGTTTCACGATTGCGGACGCGATTGGCGCCCTTGTACATAAGCCATGCACAGGCCACTGGCGATGATCACCGCCATGCCCGTGATCGCGCCAACGTCCGGCACATGGTCGAAGGCGAAGAAGCCCACCACCCCGGCGAAGATGATCTGCGCGTAGGTGAACGGTGCCAGCGTCGCGGCACTGGCAAACCTGAACGCATTGGTCAGCAGCAGATGCCCGCTCATCGCCATCGCCCCGAGCGCCGCCATCATCACGGCGTCGTGCAGGGTCGGCGTCTGCCAGTTGAAAACCACCAGCACGCTCATCACCAGGCTGCCGACCAGGCTGGTGATGAAATTGCTGGTCACCGGATGATCAGTGGCACTGAGCCGGCGAGTGATCAGTTGGTAAAGCGTAAAACTGACCGCCGCGCCGAAGGGCAGCAGAATCGCCGGGGTGAACAGCGCCCCGCCCGGCCGCACGATGATCAGCACGCCGAGCAGGCCGCAGCCCACCGCCAACCACTGGCTATAGCTGACCCGCTCGCCCAGCAGCGCCGAGGCGATGGTCACCAGCAGCGGCGTCAGAAAGATCACCGCCGTGGCTTCGGCCAGCGGAATGTGGGCCAGGCCGCTGATGAACAGCATGCTGACGCAGACCAGGCTCAGGCCACGACACACTTGCAACCAGGGCCGCAGCGTATGGAACACCCGACGCCCCATGCGCGGCGTGAACAGCGTGAACATCAGCACCGTCTGCGCCATGTACCGCGCCCAGATCACCAGGAACACCGGGTAAAGCTGCGTGAGGTGCTTGGAAAGCCCATCGTGCGTAGCCAGTATCAGGCACGACAGCAGAATGAGCAGGACGCCAAGCAGGGGATGATGTGAGTTGTTCAAGGAGGACGACCGCGACAATAGGTAGCAACCTAAGGAATTATGCCCGCAAAATCGGCTGGCGTCAGTCGCAACGTGACGTTGATCGACCAACCGCGCGCCAGCCGTACAGCGCCACGGCGCGCCGGAAACGCGGGGCTCCGTGCAGACGTGCTCGCAAGCGTCGACCATAGCGCACGGCGCTGCGCCTCAGCCCTCCGTCGGCGGGCTCACGCTTGTTTCGCCGATCGCGTATGATCGCCGGCCCGTTGCGGTCGTTCAGACGACCCGATTCCGTCGAGCGTTTCAGATGTTCAAGTTGAGAGCGATGCAGGTGCGCGACATACCTGCCGTGATGTCGATTCAGGAAGAATCCTATGCCGCCGAGGTTCTCGAAGACGAAGCGGTGATCCGTGCCCGTTTCGAGGCGTGCCCACAACTGGCCTGGGTCGCCGAAGATGCCCTCGGCGTCTGCGCCTACCTCTTCGCCTATCATTCGCGAGTCGGCAAGGTGACGCCGCTCGATGGCGAGTTCCAGCCCCACGCCGAAGCCGACTGCCTGTACCTGCACGACCTGGCCGTCGCCTCTCGCGCCGGCGGTCGCGGCATTGGCCCGGCACTGGTGCGCAAGAATCTGGAGCAGGCGCGCGCTCAGCAACTGCGTTATTCGGCATTGGTCTCGGTTCAGGATTCGGAAGCCTTCTGGGCCCGTCTCGGCTATGCCGCGCATCCCGAATTGGACCCGCCGCAAGCGAGCAACCTGGCCAGCTACCAGATCCCCGCCCTTTATATGGTGCGCCCGCTTCACTGAAACGCACCATAAAGGTGCATTCTCTCTACGAGTGCACCAGCAGGGGACAGATCGAGCCCCATTTTCATGCACGATGCCGCCGCAGCCCGCCTGTTGCGCCGACGCCCAGGTTGGCAAGGGCCTTGCTCTGCTTGTACCCATTGGTACAACCGGAACTTCCCATGCTGGTCATTCATCACCGCACCACCGCCTGCCCCAACCACGACGCCGAACTGGAATTGACCTACGAGGCGCGCAGCAAATCGCGCCTGCGCTGCTTCACGAGCCAGGGCGAAGAAGTCGGCCTGTTTCTCGAACGCGGCCAGCCGCCCTTGCATGACGGCGAATGCCTGCAAGCCCAGGATGGCCGCATCGTCGTGGTCCGTGCCCGCGCCGAAAAACTACTGCACGTCACCTGCAGCAGCGCGTTCGAGCTGACACGCGCGGCCTATCATCTGGGCAACCGTCATGTCGCGTTGCAAGTCGGCGATGGCTGGCTGCGACTGCTCGACGACTACGTGCTCAAGGACATGCTGCTGCAGCTCGGCGCCCAGGTCGCAGCCATCGAGGCGCCGTTCCAGCCCGAGCACGGCGCCTACGGCGGCGGTCATCACCACTCCCACGCCGGCGACGCCGAATTCAGCTATGCGCCGCGCCTGCATCAATTCGGCGTGCGTCGGTGAACCCGTCGGCCTTTGCGCTGCTGCGCCTCGCCAGCCCTCAACTGCCGATTGGCGGTTACAGCTACTCGCAAGGCCTGGAGCTGGCCGTGGAGCAGTGCCTTGTGCATGACGAGTCCAGCGCGCGTCGCTGGCTGACAGACCAGTTGCGGCTTAACCTCGCACGCTTCGAAGCGCCGCTGCTGCTGGCGCACTGCGAAGCCGCCGCCGCTGAAGACTGGGACGAGCTGACGCGGTTGGCCGACTGTCACAGGGCCAGCCGCGAGACGCGCGAACTGCGGCTGGAAAGCCGGCAGATGGGCTACTCGCTGAAGCAGCTGCTGAGCAACCTTCCGGAACTGGACGCCCCGGCTCGCGACGTTTTCGAGCGTATCGACGAACCCGGACTGGCGCTGGGCTGGGCGCTGGCCGCACGGGCCTGGGGCATTGCCCCACATAACGCGCTCGGCGCCTGGCTCTGGGGCTGGCTGGAAAACCAGTTGGCGGTGCTGATGAAGACACTGCCGCTCGGCCAGCAGGCGGCCCAACGCATGACGTCCGACCTGCTGCCCGTGTTGCAGCAGGCCCAGCACGCCAGCCGCACCCTGGAGCCGGCCCTTTGGGGCAGCGCCCCTTTCGGGCTGGCGTTAACCAGCATGACGCACGAGCGTCAATACAGCCGGTTGTTCCGCTCATGAACGGCCCGACCGTTTTGCGTCGAGCACGACCCGTTTCGAACGTCGGCGAAGCCATTCGCCCTCCTCTTCAACTGCCATAGGACAACATCGATGAGTACCCAACCCCTGCGCGTCGGCATCGGCGGTCCGGTCGGCTCCGGCAAGACCGCGCTGACCCTCGCCCTCTGCCTGGCCCTGCGCGAGCGCTACAACCTCGCCGTGGTGACCAACGACATCTACACCCAGGAAGACGCCCAGTTCCTCGTGCGCAACGAAGCCCTGGCGCCCGAACGCATCATCGGCGTCGAAACCGGGGGCTGCCCGCACACCGCGATCCGCGAGGACGCCTCGATCAACCTCGAAGCGGTCGATCAACTCAACCGGCGTTTCCCAGGCCTCGACCTGATCATCGTCGAATCTGGCGGCGACAACCTCTCCGCCACCTTCAGCCCCGAACTGTCCGACCTGACGATCTACGTCATCGACGTTTCCGCTGGCGACAAGCTGCCGCGCAAGGGCGGCCCCGGCATCTGCAAGTCCGACCTGCTGGTGATCAACAAGGTCGATCTGGCGCCCCTGGTCGGCGCCTCGCTCGAGGTCATGGACCGCGACACCCGCAAGATGCGCGGCGACAAGCCCTTCGTCTTCAGCAACCAGAAAGTTGGTCAGGGCCTCGACGAGATCATCGCCTTCATCGAGAAACAGGGAATGCTCAGCGCCGCCTGACCCCATTATTTTTTGAAAGGAGCCACACCATGAACCTGCGCAAAACCTTGCTGGCCATCACTCTGCTTGCCAGCCCGGCCCTGGCCTTCGCCCACGCCGGTCACGATCACTCCGGCGTCATGGCCGGCCTCGCTCACCCGGTGTTCGGACTCGACCATCTGCTGGCGATGCTCGCGGTCGGACTCTGGGCAGCCCAGCAGCAGGGCAAGGCCCGCTGGGCACTGCCCCTGACCTTCGTCGCAACGATGCTGTTCGGTGGGCTGCTCGGCTTCGCCGGGATCGAAATCGCCTTGATGGAGACCGGTATCGCCGGTTCTGTGCTCGCTCTGGGGCTGCTGGTCGCACTGGCGGTGCGTCCGCCGCTGGCGGTCGCGACGGCGTTGACCGCGCTGTTCGCCCTCAGCCATGGCGTCGCCCACGGCCTGGAGCTGCCTGCGCTGTCCAGTCCCTGGGGCTATGCCGCAGGCTTTGTCGTCGCCACGGCCGCGCTGCATGCGGCGGGCTACGCCGTAGCCCGCTACCTGCCCCACGCCGCCGCGCCCTTGGTGCGCCTGGCAGGCCTTGCCTCGGCCCTGACCGGCGCCTGGCTGCTGGCCGCATGAGGCATCGTCCCTTGCCACGTAGGCCTCACAGCACCTGAGTGCTGAACAAAAAAAAAGCCCGAACACGCGTCGGGCTTTTTTGTTCCAGCGCAGGGATCGCGAATCTACCGGAACGGCGGTTCGTCGAAGCTGCGCAGCTTGCGCGAGTGCAGCGAGTTGAGCTGGCTGCGCAACAGATCGAGCGCGGCAATACCGATCTTCAAATGCTGCGTAACGGCACGCTCATAGAACGCATTGGCCGAACCCGGCAGCTTGATCTCGCTGTGCAGCGGCTTGTCCGAAACGCACAGCAACGTCCCGTAGGGCACCCGCAGACGGTAACCCTGGGCGGCGATGGTTCCGCTTTCCATGTCCACCGCCACGGCCCGCGAGAGGTTGATCAACGGCCGTTCCTGCGCCCAGCGCAGCTCCCAGTTGCGGTCGTCGTAGGTCAGCACGGTGCCGGTGCGCAGCCGCTTCTTCAACGCCTCGCCCTTGTCGCCGGTGATCTGCGCGGCGGCCTCCTGCAGTGCCTGCTGCACTTCGGCCAGCGCCGGCAACGGGATATGCGGCGGCAGCACCCGATCCAGAATGCCGTCGCGACGCATGTAGGCGTGGGCCAGCACGTAGTCGCCGATCGACTGCGACTGCCGCAAACCGCCACAGTGGCCGATCATCAGCCAGCAGTGCGGTCGCAGCACGGCCAGGTGATCGGTGATGTTCTTCGCGTTCGACGGGCCGACACCAATGTTCACAAGGGTGACGCCATCGCCGTCGCCGGCAATCAGGTGGTAGGCCGGCATCTGGTAGCGGTGCCAGAGCACGCTGCCAATGATGGCCTGGGCTTCGCCCTCTTCCATGCCGCGTTCGATGATCACGTTGCCCGGCAGCACCATCCGCACGAAACGGGAGTCATCGCGCAGCATGTCGAGGCCGTAGCGGATGAACTGATCGACGTAGCGGTGATAGTTGGTCAGCAGGATCCACGGCTGTACATGCCGCCAATCGCTGCCGGTGTAATGCACCAGACGACGCAGGGAGAAATCCACCCGCGCGCCGTCGAACAGCGCCAGCGGATAGGGATCGGCATGCTCCCAATCGTAGAGCCCGTCGGCGATGTCGTCGGTGGCAGCCGACAGATCGGTGCTGGGGAATACCCGCGCCAGTTCCGCCGCGGTCACACCGGTGCCGGCCAGCTCATCGCCCTGCTCGATCACGTACGGATAGGGAATGTTGCGGTCGCTGATGCCCACCTCGACCTTGACCCCGAAGTCCTTCATCAACGGTCGCAACTGATCGAGCAGATAGCTGCGAAAGGCCTTCGGATGAGTCACCGTCACGCTGTACACGCCCGGCGCCTGCACCTTGGCATAGGCCCGCGTGGACGCCGGCACCTCGCCGTGGCATTCATAGGTCAGCCGTAGCTGAGGGTAACGGAACAGACTGCGCTCATCGGCGCCCGGCTCGGTGCGGCTGGTCACGTAACGCTTGAGCGCGCGATTGAGCGCCGTGGTCGCGCCCTGGTGCAGCTCGGCAAGGTAGTCCACGGCCGCTTCGGCGCTGGTGGCTATGCGAAAGGTTTCGCCTGCTGGAGTCATGCTGGGTTTCCTGTTCATTCGTTGCAAACATCTTGCCTGCTCGATGATGACAGCGATAGCGCTGTGGCCTCGACAATTGCGTGGCGAGCAGGACCAAGTTCGTCCGCCAACGCCTCCAGCGCACGCTTCAACACCGCCAGGCTGGGGGCGGCGGTCAGGCTCAGGCGCAGGGCGCGAGGGGCGTCGTGGCCGACCGCGAACGCGTCCGCCGCGGCGGCTTCCACGCGAGCGGCGCGGCAACACATCAGCAGGTCTTCATCGGCCCTGGCCTGCAGCCATCGATGCGGGGCGGCGGGTGACGGCACTGCGCCGAGCAGCTTCTGCGCCAGTCGCCAGCGACGTCCGACCTGCTCGCGCTGCCAGCTAAGGCGGCGTGCCGCCGTGCCGTCTTCCAGCCATTCACTGCCGATGCGCAGGCACAGCGGCGAAAGCGCCCAACTGGTGGCCTGCGCTTCGGGATCGATGCACGACAGCCATTGCGCCGCCCCGGCGATGAAACCCAGCCGCAACCCAGGCGCGACCGTCTTCGACAGGCTGCTGATCAGCAGGCTGCGTTCGGGCAACAGCGATGCCAGCGGCGGCTCGTCGCCGAGCGCGCCATACACGTCATCCTCGATGATCACCATGCCGTGCCGGCGCGCCACCGCCGCGATGGCTTCGCGACGGTCGGCGTCCATGCTGACGGCGGTGGGGTTCTGCATGCAGGGCGTCAGGACGGCCACGCGCGCCGAGGTGGCGCGCGCCACGCGGTCGAAGTCGTCCGGCAGGATGCCGTATCCATCCATCGCCACGCCGTGCAGAGGCAGCCGCAGCTGGCGGCAGGCCGCCTTGATGCCGGGCGATGTCAGCGCCTCCACCAGCACCGGCTCGCCGGGTTGGCACAAGCCAAGCAACGCCGCGAATACGCCCTGCTGGGCGCCAGCGCAGAGCAGCACTTGCTGCGGAGGGATTTCCAGTTGCCGCCCGCGCAGCCAGGCACTGATCGCAAGCTGGCCGCGCTGCAAGGCATGCGCGGAACAATAGCCCTGCAGACCGGCCAGCTCACCGCTCGCGCACAAGGCCGCCAGGCTGCGTTGCAGATCGTGATCGTCCGCGTCCAGCACCGGCAGATTGGTAGACAGATCGATCAGCTCAGGGTGTGCGTCGGGCCGTTTCAACCGGAACAGGCTGGCCTCGCGGCTGCTGGCCAGCACATAAGTGCCACGCCCTACCTCGCCGCCCACCAGATGTCGCCGCGCCGCTTCACGGTACGCCTGCATGGTTGTACTGGGGTTGAGGCCGAGCGCCCAGGCCAGCCGCCGTTGCGGCGGCAGCCGGTCGCCGGGCTTCAGCTCACCCCGTTCGATAGCGCAGGCGATGGCATCGACCAGGGCCAGGTAGCGCGGTTGATCATCGGTCTGGAGGTCAGGCGTCCACATTGCTTGCCATGCAATATAAATATTTACCCATACAATGCACCCGCCCTAGGATCGTCGTCAAACCCGACGAGGACTACCCGATGTTCGATCTCACCGCATTGCGCCAGGCCGCCGAATGGGTCGGCCGCAGCGTTCCACCGACGCCACAGCTTCGCTGGCCGCTGCTGGCCCAGCGGTTGGGCTGCGAGGTCTGGGTGAAGCACGAAAACCATACCCCCGCAGGCGCGTTCAAGGTTCGCGGTGGCGTGCTTTATGTCCAGCAACTGCTTGAGCGCGAGCCGCAACTGCGCGGCATCATCAGCGCCTCGCGCGGTAATCACGGCATCAGCCTGGCCATGGCCGCGCAGACGGCCGGCGTGCCGCTGACGGTTGTGGTCCCGGTGGGCAACTCCACCGAGAAGAATGCCGCGATGCGCGCCTTCGGCGCGCAGGTCATTGAATTCGGTCGCGACTTCGACATCGCCCGCGCACATGCTGCCGAACTCTCGGCCCAGACCGGCTGGCACTCGGTGCCCTCCCTGCATCCGGACCTGATCCGTGGCGTCGCCACCTATGCGCTGGAGTTGTTCGAGGCCGCGCCACCGCTGCGCCGGGTCTACGTGCCCATCGGCATGGGTTCGGGTATTTGCGGCATGATCCAGACCCGCGACCTGCTGGGCCTGGAGACAGAGATCGTCGGCGTGGTCACCCAGGCGGCGGACGCCTATGCCCAGAGCATCGAGCAAGGCCGCATCGTCTGCACCGAAACCGCCGACACCTTTGCTGACGGCCTGGCCTGCCGGATGCCCTCGCCCGAAGCGCTGGAGATCATACGCGCCGGAGCCGCACGCATCGTACGGGTCGATGACGAGGCGATTCGCGACGCCATTCGGGCATTCCACGAAGACACCCACAACACCGCCGAAGGTGCCGGTGCCGCCGCATTGGCCGCCGCCATGCAGGAGCGCGAGCGCAACCGGGGCGAGCGCATCGCCGTGATCCTCAGCGGCGCCAACATCGACCGTCAGGTCCTGGCCGGCATCCTCGCCGCATAGCCCGTGGCGGACGGCCGCTCGGCCATGCGCGCAAGCGCCATAGCTGATCGGCCACGTCCTGTAAACCGGGCGCGCCTCCGGCACCCACGCGTGGCACCTTTTCAGAATCGTCTTATTCACGCGAGCCAT
Source organism: Stutzerimonas stutzeri (assembly GCF_009789555.1). Taxonomy (NCBI): domain Bacteria; kingdom Pseudomonadati; phylum Pseudomonadota; class Gammaproteobacteria; order Pseudomonadales; family Pseudomonadaceae; genus Stutzerimonas; species Stutzerimonas stutzeri. Next base: position 78,494 of record NZ_CP046902.1, read on the forward strand.
CGAAGACGGGGACACTGTCCGGGTTATTCGCAGAGGGCCGAGCGCGGCGCCACAGACGAGCCCGCCCGCACCGAAGGCGGCAACCCTAAGCCGGGCAACGTAATCGAGGTATTCCAGTACCGCCTCGAATAGTTTTAATACACCCCGCACGGCGCACCGCGACGCACAACCGTCGCACCATCCACGAGCTAAACCGAGGGTGATCCATGAAATCTGTGACACTTCTTTTTGCGATGGCCGCGCTGCCGGGCATGGCCCTCGCCGACAGCGAGGGCACCGTGAGCTTTTACGGCGAAGTGGCCGCGGCCACTTGCCAGGTTCGCATCAATGGCGAAGCCAATGGCGTGGTGCTGCTGCCCACCGTCTCCATCGCCGAGTTCAACGGTGCCGGCTCCACCGCCGGGCTGACGCCCTTCACGCTGGCCATCAGCGGTTGCGAGATGATGCCGGTCGGCAGCGACCTGAACCTGACCACCAACTTCATCGGGTACAACGTCACGAACGCCGGTAACCTGGGCAACGTCGCTGCCAACGGCGCGAGCGATGTGTTCATCCAGTTGACCACCGACGCCACCGGCACCGACACCGTACCGGTGCGGCTCAACGGCATCACGCCGACGCCCGGCCTGGTCCTGCAAGACGGCGAGACCAGCGCCCACTACCGATTCGGCGCCCAGTACGTCACCGAAGGCGGCGCGCCAGGCGCTGGCGCCGTAAAGGCGGTTGCCGAATACACCCTCAGCTACCTTTGAGCCACCAGCGCTACGGGTCGGCGCCGCCCACTCGAGCCGACGCAGCGAGGCCGGATCGCGCGGCGGCGAGTGCCTTATCCGGTGAGGCCGAGCGACTCCGCCGTTGCGATGCATTCGCCACCCGCGTATCCCGTCTGCCCATGCAGGCAACACAAACAGCCGCCCGGCGCCACAAAAACCGGCACTTTAGGATTCGTCTGATGTTCGCCGCCCAGCCCGGGCGCGAAGATGGTGGCTCCCCAGACAAGGGCCTTGCAGGAAGCGGAGGCAGAAGCCGATCCCGGCACGATCAGGGAGGACCTCAACGCTCAAGACCGGGCTGACCACATGAAACGCTTGACGCTTCTTCTCGCCATGGCCGCGCTACCCAGCCTGGCCCCTGCCGCCAACGCGTTGCCTGCGATGCAAGGCACCGCACCAACCTGCCAGGTCAGCATCGATGGCGCGCCCACGGGCGTCGTGCGGCTGGCCACGGTCGAGGCCGCCGACTTCGCGGGTGCCGGCTCCGTCGCGGGGCTTACGCCTTTTACCGTAACCATCAGCGATTGCCCGGCGCCGCAGCATGGCAACCTGAACGTGGTGGCCATCTTCCGCGACTACAACATCACCGCCGCCGGCAATCTGGGCAATCTCGCCGCCCATGACGCAGCCCTCGACGTGGCGGTCCAGTTGACCACCCATACCGAACACGGCGTCCGCCCGATCGACCTGGCCGTCACCCACCAGATCGTCGATCTGCTGGTGCTGCGCCAAGGCCAGACCAGCGCCAGCCACCAGCTGGGCGCGCGCTACATCACCGAAGGCGGCAACCCGACCCCAGGCGCGGTTACGGCTGTCGCCGAGTTCGCCATCGACTACCTGTAAAGCGACTGGCGGGTCGGCGCGGCACACCAACCACGCGAGCGGACAGGGCGCGAGTACACCACAGCTACCTCTAAAGCACGCCGGCCCGGCGGCCTGCTCGCCGGGCGGTCGGGCCTCAGACCTCGTCGATGCCCCACATCAACTCGACGGCCAAGATCAAGCACCAAAAGAACGCAAGCTTTTTTTTGCTCGGTCTGGAAAAAACAAGCCTTTAAGAATCGTCTTATTCACCCGGCCCATGCGCGAGCGGAACAATACACACGTGTTCCGGAAAGGCCTTGCGGGACGGCGATCATCACCCGCCCAACCAGCCAATGGCCCTGACGGAGAACACCCACATTGTCCGAAACTCAGGTGAACATCATGAAAATTTCTGCTCTCGTCCTCGCCATGGCCGCACTGCCGGGCGTCGTTTTCGCCGCGCCTACCGTGACCTTCCAGGGCGAGGTCACCGACCAGACCTGCACGGCCACCATCAACGGCGCAACCGACGGCACCGTGCTGCTGCCCACCGTCAGCACCGCCGAGCTGGCCGACCCGGGCGACACTGCCGGCCTGACGCCCTTCACCATCGAGCTCACCGGCTGCACAGACCCTGGGGTTGGCGGCCTGGAAGTGACCACCAAATTCATGGGTTATGACATCACGGCTGGCGGCGCCCTGGTCAACATGGCAGTCGGTGGCGCCGAAAATGTCGCCATTCAACTGACCGAAGACGCCGGTGGCCTCGCGCCCATCACGCTCGTCGCCGGCGTCGCGTCGGAGGTCGCAGGTCTGGAGCTGCTGGATGGCGAAACAGAGGCCAGCTACGAGTTCGGTGCGCAGTACGTCAGCGAAGACGGTAGCGCCACCGCTGGCGCGGTCACTGCGGTGGTCCAGTACACCGTCAGCTACCTCTGAGCCGCCCCGGCCCGGCGGCTCGCCCGCCGGGCTGGACCTCTACCCCAAACATTTCAATGCGTGCGCATTGCGCGCGCAGGAGCAACTCATGCCCATTAAATCGCTCGCCGTCCTGCTAGTCGCCCTACTGCTTGGCCACGGCCAGGCGCAGGCCAGCGTAGTCATGGGCGGCACCCGGGTGATCTACCACGCCGACGCCAGGGAAAAGACCCTGCAACTGAGCAACACGGACAACCACCCCAACCTGGTGCAAATCTGGCTGGACCGCGGCAATGCCGCCTCCACCCTCGAGACCGCCGACGCCCCCTTCGTGGCGAGCCCGCAGATTTTTCGCATGGAGCCCCACGCCGGACAAATGGTCCGGTTGATCTTCACCGGCGAAGCGCTGCCGCAGGATCGCGAGTCAGTGTTCTACCTGAACTTCAGCCAGGTCCCGGCACTGAAAGCGTCCGAGCACGACGCGAACAAGCTGGTGCTGATGTTCAGCAGCCGGCTGAAGGTGTTCTACCGGCCCAAAGGCCTGGCTGGCACGCCGAACGACCTGGCCAAACAATTCAATGTCCGCCGGGTCGGCAACGCCGTAGAGGTGGACAACCCCACCGGCTATCACGGTGTGCTGCGCGGCGCGAGTCTGGTGGTGAACGGCAAGGCCCTGCCGCTGGCGGAGTCGCAACTGCTGGACCCGGCCTCGCAAACGCGCTGGCCCCTGCCCGACGGCGTCGGCAATGCCCACGACGCCCTGCTGCGCCTGACCCTGGTCAATGACTACGGCGTCGACGTCATCCATGAACTGCCCCTGCACTGACCGGAGCGGACACGACCATGGCCTTCCCAATACACGCCTCGCCAGGCGGCCACATTGCCCGCGATGCCGACCCGCTGCGCGCGCCACTGTTGCTGCTCAGCCTGGCGATCGCCATGGCCGCCAACGGCGAAACCGCTCAGAACGGGGCGGGCGCTGACGCGTACACCTTCGACACCAGCCTGTTCCGCGGCGCACCCTTGAGCCAGGCAGCACTGGAGCGTTTCAACCAGGCCGACGTGGTGATGCCGGGCACCTACAAGCTCGACGTACACATCAACGGCCGCTTCATCGAGCGTTCCGACATACGCTTCGCCGCCGACGACGAGGGTGTGGTGCAGCTCTGCCTGGACAGCCAATGGCTCGAACGGGCTGGCGTGCTCCCCGATAATATTGCGGCGGGCCCCGCCTGCCGTCCGGTGGGCCAGGCCGTAACAGGCGCCACCCGCCATCTGGACATGAGCCGCCTGCGCCTCGACCTCAGCGTGCCGCAGAGCTTGATGCAACGCCTCCCGCGCGGCTACGTGAACCCCGACGACCTGGACGCGGGCGACGCCATCGGCTTCGTCAATTACCTGAGCAATTACTACCATGTGTCTTACAGCGGCGATAACGTCCGCACGCAAGACTCGGCCTACCTCTCGCTCAACGGCGGGATCAACCTCGGCAAATGGCAGTACCGCCAGCAGTCGAATATGACCTGGAACCCGGACAACGGCAGCCATTGGTCCAATATCCGCAGCTACGTGCAGCGGCCACTGCCGGAGTGGGACAGCCAGCTCACCATGGGCCAGACCTACACCACCGGGCGCTTCTTTTCCGGGCTGAGCTACACAGGCTTGAACCTGTCGAGCGACGACCGCATGCTGCCGGACTCCATGCGCGGCTATGCCCCCACCGTGCGCGGTGTGGCCCGCACCAACGCGCGGGTCTCGATCTACCAGAACGGCCGCGAAATCTACCAGACCACCGTGGCGCCGGGCCCCTTCGAAGTCAGCGACCTCTACCCGACCAGCTACAACGGCGACCTCGAGGTCGCCGTGACCGAAGCAGACGGCTCGGTCAGCCGCTTCAGCGTGCCCTTCTCGGCAGTGCCCGACTCGTTGCGCCCGGGCATTTCGCGCTACGCCTTTTCCCTTGGCCGCACGCGCAACGTGGGCGATGACACGGTGTTCAGCGACTTCACCTACCAGCGAGGCCTGAGCAACAGCATCACCTCCAACAACGGCCTGCGTCTCGCCGATGGCTACCAGGCGCTGATGCTGGGTGGCGTTTACGGCAGCAGCCTGGGCGCTTTCGGCGTGGACCTGACCTATTCGCGCGCCGACCTGCCCGATGTCGGCTACCTCGACGGCTGGATGGCGCACCTGTCCTACAGCCGCACCTTCCAGCCCACCAACACCACGCTGTCACTGGCCGGTTACCGCTATTCCACCGCGGGTTACCGCGACCTCGGCGACGTGCTCGGCGTGCGGGACGCCGCCCGCCATGGCGACACCTGGCAATCGAGCAGTTACCAGCAAGCGTCGCGCTTCGAGGTCACCGTCAGCCAGAGCCTGGGCCGCTACGGCAACCTGTCCATCTCTGGCTCAACGCAGAACTACCGCGATGGCCGCGACCGCGATACCCAACTGCAGGCCGGCTACGGCAACGCCTTCGCCAATGGTCTCAGCGTGAACCTTTCGGTGGCCCGCCAACGGATGGGCGGTTACGACATGGGTGTACCCGGCGGCTACGAGCAGAACGATCCGTCCAATCCTGGCTTCGGCTACGCGGGCGGGCGCGTCTACGGCGAGACCGACACCACCACGACGCTCTCGGTTTCCATCCCCCTGGGCAGCCCGACGCGCACCCGCGCGCCCACGCTGAACACCTCATACACGCACAGCACCAGCAGCGGCAGCCAGTACCAGACCACCGTCACGGGCATGGCCGACGAGGCCCAGACCCTCAGCTACAGCATGGGCGTCAGCCACACCGAAGAACAGAGCCAGACAGTCTGGAACGGCAACGTGCAAAAGCGCCTGCCCAAGACCAGCCTGGGCCTCAGCGCCTCGCGTGGGGAAGACTACTGGCAAGCCTCAGGTAACGCACAAGGCGCCGTGGCGGTGCACGGCGGTGGCGTCACGTTCGGCCCCTACCTGGGCGACACCTTCGCCCTGGTCGAAGCCAAGGGCGCCAGCGGTGCAAAAGTACTCAACTCACAGGGCACCACCATCGACGGCAACGGCTATGCGCTGGTCCCGGCCGTGACGCCCTATCGCTACACCAACGTGTCGCTCGACCCACAGGGCATGAACGGCAATGCCGAACTGAAAGATGGCGAGCAGCGCGTCGCGCCGTATGCCGGAGCGGCGGTGAAAGTGGTGTTCCGCACCCGCAAGGGCACCGCGCTGTTGATCCGCGCGCAACGCCCCGACGGCCAGGCCGTCCCGCTGGGCTCGGAAGTCTACGACGAGGACGGCAGCATGGTCGGCATGGTCGGCCAGGGCAGCCAGGTCTACGTGCGCAGCGAGAATCCCAAGGGCCAGTTGGAGCTGCGCTGGGGCGACGCCCCCAGCGAGCGCTGCCTGCTGCCCTACGACACCGAAGGCAAAGACCTGGATCAGCCGCTGGTCAGGTTCGAGGCCACCTGCAACCCTGCCCCTGCGGCACCCAGGAGTACCCCATGAAACGACGCGCGCCCCTCGCCACCGGGCTGGCCCTGTTGCTCGTCACGCTGACGCTGCCGCTGCTGAGCCATGCTACCTGCACCAAAGAACGTGCGCTAAGCTCAGACGCCTATGCCGCCATGATCCCGTTCGGCCGGATAAACATGACCGATACCTACCTGCAGCCGGTCGGCACGCTGCTGGCCAGCACGGTCGTCCCGCCGACCAGCTACACCCACGCATCCGCCAGCACGGTGCTCTGGGAATGTGACAAGGAGGACTACGACGCGGACCAGGTTTATTTTCTGGTCGCCACCAACGGCGATGAGCGTTTCGGCGGGTATTTTGACATAGGCGGACCCGACGGCCTGGAAGGGGTCTACGCCACCCGGTTCCAGTACGTCGGGATCAAGCAGAGCATGGCCGGGACCACCCTCAGCCGCACATGGACGAAAATCCCACTGACCACTTACGCTGAGGCCGGCGATAAGATCCAGATCCGCCTGCAGGACATTCCACCGCTCGTAGCCGAACTGTACAAAACCAGCACAAAGGAGCCCACAGGCAGCGGCCCGAGAAACACCAAATGCGGCACCGCCGGCTACGCGGCGACCGCGGCCGGCCGGACCTATGGCTGCACCGACCCCAACAGCTACATCCAACTGAGGGGCCCAGGCCTGCGCCACGACGAGGCTGGCCAGGATAGCAACGATGACTATAGGTTCTGGCCTAGCGACGCCATCGGCTACCGCATGTACAACGGCAGCTCCCTAAGCAATAACGCCACCTGCGTGGCCCGCAGCGCCACCCCGCTGGTGATGTTCCCGACCATTGCCGCGCAGCAGTTGAACAACGGTGTTACCAGCCAGGCCCACTTCAACGTCCAGATCGAATGCAGCAACACCGTTGCCTCCGGCACCGCCAGCAACCAGACGGCCATTGGCATCCAGGTGTCCAACGGTGCCTACAGCGCGGCCCAGCGCCTGGGCCTGGTCAACAGCGCGGGCGGTGTGACCGCGCTGGTCTCGGACAACTACGGCAACGACCCGACCCTGGCCCAGGGCGTCGGCATCACGTTGCAGAACGCCGGCACCGACAGCGACGTCGTCTTCGTCGGCCAGCCCGGTATGACCGGCAGCCGGCCCAGCGGGAACCCCAGCGGCCCGGACGCGGGCTGGTACCCGGTACTCGCAGGGGCCACCGCGCAGGGTACGACGCAAGCGGACTATACCCACTACACGCAGTCCTACACGGCTACCCTGAGGCGATTGACGGGGCTCGCCGCGAGCGACACCCCGGTTACCGCCGGCAAGGTACACGCCACCGCCTACGTACTGGTAAAAGTGCAATGAGCCTGAGGCGACTGTTCATTCTGCTGGCGCTGCTGGTCTGCACAACCCTGTCGCACGCCGGGCTGCTGGCCGGCTCGACACGGGTGATCTACAACGCGGGCGAGCGCGAACGGTCGCTGATGCTGGCCAATACCAATGACTATCCGGTGGTGGTCCAGACCTGGATCGATCAGGGCGAGGGCAACCCCGATAACGCCCAGGCGCCGTTCATCGTGCTGCCGGCGGTGTTCCGCCTGCAACCCAACGGCATCCAGGGGCTGCGCATCCTGTTCGGCGGCGATGCCCTGCCCGACGACCGCGAATCGGTCTACTGGCTGAACCTCTACGAAATCCCACCGACCGCCAGCGAAACCCGCGCGCCCGCGCAGATCGACATGGCGATGAATACCCAACTGAAGATTTTCTACCGCCCTGCCGGGTTGACGCCCGAACCGGCCGAGGCGCCTCCACGCCTCGAGTTCTCGCTGCGCCAGGAAGGCGAGCAATGGTTTCTGCAATGCCGCAACCCAACGCCATTCCACGCCTCGTTCGCCGGTTTGACGGTCGAGGGTGACGGGCGTGTACTGGAGGCGGAGCAGGAGATGGACATGATGACCAGCCCCTTCGCTGAACGCCGCTACCGGCTCGGAGCCGAGCCACCGCCCGCTGGCGCCCGGTTACGCTTCTGGCTGATCAACGACGCTGGCTTCCCGGTCGAGCATGAAGCGGCACTGGCCCGCTGAGGCCTCACTGGAACAGGTTGGCCTTCACGCAGAAGGTCAACAGCGCGTGGTCGTTGTCCACCTCCAGCTTGCGCATGGCCGCCATCTTCTGTGCGCTGACGGTCTTGATGCTGCGCTTGAGCACGTCGGAAATGTCCCTGACGCTGTGCCCGGAGACGAACAGCCGCAGCACTTCGGACTCTTTCGGAGAAAGGCGAGCAACGCGACCGTCCAGGTCGGCACCGCCGTCGTCTTCGAAGACGTCAACATCATTCAGCTCGGCGGCTGCACGGTAGACCCGCCCTTGCAGGACCTCGTCGATTGCCCGCAGCAACTCATCGAGGTCGCCGCTCTTGAGCACGATGCCGGCCACGCCCAGGTCGTACAGGCTGGAAAGGATCAGGCTGTTGTTGACCATGGTGAAGATCAACACACGCGTACGCGGAAAGTGGCGCAGCAGGTAGCCCACCAGTTTGAGCCCATCGCCGAAGCGGGCATCGCCCGGCATGTTGTAGTCGATGATGGCGATGTGCGGATCGGTCTCCAGGCACAGCGCCACCAACTCGCTGGAATTGGAGGCTTCCCCGGCTACCACGAACCGTTCATTGCGCTCGAGCATGTCCCGCACGCCCATGCGTACGATCGGATGATCGTCGGCTACCACTATCTTGGTTTTGCGCATAACGCTCTCTTGGTCCTGAACTGCTTCGCTGAACCGCCCACCTCTCAGGGGGGCCCTCCGTCAGCCTGTATCTTCCAATCGCTGCAACGCCTGGCCGATCCCGTCGAGCACTTGCGTCACCTCCTCGGCGGCGCAATCCAGACGGCCATCGAGCAGGCCCTCCTCTACCTCGCGGCAACCCGTTACCAACGCCCCGCCGCGCACCACCGCCAGGGCGCCCGCCATGCGGTGCACGCCCTGGCGCAGCCCTTCCGTGTCGTTTTCAAAGGCGGCCTGTCGCGCCGTTCCCAGGTCCTTGCTCATGCTTTCGAGAAAGAGTGTGCGCATGCGCTCGGGAACCTGCAACGGGGACACCGTAGGGCCTGTCGCGACGGCCGGCGCCGCCTCCGGCTCCTTCGGCGGCACCTTGGCGGCCAGGCCGACCAGCATGTCGTGCAGGGTTTGCAGGCTGATCGGCTTGACCAGCCATGCGTTCATGCCCACTGCCCGACAGCGTTCGCCTTCCTCACGCATGGCATTGGCGGTGACGCCGATGATCGGAATGTCCTCGCCGCGTTCACGCAGCGCCCGGGTCAGTTCGTAGCCGTTCATATTGGGCATATTGACATCACTGAGCAGCACGTCAAAGCGGCTCGCGTCGAATTGTTGCAAGGCTTGCAGCCCATCTCCGGCGACGCTCGAACTGCAACCCAGTTCCGCCAGTTGCTCGCACAGCAGCGCCTGGTTGACCGGGTTGTCTTCGACCACCAGCACGCGAAGCCCCAGGCGCCCCGGATGCACGCTGGTTTCCACAGGCATCGGCGCCTCGCCGTTCTGGGCCAACGCCAGCGCGTGAGCGATGCTGGACAGGCTGTACAGGCTCACGTACCAGCAACCGTTACGCAGCTCCGGTTGGTTGGTGGCCTCCGGTACGGCGCGCACACGGGGGCCCGGCCAGTCGCTCGGCGGCGTCTCCACCGGCAACAGCTCCAGTAACGCCATGCCCTCCGTGCAGTCTCGCGGCGGCTCGCCGTCCAGCACGTTGCACCCCCAGCCTTCCAGCCACGCACCGACACTGTCGGCCAACTCGCGTACCGGCGACTGCACGTAAACCTGCCCAGATCGCACACGAGGCGCCAGGATCGCCGGCCCTTGCGCGCCCACCTCCGGCAGCTCCAGAAACAGGCTGAAGCTGCTGCCAAGCCCGACTTCACTGACCACCCGCAGGCTGCCCCCCATCATTTCGGCCAGCCGCCAACTGATCGACAGGCCCAGCCCGGTGCCGCTGGTGTGATGGGTGCCGGCCACCTGGAAGAACGCTTCGAACAGGCGGCCCTGCTGGTCTTCAGGAATGCCTATCCCGGTGTCGGCAATCTGCCATTGCAGGCTGGTGCGGCCATTCTCGCGGCCCAGCACTTTCAGGCGCAGCACGACACGGCCGATGTCGGTGAACTTCAGCGCGTTGCTTATCAGGTTGTTGAGAATCTGGCGAATCCGCGCCACGTCGCCCAGCAGTTGCGCCGGGACCCGCGCGTCGATGCAGCCGTAGAACTGGAGTCGCTTGGCAGCCGCACTCGCGGCGTAATTGCTCAGCACTTCTTCGGCCAGCTCTGCCGGGCTGAATCCGGCGGGATTCAACGGCATCTGCCCGGCCTCGATCTTGGACACGTCGAGGATGTCGCTGATCAGTTGCAGCAAGGTCGCCGAGGAGCATTGAATGGTGTGCAGGTAGGCACGTTGCTGGTCCTTCAGGTCCGTCAGGCCAAGCAGCTCCAGTGTGCCGAGCACGCCGTACAGCGGCGTGCGGATTTCGTGGCTCATGTTCGCCAAAAACTGCGTCTTGGCCTCGCTGGCGGCATCCGCCGTGCGCTTGGCGCGGTCGAGCACGACCTCAGCCTCACGGTGCACGCTGATATCGTTGAACACGCACAATACGGCGTCCTCGCCCGCATAGCGGGTCGCCGCGAACGCCACTTGCAGGTAACGCTCGCCAACCAGGATGCACAGCTCGCCGCAGGGCGGGTCCTGGGACTCGAACAGCTGCCAACCCGCGGTGAGCTGGAGGATGTCTTGCGCGCCCCCCAGCCATTGCTCGGCCAGTTGGTTGTGGGTGACCAGTTGCCGCCCCTTGTGACCGAGGACCACCAGCGCCACCGGCGCGGCCTGGATCACGGTACGGCTGAAGGTTTCGCTTTCCATCAATCGCCGGTGCGCCTTGCGGACCGGGCCGACCACGCGCCGGCTATACCACCGCAGCGCAAGCCAGCCAGCCAGGACGGCGCCCGGCAACGACAGCAGCAAGCCGAGCAGTGGCCACTGGGCCTGACGGAAGAAATTGCCGTAACCAATCCGGTAGACGCCAACCCAGCCGCCGCCATCCTGGCTGCTCAGGCGAATCACCAGGCCCTGGCCGTCGAAGCTCAGCCCATTGTCCAGCCCCGTTCGCGGTGGCGGGCCACTGAGCAGCTCGCCTTCGGGCGACTGCAGGCTGAGCGAGGTGAAAATCGGCCGCTCCAGCAAGTATTCCAGATTGTTCAGACGGCTCAGGTCGAGCAGGCTGACGGCAACCACCGAATGCCCGGGATCGTCGCGCCACCACAGCGGCTCCGGCAGCTCGACACTGACGTAACCGAGCAGCTCACGCAGCGGGCCGGCGTCCTGATCGGCGCGCAGCCAGCGCACGCGCACGTCGTCGAGGGTCGGCAACAGCTCAGGCAAGCGCGCGGAAACACGTGCCACCTGCTCCCGGTAGGCGTCGCTCAGGCCGGCCCCGACGGGCGACAGGTCGATCGCGGGCACCGCCAGGCTGGTGTCCCCGCCCCGGTCAAGCACCAGCAACTGCGGCGACGGGACGGCCGATGTGCTCCAGAACGCGCCGTAGAAGTTGGTCAGCAGCACACCCAGGGAAAACGCCTCATGGGAGCTTCCGTCGGTCGGCGCATGGCTGGACGTCGCCAGGGTGAACGGCATGGCAAAGGAAAACTCGCGTCCCTCATAAAGTTCCATGCCGTTGCGCCGAACCAGTAGCCGTCGCTGCAAAGGCACGACATCGCTGTCTTTCGTGCGAGCGGCTTCGTCGCTCTCCTGCGCGATCTGGGTCAGGAATATTTCGTGTTCGCCAATGGCGCCGATCAGGCGGGTGAAATGGAAGGTGACCTTGTTCTTTTCTTCCTGGAGCACTCGGTCCAGCGCCCAGTAACAGATGCCCAGCAGCGATACCGCCAGCACCAGCATGCAGAGAAAGCCGATGCTCAGGCGCTGAGAGGTAGTAGCCCATTTACGCAGCAAGGCATTGTGATATTCCATGATGCAATCGAGCCCGCCGTGACCGCTTGTCTTCAACGATTAATACGCGTTGAATGCTAGCTGCCCAGCGGCGATTACGATAGGAAAACCTCGATCTAGCGGGCTACGCCGGGCCCGTCTTCACGCAACTGCTGGAGAAACGCCTGTGGCGTCACCGCTTCGGAGATCAGAAAGCCCTGCGCCCGATCACACCCCATTCGACGCAGCAGGCTCAGCTCTTCCGAGGTTTCGACGCCCTCCGCAACCACGTCCACGTGCAATTGACGCCCCATGTCGATGCTGCTGGCGACAGCGGCGGAAAGGTTGGCGTCCTCAACACAGCCATGCACCAGGCTGCGGTCGATTTTCAACTCGGTGAAGGGGGTCGACACCAGATTGAACAGCGAGCTGTAGCCTTGCCCGTAGTCATCCTGGGCCAACCCGAAGCCCTTCATGCGCAAACGGCAAGCGCCCGCGTAATAGCTGCTGAGATTCTTCGTGGTGCTGTTTTCGGTCAGCTCGAAGCACAAGGCGCAAGCCCGGGCGCCGTGGTCGGCGACGAATTTGGCAAGGCGGTCGGGCAGATCGGGGCTGTCCAGCAGTTGCGTCGGCAGGTTCACCGATACCGGTACTTCGTAGCCCCCTTCGCGCCATGACGCCTGGGCTTCGATGGTCTGCTCGAGCATGTGCCAAAGGAGGCGCTCCTGCAGGCCATGGTCTTCGAGGTCATCCATGAAACGTCCTGGAAGCAGAACGTCATGGGCGGGTGTCAGCCAGCGCAACAGCGCCTCGGCACCCACGATGCGACCGCTTGCGAGCGACTTCTTGGCCTGGAACCAGGCCTGCATCTGCCCCGTTTCAATGGCCTCGTGAAGCACGGCGCGGTCATAGCGATGCGGGTCGGCACCTGGCGTGACGACCTGGCGAAAGCTGTTGTCCAGGCGCGTCAGCAAGCGCCCGATCGATGCGGGCAAGACCGGCTTGGGCAATAGATCGATCATCGACATACCCAGACTCTGGGCCACCATGCCGGCACTGACCATCATCCGCCGGGAGGCCGAACTCATCAGCGCCAACCGCGGGCGGCGCTTCTGTCGCGACAGTTGCTGGATCATCTGCACGCCATCCATGCCGGGCATCATCAGGTCGCTGAGCACCAGATCGAATTCTTCCTGTTGAAGGCAGCGCAGCGCTGCGGCACCGTCGCTGGCACCCGCCAGATGCTCGACGCCTCGCTCGCGAAACAGGTTCATCAGGTATTCGCGCTGGAACGGCTGGTCATCGACTACCAGCACTCGGTAGGACTGCATCGTCATGTCCCCTCTATGGCGTCGGCCAGGCAGCGCTGCAACGATTCCAGGTCCACGGGCTTGAGCAGGCATTCATTCATGCCCGCCGTCAGGCAGCGTCCACGTTCCTCGCGCATGGCTTTGGCCGTGGCGCCGATGATCGGTTGCTGGCAGCCGCGGCGGCGTAGTTCGGTGGCCAGCTGGTAACCGTTCATGCGTGGCATGTTGATGTCGCTCAGCACGACGTCGAAACTCTCCGGTCGCCAGCGTTGCAGCGCTTCCTGGCCATCGGAAACCAGCTCGACCACGCAACCGAGCGCTTCGAGCTGGTCCTTGAGAATCAGTTGGTTGATGGCGTTGTCCTCGGCCACCAGTACCCGCAGGCCGAAGTCGCGCAGCGGCGGGGCCAGGCCATCCTGCTCGCAGGCGCTGTAGACGCAGCCCTGCGCGCGCGCCAATGCTCGACGCAGCCCGCCCAGGCCATGCAGGCCGACCAGCCAATCGCAACCTTGCAGGCGCGGCTCGGCGTAACCGTCCGGCGACATGATCACACGGCAACCGGGCCAGTCAGGCGGCGCCACGCAAGGGACATCCGGCAGTTGCAGTTCGACCAGCAGGGTATGTTCGTCGGCCTCGGCGAGCACGCTGGGGGTAGCCAGTCGGGCACGACCGCCCCAGCGGTTGATCCAGCCACAGAGGTTCTCCCCCAGCTCATGCACCGGCGACAGCACCTGCACCGTGCAACCCGCCAGTTCCTGAGGCTCGATCGGCGATGGGACGGATTCGAGGGGCAACCGCAGGCTGAAACTGCTACCCAGGCCGACCTCGCTGACCAGCGTCAGGCTGCCGCTCATCAGTTGCGTCAGGCGTTGGCAGATGGACAGCCCGAGCCCGGTGCCGCCGACCTGATGGGTGGAGCGATGCACCTGGTAGAACGGCTCGAACAGGTGAACCTGATCCTGCGCATCGATGCCCGGGCCCGTGTCGCTCACCTGCCAGGCCAGCATTCGACGCTCGCCGTCCGCCAAGCCGGCGCGCAACCGCACCACGATGCGCCCGTTGTCGGTGAACTTCACTGCGTTGCTCAGCAGGTTGTTGAGTATCTGGCGGATACAGGCGGCGTCGCCGCGCATGCGGGCCGGCAGGTCCGGGTCGAGGTAGGCGTAGATTTGCACGCCCTTGGCCTCGGCCGCGGCGGCGAAGGACTGCACCGCGTCCTCGGTAAGCTCCACCGGGGAAAACTCGACCAGTTCCAGGTCGAGCTGCCCGGCCTCGATCTTCGATACATCGAGCACGTCGCTGATCAATTGCAGCAGCGTCGAGGACGATCGGTGGATGGCCTGCAGGTAGCCGGTCTGCTGCAAGTCGAGGTCGGTGCGCCCAAGCAGTTCGAGGGTACCCAGCACGCCGTACAGCGGCGTGCGAATCTCATGGCTCATCGTGGCCAGGAACAGCGTCTTCGCCTCATTGGCGGTGTCGGCCAGCTGCTTGGCGCGCGCCAGCTCGGCCTCGGTCTGTTTGCGCGCGCTGATGTCGCTGAATGCGCAGAGCAGCACGTCTTCGCCCTTGTAACGGGTCGCCGTGTAGCACAGGTAAAGGTGGCGTCCGTCGCCGGCTTGCAGTTCCGTGCTGGCGGCGCCACCGGTTTCCCCGAACGCCTGGGCGATCCAGGCGGGGCCATCGCTCGCGAACACCTCACTGCCGCCGAGCCACTGCTGCGCCTGCTGGTTTTCGAGCACCACCGAGGCGTCGGCGCGACGCAGCACGCAGAGTGCCACCGGAGCGGTCTGGATCACCGCGCGGGAAAACGCCTCGCTTTCCTTCAGGGTCTCCAGGCGCTGTTGCGCGGGAACGATCAGGCGCTGGTCGATGCGCCGGTTCAGGCGTTGCAACAGCACATCGGCCACCAGCACCAGGAGCGCAGCGAGCAACAGCGGCAGCCACAGCGCCGACAGCATCTGACCGACGCCAATGGCATAGACGAGCGTCCAGTTCGAAGCCCCCAGATGCTTTCGCAGCACCACCTGGGGCGAGCTGAAGCCCGTGAAATCGAAGCTGTCGCCAGCGCGCCAGGCCCGCAAGGCCTCCATCGGCGCCTTGTCGAAATTGCTGGCGAAGGCTACCCGATGCCGGCTGTCGAGCAGCAGGTAATCGCCAGCGCCCGCTACGCGCAACACCGCGTCAAGGTCTGCGCCACGAATTTCAAGGCCCAGCCAGCCGTTGTTCATGCCTCCGCCCAGGCGCTCGAGCAGCAACAATCGGCGCTCGGCTTCGCCTGCATCGGACAGCCAGAGCACCCGCGGGGCCGTTTCCAACGGAGGCTTCTGGCTCAGTGCCTCGAGCACCGTCGGCGACAACGGTGCGCTGGGCGGGCCGCTTTGAATCAGACGCGTGACAACCGGGTACATGCCTGCTTCGACATGAAACAGGCCGAGGCGTTTGCTGCGCAGTTCATCGAGATCGCGCGCCGAGAGCAGCAGTCCCAGTTCGTCATCGCCCATCGGCAGCACCACCATGGCCAACCCGCGCTCCGCGGCCTGGGTGTCGTCGGCCAGCGCCGTGCTATCGGCGATGGGCAGCACCCGACGCGCCAGATGCTCGAGTAGCGATTCGCGCTGGCTGAGGTAGAGCTGCGCCTCGTACACGGCCGCGTTCATGGTGCGGCGACTGAGCGATACCTCGTGGTTGAAGGTCATGCTCAGGGCGAAGGCCAGGGTGCACAGCAGGCACAGCATCAGCGCGCCGCTCAGCAGGCGGAGCAACTTGCGCAGCGCGCGGGGGGTCGAGAAGTCAGCGTCGAGAGGCCGGAGGAACTGTTTGAGTTTCATGCCACTAGCTTGGCTGCCAGTGGGCGTCGCTTCTATCAGACA
This sequence comes from Stutzerimonas stutzeri, assembly GCF_009789555.1. Taxonomy (NCBI): domain Bacteria; kingdom Pseudomonadati; phylum Pseudomonadota; class Gammaproteobacteria; order Pseudomonadales; family Pseudomonadaceae; genus Stutzerimonas; species Stutzerimonas stutzeri. Next base: position 94,621 of record NZ_CP046902.1, read on the forward strand.
ATTCTTATTGTGAAGCAACTCGCAGTTCAGGCTTGCCACAGCCTCCGTTTGATGCTCTCCGAGCGCCCCCACCCGATCCGGCTGGCTTGCTGTGCCCAGCCGCTCGAGCCCCCACAGTCACACCCGATGCGGCGCGCTTCGCTCCAGCACGGCGCCGATGTCCAGCCCACGCGGCAATGTCCCGAAGGCCCGTCCGCACCGCTCGAGACGACTGGCGATGAAGGCGTCCGAGACAGCGCTGTGTCCCGCTTCGAGCAACAGCTTGGCCTGTAGCGCGACGGCGATGTCTTCGGTCAATTGGCGGGCGCGGTACTGGATATCCCCGGTGTCGCTGAATGCCGCCTGCAAGCGGCCGATATGGGCCTTCAGACGGGCATCGCCATGCCCGTCGCCGAGTTCGGCGAACAACACCTCGATCACTCCCGGCTCTTTCGACAAGGCGCGCAGCACGTCGAGGCATTGCACGTTGCCGGAGCCTTCCCAGATCGAGTTCACCGGCGCCTCGCGGTACAGGCGCGGCATGATCGTTTCCTCTACGTACCCGGCTCCGCCCAGACACTCACTCGCCTCGGCAATCATTTCCGGGGCGCGCTTGCAGATCCAGTATTTGCCGATGGCGGTGACCAGCCGGGCGAATTTCACTTCGTGCTCGTCGGTGGGCTTGTCCCGTGCGCGGCCCATGCGCATGGTCAGCGCCAGCGCCGCCTCGCTCTCCAGCGCCAGATCGGCCAGCACGTTGCGCATCAGAGGCTGTTCGGCCAGCACCCGCCCGCTCACCTGCCGGTGGGCGCAATGATGCATGGCCTGGGTCAGCGCCTGGCGCATCAGCGAGCTGGAGCCGATCATGCAGTCGAAGCGGGTGGATGAGACCATTTCGATGATGGTCGGTACGCCGCGCCCTTCCTCGCCGATCATCCAGGCCAAAGCGCCGCGGTATTCGACTTCGCTGGAGGCATTTGACCAGTTGCCCAGCTTGTTTTTCAGCCGCTGGATATAGAACGGGTTGCGGCTACCGTCCGGCCGATGTCGCGGCAGCAGGAAGCAGGACAAGCCCTTGTCGGTCTGCGCCAACGTCAGAAAGGCGTCGCACATGGGCGCCGAGCAGAACCATTTATGCCCGACCAGCTCGTACGCTTGCCCCGGACCGGGCGCGGCCACCGCATAGGCGCGCGTGGTGTTGGCACGCACGTCGGTGCCCCCCTGTTTTTCGGTCATCGCCATGCCAATGGTCACACCCTGCTTGTGCTCCATGGACAGGTTTCGCGGGTCGTACTCCAGGCTGAGAATCTTCGGCAGCCAGTGATCGCTGACGCCGGGCTGCAGCCGCAAGGCGGGAACGCTGGCGTAGGTCATGGTCAGCGGGCAACTGGTGCCGGACTCGGCCTGGTTATGCAGATACATCAGTGCGGCGCGGGCGACCTGGGCGCCCGGGCGCGGGTCGGTCCAGGGCAGCGACGGGATGCCGTGGGCAATCGCGGTTCGCATCAGCTCGTGATAGGCCGGATGAAATTCCACCAGATCGATACGGTTCCCGTAGCGATCGTGGCTCTTGAACACCGGCTTGTTTTCGTTGGCGAGAAAGCCCGCCGCCATCAACGGCCCACCGGCCAGCTCGCCATAGGTGTCCAGCCGAGACTCGGCCCAGCCACCGTCGTAGCGTCGAACCCATTCCTGCAACGGCAGGTCGAGGCGATACAGGTTCGCGCCATCGATTGGCGGAACCTGGTTCAGCACCTCATGGGTTTCGGCGTATTGATGCAGGTTCATGGCGGGGCTCCTCGGCAGGCGAAAGCGATCTCGACCCGGCTGGCGTCCCCTGCGGCAAATGAACCATCGCTCGCCGCCAGGGCATCGCCGGGCCGATGCGAACCGCCGCTCGCGACGACCCGCGAGAAGAAGTGAAGCACGCATGATTGGCATGAAAAAGTGGGGTTTCGGCCAAATCCTGCACGGCGCGGCGGCGCCTTGACCGGCACACGCGGCGGTCCGCTCAGGTGATCGCGCGCACGCCAGGCCCGTTCAGGGCAGTTGAAGCGGCACGCGCACCTTGAAATGGCTGCCACGGCCGGGTTCGGAGTGATACGAGATATCGCCGCCCTGCAACTGGATCAGCTGTCGGCACAGCGACAGGCCGATTCCCAGCCCGCCGTACTGCCGGGTCATGCTGCCGTCCAGCTGACGAAAATGCTGGTACAGCGAATCGTCCGCAGGCGCTTCGAAGCCAATGCCGTCATCGATCACGTCCGCTTGCAGCACGAAGCGGGACTGATCCTCCCGATGCCCGCTCAGCGCCAGTGTCACGCGGCCCTGCGAGGTGAATTTGATGGCGTTGTCCAGCAGATAGCCGAGGCTCTGCTTCAGCTTCGCCGCATCACCCTTGAGCGTATCGGGCACGTCATTGGCGATTTCCAGCTCGAAGCCCAGCCCGCGCGCAGCCGCGTTCGCGCCGTGAATCCTGTAGAGCTCATCGACCACGGCGCGCAGGGCGAAGGGCTTGCTGTGCACCTGCAGCTTGCCGGCATGCAGTTCGGTCAGGGCGAGAATGTCGTTGACCAGTCGCATCATCTCGCGCGCCGACCCGTTCGCGATACGCTGGTACTGCTCCAGCTCGCCGCTCAGCTCCAGTGTCTGCATGAGTTCCAGGCTACCCAGGACGCCATGCATCGGCGTACGCAACTCATGGGTGACGTTGGCCAGGAACTGATCCTTGAGCCGGTTGCTCTCGGCGAGTTCGCGATTCATTTTTTCCAGCTTGCGGCCGGTTTCCTGCAGCATCATGGCGCGTTCTTCGCGCATCGCATTGATGCGATCAGCCAGCGCCAGCGACAACAGCGCGACCTCGACCGCCGAGCCGATCTGCCCGGCATACATGGTGAAGAAGTTGTGCGGCAGATAGCCGAGCACCATCAGCGTATTGACCTGCGCGCCGACCAGGAAGGTCGTCCAGGCGATCATGAAGTAGCGAGCCACCCGCATTCCGCGATACCAGGCGACGCTGCCGGCGACGAAGACCAACAGGATGAACACCAGCGCCAGGAATGTCGCCAAGCGCAGCGCCAGCGCGTAGCTGGAGGTGAACGACAGCACCATGGTCACTGCGCCGAGGGCCATCAACAGGATCAGGGCGCGGTCGATCCAGGGGCTGTGCTCGTAGGTATGCAGGAAGCTGCGCGCGAACTGACAGCCGAAAAGCCCTGCCGCACCGATCAGGAACGGCGTCGAGGTGTTGGCCCACCAGGGTGACTCGGGCCAGAAATACTGCACCCCCAGCCCGTTTACCGAGACCTGGTACAGACCGAACGAACCGATGTAGAGGATGTAGTAGAAATAGCTGCGATCGCGCACGCTGAGGTAGATGAACAGGTTGTAGACCAGCATCACCAGCAGCACGCCGTAGATCACCGCCAGTATATATATGTGGGCCGACTGCTCTTGCAGATAGGCCACCGGCGACCACAACGTCAGCGGAGCCTGGATCGAGCCCTGGCTTTCCAGCCTCAGATAGATGCGCTGTGGCTGGTCGGGCGTGAGTTGCAGTTCGAACAGGTGGTTGCGTTGCTTGATCTGCCGCTGGCTGAACGGTAGCGCGTCGCCACTGCGTTGAGCCAGGTAGTAGCCACCCTGCGCATCCGGCAGATAGAGCTCCAGCAGGTCCAGTGGCGGATACGCCAGTTCGAGCCACCAGCGGCTGCGCTGGCCCGGCTGGTCGGCACGGTAGAGCAGATCGATGCGCAGCCAGAAGGCCGAGCGCGAATAGCCGGCGTTGAGCACGTCATCGTCGTGATCGACGAAGCGTCCGGCCGCATCGAGCGCGAGGACGTCCTCGATCGTCGCGTCCCGGTCCGGGTCCTCCAGCACCGCCATGGCATGCCCGAGCGGCAGACGCTGAGTGTCCTGGTCGAATTCGACTGCATCGGCCAGTGTCGGAAGCAGCAAGCCGAGTATGAAGACGAGAAAGTAGTGCATGGCGATGTCGGACCTGCCGGGCCACGTCAGAAGATCCAGCTCCCTGAACAATCGCGGCCCGCAAATTGATGGCACTTTAGCATGCCTCGACGAACCCATACGGCAGGTTCTGCTCGGTGGCATGTTGGTTGCGCCGAGCGACAGCCCGCGCAAGCCGCCCAGAGCGATTGGTGATAAGCTCGCTCGCCAGAAAATCTGGCTGTGCTAGCCCCGGCCAACTCATTTCGCCACGCATTCGGGGAACTCATCGATGACCGGCCCTTGCTCCCGCCCTGTCGTACTCTGCCTGTCCGGCCACGACCCGAGTGGCGGCGCCGGCCTGCAAGCGGACATCGAAGCGCTGATTGCTCAGGGATGCCACGCCGCCCCGACCGTCACGGCGCTGACCGTGCAGGATACCGTCGATGTCAGCGATTTCCGCGTGCTCGATCGCGAGTGGGTGCTGGCCCAGGCCAATGCCGTCATTACCGATCTCCCGGTCGCCGCCGTCAAGCTGGGCATGCTCGGCTCGGTGAGCATGGTAGATACCGTGCTGGAGATCATGCAAAAGCTGCCGGGCGTTCCGTTGGTCTGCGATCCGGTGCTGCGCGCCGGCGGCGGCGGCGCGCTGGGCAAGGATGAAGTCGGCTACGCCATGCGCGAGCGGCTGTTTCCGGTTGCAACCATCGCCACGCCGAACCTGCCCGAGGCGCGTATTCTGGCCGGACTGCCCGAGGGCAGCGCCGATGAATGCGCGCAAAAGCTGCTGCCTTACCTGCGCCATCTGCTGATCACCGGCGGGCACGGCGACGAGACCGAAGTGCACAACCGCCTCTATTCGCGCGATGGCAGCCGCCACGATTTCAGCTGCCAGCGGCTGCCAGGCAGCTATCACGGTTCCGGCTGCACCTTGGCCAGTGCGCTCGCCGGGCGCCTGGCGCTGGGCGAAGGGCTCGCCAGCGCAGTGAAATCCGCCCTCGATTACACCTGGCGCACGCTGAGAGATGCCGAGGCGCCCGGACGCGGGCAATACATCCCCCGTCGCCTGCCGCTGGACCTGGCCTGACTGGAGCGCTGCATATGAAAGACAACCACTTGCGCGGCCTCTACGCCGTTACCGACAGTACCTTGCTGGCTGACGGACGCCTGCTGCCGTACGCCGAATCGGCCCTCAGAGGCGGCGCGCGCCTGCTGCAGTACCGCGACAAGTCAGACAACGAGGCCCGCCGTCTGCGCGAGGCCGACGCATTGCGCGAACTCTGCCACCGGCATGATGCGCACCTGATCATCAATGACGATGCCGAACTGGCGGCACGCCTTGGTGTCGGCCTGCATCTGGGCCAGGAGGACGGCTCGTTGTCAGTCGCCCGCGCATTGCTGGGCCGCCAGGCGATCATCGGCGCAACCTGCCATGCGCGCCTGGACCTGGCCGACCAGGCCATCGCCGAAGGCGCCAGCTATGTGGCCTTTGGCAGGTTTTTCGATTCGAACACCAAGCCCGGCGCACCCGCGGCCACCCCGGAGCTGCTCGAACGCGCACGTCAACGCTTCAGTCAGCCGATCACCGTGATCGGTGGCGTGACGCTGGACAACGCGCCCGACCTGATCGCGCGCGGGGCCAGCATGGTAGCTGTAGTGCATGCCCTGTTCGCCGCGGATTCGGCCAGCGAAGTCGAGCGCCGCGCCCGCGCATTCAGTGCGCTGTTCGCCGGCAACTGAGCCGCGCCGGCTCCCCCAACATCATTCCTTGTTTTCCGAGAGGCCCCGCATGTCCCGTTCCGAAACCCTCTTCGCTAGCGCCCAGAACCACATTCCAGGCGGCGTCAACTCCCCGGTGCGCGCTTTCCGGAGCGTTGGCGGCACGCCGCTGTTTCTCAAGCACGCCGAAGGTGCCTACGTCACGGACGAGGACGACAAGCGCTACGTCGATTACGTCGGTTCCTGGGGTCCGATGATTCTCGGCCACAGTCATCCCGAAGTGCTTGAAGCGGTACGTCGGCAACTGGTGCATGGCCTTTCGTACGGCGCGCCAACGGCCATGGAAACCGAAATGGCCGAGCTGGTCTGCAGCCTGGTCCCGTCGATGGAAATGCTGCGCATGGTCAGCTCGGGCACCGAGGCGACCATGAGCGCCATTCGTCTGGCCCGTGGCTACACCGGCCGCGACAGCATCATCAAGTTCGAAGGGTGCTATCACGGCCATTCCGACAGCCTGCTGGTCAAGGCCGGCTCGGGCGCTTTGACCCAGGGCGTACCCAGCTCGGCAGGCGTGCCGGCGGCGTTTGCCAAACATACCCTGACCCTGCCCTTCAACGATCTGGCCGCCGTCGAGCAAATGCTTGCGGAAGTCGGCAACGAAGTCGCCTGCATCATCGTCGAACCGGTCGCAGGCAACATGAATTGCGTACCGCCAGCGCCCGGCTACCTGCAAGGGCTGCGCGAACAATGCGACAAGCACGGCGTGGTGTTGATTTTCGATGAGGTGATGACCGGTTTCCGCGTCGCACTCGGCGGCGCGCAGGCGCACTACGGCGTCACTCCGGACCTGACTACTTTTGGCAAGATCATCGGCGGCGGCATGCCGGTCGGCTGCTTTGGCGGCAAGCGCGCCATCATGGAACGTATCGCGCCCCTGGGGCCGGTCTATCAGGCGGGCACGCTCTCGGGCAACCCGTTGGCGATGGCCGCGGGCCTGACCACACTGCGATTGATCAACCGCCCCGGCTTCCACGCCGAACTCACCGATTACACCACGCGCATGTTGACGGGCCTGAAGGAACGCGCCGCGGCAGCCGGTATTCCCTTCGTCACCACCCAGGTCGGTGGCATGTTCGGCCTGTACTTCAGCGAGGCGGATGACATCGTCACCTTCGAAGATGTCATGGCGAGCGATGCCGAGCGCTTCAAGCAGTTCTTCCACCACATGCTCGACGGCGGCGTGTACCTCGCCCCCAGCGCATTCGAAGCAGGCTTCACCTCTATCGCCCACGGCGACAAGGAGCTTCAACTGACGCTCGATGCCGCCGAGCGCGCCTTCGCTCGACTGACATGAACCCGATGCCCGATCTGTTGCAAGCCACACTGCTGATGCTGGCCGGACTCTCCAGCGCCGTCTGGATCGGTACGGCCCGTCGCGGTTACGGCGAACCGGACCAGCCCGCGCTGTTTTGCGCCCTGCTCGCCTTCAGCCTGGCGGCCGGAACCGGGGCCTGTGCTGCCGGGCGGCTCGCGTTCGGCCTCGACACGCTCGAAGCCGAACGCTGGCTGATGCAGGCGACGCTGCTGCTGGGGCTACCGTTGGTCGGCGTGGTGGCACTGACCTTGAGTCGCGCGTGGACCTGGAGCCGACCGACGTGGGGCCGGATCGTGATTGGCCTTTGCGCTTTTTTCGAGTTGGCTCGCCAGCTCGGCTGGAGCGCGCCTTATGCGTTGGCGCTGGGTCTGCTCAGCGCGCTGCTGGTCGTTTATGCGGGCGCGCTGCACTGGCCAGCACGGCTGCAGGCCAGTGCCGGCGCGGCGGGCGGCGTTCTGATGCTGATCGCGGTGCCCTGGAGCGGGCTGACGTTCGGGCCTAATCCGCTCGGCGGCTTTCAGCAGCTCTGGCTCGCGCTGGCATGCCCCATCATTGCCTGGCTGCTGCTTAATCTGCCGGGTAATCTTCGTGAGCGAACCACCGCGCCTGCATAAAAGGCGGAGATGCGTTATCAAAGCCTTTGTAAGCAGGCAGCGGCTTATCCATAATGTGAACGTCGGCTCGTTTTCGCCGGACCTTCAGTCACCGCCCTGCTCTTCGAGGCGCTCGATTCATGACTCGCACCGGTTGCAGCCTCGCCCTTGGCTGCCTGCTGCTTCTAACGCCCCTGCTGGCTACGGCGGGAGGCAATTCGCTGCTAATCCCGGCGACTTCCCGGTGTGCGCTTAATACCGCTCCGCAAGAGATGCGCGAGGCATTGCGTGCCTGCGAGCAAGCCGCCAGTGAAGGCGACGTGCAAGCGGCGTACGAGCTGGGTGAATACCACTACGATGGTCGCCGCATCCCTCGCGACCCGGCCAAGGCCCTGCACTGGTTCGAGCAGGCATCGCTGCAGGGGCACGCCCTGGCCCAGCACCGCCTTGGCGTGATGTTCTTCCGCGGCGAAGGCGTGCCGGCAAACAATGTCCAGGCGTACGTGGTGTTGAAAATGTCGGCGATCAACGGCGAGGAAGACGCCCTGGATACTGCCGACCGGGTTTCCGCACAGATGCGCCGTGACGAACTGGAGATCGCCACCCAGGTGCTCGGCCAGATATTTCGTGACTACCTGATGGACTTGCAAACCGCCGAAGGTCACGAACCGTTTCGTCCTTGACGGGGACCTGCGCCCTGCGGCACCGCCATTGCGCCGGGCCGCACGCCCCACTTTGCACGCCACCTTGTCCGTCGCTCCCGGCCACCTCCGTCATCGGGCCCGGCTCCGTCGACAGCGCTTTTATCGTCCACGTCCTGGCCGTATAATCGCCGGTCATTTTTTGCACAACGCCGGCCCGTCACATGACCCGCAAGCTTTATATCGAAACCCATGGCTGCCAGATGAACGAGTACGACAGCTCGCGCATGGTGGACCTGCTGGGCGAGCAGCAACCTCTGGAGATCACCACCAATCCGGCCGAAGCGGACGTGATCTTGCTCAACACCTGCTCGATTCGTGAAAAGGCCCAGGAAAAGGTTTTTTCACAGTTGGGCCGCTGGCGTGAACTGAAGCTGGACAACCCTCAACTGGTAATCGGTGTCGGCGGCTGCGTGGCGAGCCAGGAGGGCGCGGCGATCCGTGACCGTGCGCCTTACGTGGACGTGGTATTCGGCCCGCAAACCCTGCATCGCCTGCCGGAAATGATCGACGCGGCACGCACCACGAAAAAGCCGCAGGTCGATATTTCCTTCCCCGAGATCGAGAAGTTCGATCGGCTGCCCGAGCCACGCGTGGACGGTCCGACGGCGTTCGTCTCGGTCATGGAAGGCTGCAGCAAATACTGCACCTTTTGCGTCGTGCCTTACACGCGTGGCGAAGAAGTCAGCCGGCCGTTCGACGACGTGCTGGCCGAAGTGATCCACCTGGCCGAAAACGGCGTTCGCGAGGTCACCTTGCTCGGGCAGAACGTCAACGGCTACCGTGGCGCGACCCATGATGGGCGAATCGCGGACCTGGCCGAACTGATCCGCGTGGTGGCAGCGGTCGACGGCATCGACCGGATTCGCTACACCACCAGCCATCCGCTGGAGTTTTCCGACGCGTTGATTCAGGCCCACGCCGAAGTACCGGAGCTGGTGAAGTACCTGCACCTGCCAGTCCAGGCGGGCTCCGATCGCGTGCTGGCGGCGATGAAACGCAACCATACGGCGCTCGAATACAAGTCCCGCATCCGCAAGCTGAAGGCAGCGGTGCCCGACATCCTGATCAGCTCGGATTTCATCGTCGGCTTCCCCGGTGAAACCGAAAAGGATTTCGAGCAGACCATGAAACTGATCGAGGACGTGGGCTTCGACTTCTCCTACTCCTTCGTCTACAGCTCGCGGCCCGGCACCCCGGCAGCGGACCTGATCGATGAAACGCCCGAAGAGGTCAAGAAGCAGCGCCTGGCGATCCTGCAGCAACGCATCAACCAGCAGGGTTTCGAAAACAGCCGACGGATGGTGGGTACGCAGCAGCGCATTCTGGTCACGGACTACTCTAAAAAAGACCCAGGCATGCTTCAGGGCCGTACCGAGCACAACCGGATCGTCAACTTCCGTTGCGACAATCCGAGGCTGATCGGCCAGTTCGTCGACGTGTACATTGACGATGCGTTGCCGCACTCATTGCGGGGCACGTTGCTCGAACAGGTCGCGAGCTGAACAGACCGGCGCGGCGGCAGGCCCTCGACGAGTGCCCACCGCCGGTGCACCGAGCGCTTGCCTGGGCCGGCAGGTCGCTGCTTTTTTTCTTGCGCGGCGCTATTCTCACCCAATCTTCATGCAGAGCAGGTCAATCAAAAGCCCTTGAACGCCCCCATCGAACCTCATCGTTTCACCCTGGAACCCTTTGAAGCCGATCGCTTCGCCAATCTGTGTGGCCAGTTCGACGAGCATTTGCGCCTGATCGAACAGCGCCTGGAGCTGGAGATCCGCAATCGCGGAAACCAGTTCGAGCTGATCGGCCCGGCTGACGTGACCAAAGCCGCAGAGCATCTTCTGCGTCGCCTGTACCGCGAGACCAAGAACGCCGAACTCTCGCCGGACATGGTCCACCTGTTCCTTCAGGAATCGGCCATGGAGGAGCTGAACAACGCGTCCACCACGCCGAACATTTCACTGCGCACCCGCAAAGGCAATATTCGTCCTCGCGGCGCCAACCAGCAGCGCTACGTGCAATCGATCCTCGATAACGACATCAACTTCGGCATCGGCCCGGCCGGTACCGGCAAGACCTATCTGGCCGTTGCCTGCGCCGTCGATGCGCTGGAGCGCGAGCAGATCCGCCGCATCCTGCTGGTACGTCCGGCCGTCGAAGCCGGCGAAAAGCTCGGCTTCCTGCCGGGCGACCTGGCGCAGAAGATCGACCCCTACCTGCGACCACTCTATGACGCCCTCTATGAGATGCTCGGCTTCGAACACGTGGCGCGGCTGATCGAAAAGCAGGTCATCGAGATCGCACCGCTGGCCTACATGCGCGGCCGCACCTTGAACAACAGCTTCATCATTCTCGACGAAAGCCAGAACACCACGCTGGAACAGATGAAAATGTTCCTCACCCGCATCGGCTTCGGCTCCACGGCCGTGATCACCGGGGATATCACCCAGGTGGACCTGCCGCGCGGCACCAAGAGCGGCCTGGCACACGTGATCGAAGTGCTCAAGGACGTCAACGGCATCAGCTTTACCCACTTCAAGCCCAAGGACGTGGTTCGCCATCCGCTGGTGCAGCGCATCGTCGAAGCCTACGAGGCGTTCGAAGAACGCCAGCCCCTGCCCGGCAGACGCGGCGCATCGGACAGTCGCGATGATTGAACTCGATGTGCAGTGTGCCACCCGTGGCACGGTGCCTGACGAAGCGGACCTGCGGCACTGGTGCGAGCTGGCGCTGCGCCAGCGCAGTGCCGATTCCGAGCTGACCATTCGCCTGGTGGATGAAGAAGAAGGGCGCGAACTCAACCGCACCTGGCGACAGAAGGATTACGCCACCAACGTGCTGTCCTTCCCCGCCGATGTCCCGGACGGACCGGGCGGCGTTCCGCTGCTGGATATCCCGCTGCTCGGCGACCTGGTGATCTGCGTACCGGTCGTCGAACACGAAGCGGCCGAGCAAGGCAAGGCGCTGCCCGCGCATTGGGCGCACCTGGTCATTCATGGCTGCCTGCATCTGCTCGGCTATGATCACCTCGACGACGACGAAGCCGAAGAAATGGAAAGCCTCGAGCGTCAACTGATGGCCGAATTGGGTCACCCCGACCCCTACGCCACCGAATAGCCCGAACGGGCAACTGCAAGGACCATTGAGTCAAAGACATGAGCGAAGACCGATCGAGCAACGGGCAAAAGTCCTGGTTTGGGAAAATCACCCAGGCTTTTGCCCATGAGCCGAAAAATCGTGAGGAGCTGCTGGAAGTACTGCGCGGCGCCCATCAGAACAAACTGCTGGACAACGAAGCCCTGGCAATCGTCGAGGGCGCCATACAGGTAGCGGACCTGCAGGTCCGCGACATCATGGTGCCGCGCTCGCAGGTGATGAGCATCAGGGCCGACCAGTCGCCGAAGGAGTTCCTTCCGGCGATCATTTCCGCGGCGCACTCGCGCTATCCGGTGGTCGGCGACAGCCTCGACGAGGTGATCGGCGTGCTGCTGGCCAAAGACCTGTTGCCGCTGATCCTGCAAGGCGACCTGCAACCTTTCGACATCAAGGACCTGTTGCGCCCGGCCACGTTCGTTCCCGAGTCAAAGCGCCTCAACGTGCTGCTGCGCGAGTTCCGTGCGAACCACAGCCACATGGCCATCGTCATCGACGAATACGGCGGCGTCGCCGGCCTGGTGACCATCGAGGACGTGCTGGAGCAGATCGTCGGCGATATCGAAGATGAACACGATATCGAAGAAGACAGCTACATCCGACCGCTGCCCAGCGGCGATTTCCTGGTCAAGGCGCTGACGCCCATCGACAGCTTCAACGAGTTCTTCGGCAGCGAGTTCCCCGATGAGGAATTCGATACCGTGGCCGGGCTGGTCATGAGCATGTTCGGCCATCTGCCCAAGCGTAACGAGGTCACCGAGATCGATGGATTCCGTTTCCGCGTACTCAACGCCGATAGCCGTCGCGTGCACATGCTGCGCCTGAGCCGCCTGCAACCGGAACACCACTAGGCACCTGGCGGCCCCCTCGGCGGCCAAACCTTCGGTAGACTTGGCTCGCACTGTACCCACCCGCCGCCGTCATCCGTACCGCGGCGGTTCTCCAAGGAACCTCCATGCGCTGGATCACCCGCCCCGGCTGGCCGGGCAACCTGCTGGCACTTGCCGCCGGAGCCCTGACCACCCTGTCGCTCGCGCCATTCGATATCTGGCCCTTGGCCCTGGTATCGATCGGACTGATTTATCTGGGCCTGCGCGAGCTGGCGCCGAAGCAGGCGGCCGGTCGCGGCTGGTGCTACGGCTTCGGCCTGTTCGCTTCCGGCGTCAGTTGGGTCTACGTCAGCATCCATGATTTCGGCGCGGCGCCGCCGATCCTCGCGGGCGCGCTGACGCTGGGCTTCGTTGCGGGCCTGGCGTTGTTCTTCGCGCTCCTCGGCTGGCTCTGGTCGCGCTGGCTCCGGCCGTCCGGCGCGCCGCTGCACAGTGCGCTGGTGTTCGCGGCGCTGTGGCTTGCGCTGGACGCATTGCGTGGCTGGGTATTGACCGGCTTTCCCTGGCTGTATACCGGCTATAGCCAGCTCGACGGGCCACTGGCCGGCCTCGCGCCGATTGGCGGTGTATGGCTGCTCAGCTTCGTGCTCGTACTGACCGCGACCCTGCTGATAGAGCTGCCTCGCCTGCTGAAGAGCAAGAGTGCACTGATCGGCGCACTGGCCGCGCTGGGCCTGCTCTGGGGCGGCGCGCTGGGTCTCGGGCAGCACGCCTGGACGACATCCAAGGGCGAGCCCATTACGGTCGCGGCGATGCAAGGCAACGTCGCCCAAAGCCTCAAGTGGGACCCGAAAAAGCTTGAAATGCAGTTGCTGCTCTACCGCGACATGACCTTCGGTAGCCGCCCGGTCGACCTCATCGTCTGGCCGGAAACCGCTGTGCCGATCCTCAAGGACCATGCCGAAGGTTATCTGACGATGATGGGCCGCTTCGCCCAGGAACGGCAGTCGGCGCTGATCACCGGCGTGCCGGTACGTCAGCCCAACGCCGACGGCGAGCTGCGCTACTACAACGGCCTGACCACCGCTGGCGATGCGCAGGGCACCTACCTGAAACAGAAACTGGTGCCCTTCGGCGAATACGTACCCTTGCAGGATCTGCTGCGCGGGCTGATCGCGTTCTTCGACCTGCCGATGTCGGACTTTGCCCGCGGCACGCCAGACCAGGCATTGTTACAGGCGAAGGGCTACCGGATCGCGCCCTTCATCTGCTATGAGGTGGTGTATCCGGAGTTTGCCGCCAGCCTCTCGGCGCAGAGCGACCTCCTGCTCACGGTCAGTAACGACGCCTGGTTCGGCCATTCGATCGGCCCCCTGCAACACTTGCAAATGGCGCAGATGCGCGCGCTCGAGGCAGGTCGCTGGATGGTGCGGGCCACCAACAACGGGGTCACCGTGCTGATCGACCCGCAGGGACGCATCGCCGGGCGGATTCCTGCCTTCGAGGAGGCGGTGCTCTACGGCGACGTCACGCCGATGCAGGGACTGACGCCGTATCTGCAGTGGCGATCATGGCCGCTGATCGCGATCTGCCTGCTGCTGCTCGGCTGGGGCCTGCTCCGCCGCCGACGGGCCTGAGCGGTGAAATCCACGCCCACCGGCGGCTGGCCTCCTATTCGGCGTTGCCGCTGTAGATGAGCGGATAGACGAGCATCCCGACCGCCTCGTTGAGCAGCAGGCCGTTTTGCCAGACGGCCTGGGACTCGGGCAGCCAGCCGCCAAAGGGGCGCCCATTGGGCACGCCGCGAAACCCCATCGGAGCGGCGATCACCTGCAACCCATTGCGTTCGAAGCACCAGCGCGACCTCGGCATGTGCGAAGCCGAGGTTACCAACACGATCCGTTCGATCCCGGCAGCCTTGAGCTGCTGCGCGCTATACAGCGCATTTTCCCAGGTGGTGCGGCTGCGCTCTTCGAGCCAGCGCGTCGGCGTGGCGAAATCGCGCTCCAACGCCTCGGCGGCCAGCCAGGCCTCGCTCGGCGGCTGGCCGTAGTGCAGGCCGCCACTGGCCAGGATAGGCAGGCCCGAGGCCTTGGCCAGCCGCGCGGTGTAACGCAGCCGTTCGAGGGCGATGTGGCTGGGCTGATCCGATCCCCAACCGGGATCGGCCTGCTCACGTCCGGCGCCAAGCACCACGATCGCCTGAGCCTGCTGCCCGAGGCTGGACCATTGCGTCCGATCGAGGGCCGGTTCGCGCTCCAGCGCGCGCGCCGCCCACTCCACCGTCACCGGCAGGCTCATCAACCACAGTCCGCCGAATCCCAGTACGAAGCACACAGCAGCCAGCCGCGGCGCGCGGCGCCTGAGCCACCAGGCGGCGAGCAAAAGCAGTAACAGGCCGCCCGGAGGCAGCAGCAGTTGTTTGAAGAAATAACGAATCGGCATGTGCAGCTCCCACGTCTCGGTTGCTGCAACTCTACCTGTCGGTGCTCCGCTTGTCGGGGCGAATATCGTCAGTGCCTGGGGTAGGTATGCAGACGCTGACGGGCACGCAACAGCTGTGATCCACAAGCCGAGCACGCCACCGGGCCCGCACCTTCGGGCCAATTCACGCTGGCGCCACAGAGCGCACAGCTCATGGCCTGGTGAAGCGTCAACGGGGCCTGTTTGCTGCGCTTGGCCGGATGATGATGACGTAGCACATTGCGCAACGCCGGGCGTGTTGCTTGCCGAACCAGCTGCGCCTGCTCCTCCGCTGCCGCGTGCCACCCGGACAGCCATTGTGAATCCTGCTGCAGATAAGCGCGGATCAGGTCGAATTCGGCCGGGGTCAGCCCGCCGACTTCCAGCTCGGTCGTCGCACCTGCATCGCTGTCGGCGGTTCGCTCCGCCTCTTCCAACGCCACACTCAGCCGTTGCAGCACGCGTCCATAGAGGTTGCCCTCATCCGCTTGGCGCTCTCTACCCATGATTCACCTCGTCATTCGTCCCGCCCCCCGTACAAGCGTAGCTCACACGCGAACGACGACGCCCACATCGACCAACGGGGCCGTGCGGCGCCAGCAAATCAGGTTTCCCTCGGTCAGCGGGGGTCATGTATGCTACGGCGCTTCCATGCTGTCGCATTCAGCCCGTTGCGCCGCCGTTTTCGCCAGGTCTCGCCCGGCATTTCCGCAGCCCGTCGCCGCTACGCGAACAGCCAGCCCCTATTCAACGCCAGTAGCCATGCACGAACAGTATCAGCCCCGCGAAATCGAAGCCGCCGCGCAGTCTCACTGGGACGCGCAGAAATCCTTTGAAGTGAGTGAACAGCCAGGCAAGGACACCTTCTATTGCCTGTCGATGTTCCCCTACCCCAGCGGCAAGCTGCACATGGGCCACGTGCGCAACTACACCATCGGTGACGTGATCGCCCGCTACCAGCGCATGCAGGGCAAGAACGTACTGCAGCCGATGGGCTGGGACGCGTTCGGCATGCCGGCCGAGAACGCGGCGATGAAGAACCGGGTCGCCCCCGCCAAGTGGACGTACGAAAACATCGACTACATGCGCACCCAGCTGAAAAGCCTCGGCCTGGCGGTCGACTGGACGCGTGAAGTCACCACCTGCAAGCCCGACTATTACCGCTGGGAACAGTGGCTGTTTACCCGCCTGTATGAAAAAGGCGTGATCTACCGCAAGAACGGTACCGTCAACTGGGACCCGGTCGACCAGACCGTGCTGGCCAACGAGCAGGTCATCGACGGCCGCGGCTGGCGCTCCGGCGCGCTGATCGAGAAGCGCGAAATCCCAATGTACTACTTCAAGATCACCGCGTACGCGGATGAACTCCTGGAGAGCCTCGACGAGCTGGACGGCTGGCCGGAGCAGGTCAAGACCATGCAGCGCAACTGGATCGGCAAGTCGCGCGGGATGGAGATCAGCTTCCCATACGATGTCGCCAGCATCGGCAGTGAAGGCGTGATGAAGGTGTTCACCACCCGTCCCGATACGCTGATGGGCGCGACCTATGTGGCCGTGGCCGCCGAGCACCCGCTGGCCACCCTTGCCGCGCAGGGCAACCCCGAGCTGCAAGCGTTCATCGACGAATGCAAGCGTGGTGGTGTCGCCGAAGCCGACATCGCCACCCAGGAAAAGAAAGGCCTCGCCACCACCCTGCGCGTGCTGCACCCGCTGACCGGCGAACTGCTGCCGGTATGGGTCGCCAATTACGTGCTGATGAATTACGGCGAAGGCGCGGTCATGGCCGTGCCTGCCCATGACGAGCGCGACTTCGCGTTCGCAACCAAGTACGACCTGCCGATCAAGCCGGTGGTGCGCACCAGTGCCGGCGACGAGACACCTGCCCCGTGGAACGATGCCTATGGCGAGCACGGTGAACTGATCAACTCCGGCGAATTCGACGGCCTGGACTTCGATGGCGCGTTCGATGCGATGGAAGTCGCGTTGCAGCACAAGGGCCTCGGCCAGGCGCGCACTCAGTTTCGCCTGCGTGACTGGGGCATCAGCCGTCAGCGTTATTGGGGTTGTCCGATCCCGATCATCCACTGCCCGACGTGCGGCGACGTACCCGTGCCGGAAGATCAACTGCCGGTGGTGCTGCCCGAAGACGTCGTGCCGGACGGCGCCGGCTCGCCACTGGCGCGCATGCCGGAATTCTACGACTGCAGCTGCCCCAGGTGCGCACAGCCGGCCAAGCGCGAAACCGACACCATGGACACCTTCGTCGAGTCGTCCTGGTACTTCGCCCGCTACGCCTCGCCGCATTACGAGCAGGGCATGGTCGATCCCGCTGCGGCCAATCACTGGTTGCCGGTGGACCAGTACATCGGCGGCATCGAACACGCGATCCTGCACCTGCTCTATGCCCGTTTTTTCCACAAGCTGATGCGCGACGAAGGACTGGTCAGCTCCAACGAGCCATTCAAGAATCTGCTCACCCAGGGCATGGTGATTGCCGACACCTACTACCGCACCCTGGAAAACGGCGGCAAGGACTGGTTCAACCCAGCCGATGTGATCGTCGAGCGTGATGCCAAGGCCAAGGTCATCGGCGCCAAGCTGGCCAGCGACGGGCAGCCGGTGGAAATCGGCGGCACCGAAAAGATGTCCAAGTCGAAAAACAACGGCGTCGACCCGCAGGCGATGATCGACAGCTACGGCGCCGACACCTGCCGTCTGTTCATGATGTTCGCCTCACCGCCGGACATGAGCCTGGAGTGGTCCGATTCCGGCGTCGAGGGCGCGAGCCGCTTCCTGCGCCGCGTCTGGCGCCTGGCCCACGCGCATGTCAGTGCCGGCACGGTCGGCACGCTCGATGTCGCCAGCCTCGATGACGAGCAGAAGGCGGTACGCCGCGCGATCCACCTGGCCATCAAGCAGGCCAGCCAGGACGTCGGCCAGCACCATAAATTCAACACCGCCATCGCTCAGGTCATGACGCTGATGAACGTGCTGGAGAAAGCCGCTACCACGGAGGAACAGGACCGCGCCTTGCTGCAGGAAGGCCTGGAAACCGTCGCCCTGCTGCTGGCACCGATCACGCCGCACATCTGTCACGCGCTGTGGAACAACCTGGGCCGCGAAGGCGCGATCATCGATGCGCGCTGGCCCGAGGTGGACGAAGCTGCGCTGGTGCAGGACAACCTCACGCTGGTCGTGCAGGTCAACGGCAAACTGCGCGGGCAGATCGAAGTGCCGGCCAGCGCCTCCCGCGAAGCAGTCGAAGCCAGTGCTCGGGCCAACGAGAACGTGGTGCGCTTCACCGAAGGCCTGACGATTCGCAAAGTCATCGTGGTGCCGGGCAAGCTCGTCAACATCGTCGCTAACTGATTCGTCTTGGCGCGGCGCGCCAAGGCTGGCAAGGGGATAACAAGATGATCAAACGCACTCTCATGGTGGCCGGCCTGGCTTTGCTGCTGAGCGCCTGCGGTTTTCAGCTGCGCGGTACGGGCGACACCAGCTTCGCGCTGCAGGAAATCGACCTTCAGGCCCGCAACAGTTATGGCGAGACCGCCAAGCAGCTCGAGGAGTTGCTCAAGGACAACGGCGTGCGGGTCTATCCGGGGGCGCGCTACACGCTCGATCTGGTCCGCGAGCAGAGCCGTCAGCGCACCGCCAGCTATACCACCTCGGCACGCAGCGCCGAGTACGAACTGTCCAGCGTGCTCGACTATGAGTTCCGCGGCCCGCAGAACACCGTTCTGCTGCAGGACAGCGTCGAGGTACGCAAAGTCTACGTGCACGACAGCAGCAACCTCATCGGTTCCGACCAGGAAGCCGGTCAGCTTCGCGATGAAATGCGTCGCGAACTTCTGCAGCAACTGAGCATGCGTATCCGCGGTATCACGCCGGCTCAGCTCGACGAGTTGCAGCAGACCGCCGAAGCGAGGAAGCGCGCGGAAACCGAGGCCATCGAGGCGCAGATGCGCGAACAGAGCCAGCGGCCGCTGCAGTCTCCGATCGAACTGCCCATCCAGTGATGAAGCGGGTAGCCACCACCCGGTGGCTACCGTGCCCGAATTCATGAAGCTTTCCCCCGCCCAACTCGCCAAGCACCTGCAAGGCCCGCTCGCACCGGTCTATGTCGTCAGTGGCGACGAGCACCTGCTTTGCCAGGAAGCCAGTGATGCCATCCGCGGCGCCTGCCGCCAGCAGGGTTTCGATGAGCGCCAAGTGTTCAACGTCGAGACCGGCTTCGATTGGGGGCAGCTCATCGAAGCCGGGGCGAGCCTTTCGCTGTTTGCCGAAAAACGCCTGTTGGAACTGCGCATTCCCAACGGCAAGCCTGGCGACAAAGGTGCCGCCGCGCTGATCGAATACCTCGCCCGCCCCGCCGAGGACACCGTGCTGCTGATCAGCCTGCCCAAGCTCGACGGCAACACGCAAAAGACCAAATGGGCCAAGGCGCTGATTGACGGCAAGCACGTACAGTTCCTGCAAATATGGCCGGTGGATGCGCAGCAGTTGCCACAGTGGATTCGTCAACGCCTGGCGCAAGCTGGCCTTGCCGCCGACCAGCACGCCCTGGAGCTGATTGCCGCACGCGTCGAGGGCAACCTGCTCGCAGCCGCGCAGGAAATCGAAAAGCTCAAGTTGCTGGCCGATGGCGGCCAGGTGACCGTCGAGACCGTGCACGCCGCCGTGGCCGACAGCGCCCGTTATGATGTATTCGGCCTGATCGATGCCGCGCTGCTGGGCCAGCCGGAGCACATCCTGCAGATGCTGACCGGTTTACGCGGTGAGGGCGTCGAGGCGCCCGTCATCCTCTGGGCTGTGGCGCGCGAGGTTCGCCAACTGGCCAATATCGCCCAGCAGTACGCCCAGGGCGTGCCGCTCGACCGGGCCTTCAGCCAGGCCCGCCCTCCCGTATGGGACAAACGCAAACCCTTGGTCAGCAAGGCGCTGCAACGCCACGACGCGACAGGCTGGCAGCGACTGCTGATGGACGCCCAACGCATCGACGAACAGATCAAAGGACAGGCCGAGGGCGATCCCTGGATCGGGTTGACGGATCTCTGCCTCCAACTGAGCGGACGGCGGGTCGGGCTGTAGCTAAGCACGCCCTTTCGCACGCCGACCTGCCCGCCAGCCAGCCAAAGCGTGCCGCTCGCGGCCATTCGCTCATGGACTGGACATTTTTTGCACAGCCATTAAGATGCCCTCGCCTGATCACCGGCAACCTGGAGGGTAGATGATGAGTAAGCAACGCAAACGGCCCAACAAGGCCAAGACCCTGGTCGCGCAACCCCTGTTCCGCAGCCGCCAGGAACAACCGAAAAAAGGTAAAGGCAGCTACCGACGCGAAGCCTCCCAGTCCACAAACTGGGAGGCTTCGGTCCTTCTGGCAGCTTGAAAAGCCAAGCAAATCAAAGCGTGTTAATGTCACATGCCGATGACTTGCCGAGAGTGGCGCATGCTTTACACCTTCGTTCCCATACTTCTGCTGCGTAGCCTGATTGCCGGGTCCGCCTTGAGCATCATGGTCGCTTGCGCCGCCGAGCCCGTGACGCCGGATACGCCTGTCCAGCACGCGCCAGCCAGCCCCGAGCGCAGTGCGAACGAGCCGCCCGAAGCCGCAGCGTCCCAACAAAGTTTCAGCGAATGGCGCGATGCGTTTCGTCGCGAGGCCCTTGAGGCCGGAATACCCGCGCCGGTATTCGACCGCGCCTTCGCGGGGGTCACGCCTGACCCCAGCATTATCACGGCCGACCGCAGTCAGCCGGAGTTCACCCGGCCGGTCTGGCAATACCTGGAAGGCGCGCTTTCGCAACAGCGGGTCGACGGCGGCCGCCAATTACTGAGCCGGCACAAGGCCACGCTGGACGATATCGAGCAGCGCTACGGGGTCGATCGCAATACCCTGGTCGCGATCTGGGGACTGGAAAGCAGCTTCGGTCAGATCATGGGCGACAAAGGCGTGATCCGCTCGCTCGCCACGCTGGCCTACGAAGGACGCCGCCCCGGTTTCGCTAAAAGCCAGTTGTTGGCAGCCCTGGAGATTCTTCACCGAGGCGATGTCAGCGCCGACCAACTGCGCGGCTCATGGGCCGGGGCCATGGGCCAGACACAGTTCATTCCGACCACCTACAACACCCACGCGGTGGACTTCGACGGCGATGGCCGCCGGGATATCTGGCACAGTTCGGCCGATGCACTGGCATCGGCCGCGCATTATCTGCAGGCATCGGGCTGGAAGCCCGGCCAGCCATGGGGCCTTGAGGTCACCCTGCCGAAAGGATTCGACTACGCGCTGGCCGATAGCAGCATCCGCAAACCGATGGCCGAGTGGCGCCGGCTCGGGCTGAGCGGGCTGCCGGCGGGCATGGATGAAGCAAGCGCCAGCCTGTTGCTTCCGGCAGGTTATCGTGGCCCTGCGTTTCTGGTGCTGGACAACTTCCGGGCCATACTGCGTTACAACAACTCATCGTCCTATGCGCTGGCGATCGGCCTGCTGTCCGAGCGCTTCGAAGGTGCTGGCAAGGTCCATGCGAGCTGGCCTCAGAGCGAACAGCCACTGAGCCGCTCCGAGCGACTCGAGTTGCAGGAGCGCCTGACGGGCCAGGGCTTCGATCCGGGCGCCGCAGACGGCATCATCGGTGCCAATACGCGCAGCGCCATTCGCAGCTTTCAGCAGCAACTGGGCTGGCCCGCCGATGGCCATCCCACGCAGGAGTTGCTCGGCCGGCTACGCGCGGAGCCGTAGCGCGCATGGCCGAACCATTCGGCCATGCTCTACCCTGAGCCCATCATCTCCGCAGGCGGTCACGCAGCGTCGCAGCCCAGCCTGGTCGGCTCCAGATAACCACGTGTAGCGCCGGTCGATCGTTCCGCCGCGCCACACCTCGGGCAAACCACCAGCGCGACGCCTGCCGCGGCGGGCTCGGCAACCGATTGCACGCCCCGCTCGGGGACTGAATGGTCAGCGCCTGTGATAAACTGCGCGGCGGCCACGAGCCGCCTCGTCCCGGAGCCTCTAGCGGAGCCCAGAAAGCCGATGTCCGATACCTCCCAGCCCGAAACCATTGCCAGCGGCGAAAAATTCCGCACCACTCAGGGCATCACCGCGATCAAGGACGGGCAGAAGCGCCGCGCCTCAAGCGAACCCCAGGTGTTCGAACCCAAGCCCAAGTGGCTGCGGGTCAAGGCGCCCAGCGGAAGCCGCTTCGAAGCGGTCAAGCGCAATGTCGGCGAACACCGGCTGAGCACCGTATGCCAGGAATCCCACTGCCCGAACATGGGCGAATGCTGGTCCAACGGTACCGCCACCATCATGCTGATGGGCTCGGTCTGCACCCGCGCATGCCGCTTTTGCGCGGTGGATACGGGCAATCCCAACGGCTGGCTGGATCAGGAGGAGCCACAGAACACCGCCAAGTCGGTGGAGCTGATGGCGCTGCGTTATATCGTGCTGACCTCGGTGGACCGCGACGATCTGGACGACGGCGGTGCCGCACACTACGCCGCCTGTGTGCGCGCCATCAAGGAGCGCACCCCCCAGGTGGTGGTGGAAGCGCTCACCCCGGACTTCGACGGCGACCTGCAAGCCATCGAGCGTGTAGCGGACTCTGGCCTGGAAGTCTTCGCGCAGAACGTCGAGACGGTCAAGCGCCTGACCCGCGAAGTGCGCGATCCCCGCGCCGGCTACGAGAAGACCCTGCGCGTGCTGGAGCACGCCAAACGCCATCGTCCTGAGATGCTGACCAAGACCAGCCTGATGCTGGGCCTGGGCGAAACCGACGAGGAAGTGCTACAGACCATGGATGACCTGCGCGCCATCGGCGTGGACATCCTCACCCTCGGCCAGTACTTGCAGCCGACCCGCAACCACCTGCCGGTCAAACGCTGGGTCAGCCCGGAAGAATTCAACCGTTTCCGCGATATCGGTCTAGAAAAGGGCTTTATGGAAGTTGCCGCCGGCCCGCTGGTGCGCTCCAGCTACCGAGCCGATCGGGTGTTCGAGAAGAACAACCTGGGGCTGGCCGCGCCGGTGCCGGTGCCGGGCCAGCCATTCGAGAGCAGCCTGATTCCGACCCTCAATCTGAGCTGATCGGGCCGAACAGCGCCTGCTCCTAGGCTTCGCCTGCGGGCAGGCGTTTTCGTATCCGCCACGCCCCGCTCACACGGGATGAGCCAGCGTATGGCTTAGCCGTCGATTGCGCCTGTCAGCGTCTGTTGCTGCGCGTAGCCGAGGTGTTTGGCCAGCTGGTCACGCAGGCGGGCACTGACCTCGGAAAACGCTATCGGCCCAGCGATCAGGTCGGCCAACTGAGTCATTTGCAGCCCTGCGTAGCCGCAAGGGTTGATCCGCCTGAACGGCTCCAGATCCATATCCACATTGAGCGCCAGGCCATGGAACGACCGCCCGTTGCGGATTCGTAGGCCGAGCGACGCGATCTTCGCGCCGTTAACATAGACGCCAGGCGCGTCGGCTTTGGCCAAGGCCTGCACATCGTAGCTGGCAAGCAGATCGATCAGGCTTTGTTCGATACGGCTGACCAGTTCGCGCACGCCGATGCCCAACCGCCTGACATCCAGCATCAGATAACACACCAGTTGCCCTGGACCGTGGTAGGTCACCTGCCCGCCCCGATCAGCCTGGACCACCGGGATGTCGCCAGGCAACAGCAAATGCTCGGCCTTGCCGGCCTGCCCCTGGGTAAACACGGGCGGATGCTGCAGCAGCCAGATTTCATCGTCGGTGGTCGGCAAACGCTCATTGGTAAAGCGCTGCATGGCCTGCCAGGCCGTTTGATACTCCACCAGCCCAAGCTCGCGAATGCCGAGCATAACCACGCTCATTTTCGAGTTCTCATCAGAGAACCATATGCACGCGTCCGGTCGCGCGCAGATCGACGTGGATCGCCTGCAGTTGCTCGACACTGGTCGCTGTGATCAGCACCTGCACGGAGAGGAAGCGCCCGTTACGGCTGTCGCGCGTCACCAGCGTGGTCTCGTCGAAATTCGGCGCGTGTCGCCGAATCACTTCCACCACTGCCTGGCTGAAGCCCTCGCCCGCGTCACCGATCACCTTGATCGGATAGCGATCGCAAGGAAATTCTATTTTCGGCGGTGGTGTTTCGCTTTTGCTTTCGGTCATGGGACGGACTCGTGATCCGCAAGCGCGCCCGGCGGATAGCCAGAGCGCGCTCCACAGGTATCAGTTGAAGAGATTGAAGAAGAACAGCTGAATGCTATCCCAGAAACGGCGGAACAGCCCACCTTCTTCCACGCCTTGCAGGGCGATCAGGTCGGTGCTGTGCAGCACCTGGCCGTCGAGCGTGACCTCGACCTTACCCACCACGTCGCCCTGCTGGATCGGCGCGGTCAATTCGGGATTGAAGCTCAGACCAGCCTGCAGCTTGTCCATCTGCCCACGCGGAAGGGTCAGGGTCAGATCGTTCGCCAGCCCGGCGCTGACCTGGTCCTGCTGGCCTTTCCAGACCCGCGATTTGGCCAGCTCGACACCCTTCTGGTAGAAGGTCCGCGTCTCGAAGAAGCGGAAGCCGTAGGTCAGCAGTTTCTGGGTTTCAGCGGCGCGCGCCTGCTCACTGTCGGTGCCGAACACGACGCTGACCAGGCGCATGCCGTCGCGCACCGCCGAAGCGACCAGGCAGTACCCGGCCTCTTCCGTATGACCGGTTTTCAGGCCGTCGACGGTCTTGTCACGCCATAGCAGCAGGTTGCGGTTGGGCTGTTTGATGTTGTTCCAGAAGAACTCCTTCTGGGCATAGATGCCGTAATGCGCCGGATCTTCGTAGATGATCGCGCGGGCCAGCTTGGCCATGTCGGTCGCGGAGGAGTAATGCTCCGGATGCGGCAGGCCGGTCGCGTTCATGAAGTGGGTGTTGCTCAGGCCCAACCGTTGGGCGGTGCTGTTCATCAGATCGGCGAAGGCTTCTTCGCTACCGGCGATATGCTCCGCCATCGCCACGCTGGCGTCATTGCCGGACTGGATGATGATGCCGTGCAGCAGGTCGTCGACCGATACCTGGGTGTTGACCTGGATGAACATCCGCGAGCCGCCGGTACGCCAGGCTTTTTCACTGACGGTGACCATGTCGCTTTCGGAAATCTGGCCCTTCTTGATCTCCAGCGTGGCGATGTAGGCCGTCATCAATTTGGTCAGGCTGGCCGGCGGCAGGCGCTCGTCGCCTGCGCTCTCGACCAGCACCTTGCCGCTGGCGGCATCCATCAGGACGTAGGATTTGGCCGCCAGCTGCGGCGGTGACGGAATGATCGGCTCGGCCCAGGCTACCGGCGCTACGACCAGCACGGTTAGGAGAAACAGGCGATGCACGAAAGTGGTGATAGTCATTGCTCTCTCAGAAAATTGATGTTGGCGGGTTGGATGTTGATCGGCTTTCTATTGCGCACCGGTATGACGAGCTAATCGCCGGTCACACGCCGCGGGTTCCCCAGGTTGGCGAGACGAACGCTCTGTTCGAGTTGCGCCACTTCATCCGCCGAGGCAATCGGCCCGAGGCGTACCCGGTGAAGGACCTGCTCCTGATGAACCACGGAGCTGACGAAAACCGGCGCGGCGGTCATGCTGCTGAGCTTGTCTCGCAGCAGTTGGGCGGCGTCCGGGTTGGCAAACGCGCCCACCTGAAGAAACACCCCTGACTGGCCGGCCGCCGCCTTGTCACGCCCATCGACCTGGACCGGCAGAGTCGCCCCCGCATGTTGCGCCGGGGGCGGCGCGTATTGTTCGACCGGCTGTGAATACCCCGTGCCGGCAGGTGTGCGGGTGACCTTCTGCGGCTGCGCGAGCACCATGGGCGGCTGCTGACCACGCTCGGCCCACCACTGCTCGGGGTCGATGCCTTCGACCTTCACCCTTGCCGTCCCGGACTCCGCATAACCCAGTTTCTTCGCCGCGGCAAAGGACAGGTCGATGATCCGGTCCGAATAGAACGGGCCGCGATCATTGACGCGCAACACCACCGTCTTGTCGTTATCGAGATTGGTCACCCGGACGTAGCTGGGCAGCGGCAACGTCTTGTGGGCCGCGCTCATGCCGTACAGGTCGTACTTTTCACCATTGGCGGTCGGCTGGCCGTGGAACTTGGTCCCATACCAGGACGCCGTACCGGTCGCACGATAGTTGCGGCCATCGCCGATCGGATAGTAAGTCTTGCCCAGAACCGTGTAAGGGTTGGCCTTGAACGGCCCGTTATGCGGCGTAGGCGTCGCATCGGGAATGCCCGAAACGTCGACGTCCCACCAAGGCGCGCCGTCCTTGTGCGGGCGCGAATAGTCCGCCGGACCGCTGATGCCCGGGGTCGGGGTCGGGGTCGCAGCAGGCGATTTCGGCGGAGGCGATGAGGCGCAACCCGCCACGAGCGTAACGACGGCGGCTGCCGCCAACAAACGGACCATCATTGCGCGCCCCGCGCCTGGGCCAGTTGCTCAGCGAGCTGGTGCACCGCCATGGCATACATCACACTACGGTTGTAGCGCGTGATGACGTAGAAATTCGGCAGGCCCACCCAGTATTCATCACCTTCGGCGCCATCCAGACGAAAGGCAGTCACCGCGGTGTCGTCCGCCATCTCGGTTTCGGTCTGCCACTGCCAGCCCAGCTCACGCAACTGCGCGGCATTCTTGACCGGCTCCAGCCCCTCGGTCAGCCCTTCGCCGTGGCGCTCTCCACTGACCGTGGCCCGCGCCACCACCGGAGCACCGGCCACCCAGCCGTGCTGTTTGAAATAGTTGGCCGCGCTCCCGATGGCATCGACCGGGTTCTTCCAGATATCGATGTGGCCGTCGTCATCGAAGTCCACGGCGTAAGCGCGAAAGCTGCTCGGCATGAACTGCGGCAGGCCCATCGCACCGGCATAGGAACCGGTCAGCGCCAGCGGGTCGACCTGCTCCTCGCGTGCCAGCAACAGGAATTCCTTGAGTTGCTGACGAAAGAACGGCTGGCGCGGCGGATAATCGAAGCCCAGGGTGGACAGCGCGTCGATCACGCGATAGCTGCCGGTGTTGCGACCATAGAACGTCTCGACGCCGATGATCGCGACGATGACTTCGGCCGGCACGCCGTATTCCTGCTCGGCACGTGTCAACGCTGCCTCGTTTTCCCGCCAGAAATCGACACCCTGCGCGATCCGGGAGTCGGTGATGAAGATGGGCCGGTATTCCTTCCATGGCTTGACGCGCTCGGCCGGCCTGGAAATGGCGTCGAGAATCGCCTGTTTGCGCTCCGCCTGGCCCAGCATCTCGACCAGCTGCTCGCTGGCGAACCCGTAATCGTGTGTCATCTCACGGACGAACTCGGCGATTTTCTCGCCCTGGTAGTCCGCGGCGAACGCCACCGGAGCACCGAACACACCGAAACATCCCGCTCCGCAGAGCACTCGCGCCAACCAGCCACGTCGTAATGGATTCAAGAAATTCACTCTGATCAACTTAGACCTGTGCGATCCACTTGCGATGGGTGTGGATCGACATCAAAACCCCGAACCCTGATAGCAGGGTCACCAATGAAGTGCCACCAAAACTGATAAAGGGCAACGGCACCCCTACGACCGGCAGCAGCCCGCTGACCATACCGATATTGATGAAAACGTAAACGAAGAACGTCATGGTAAGCGCACCGGCCAGCAGCTTGCCGAACAGGGTCTGCGCCTGGACCGTGATGACCAGCCCCCGTGCAATCAACAGCAGATACACCAGCAACAGCAGGCAGACGCCAACCAGGCCGAACTCCTCCGCCAGAACCGCAATGATAAAGTCCGTATGGCTTTCGGGCAAAAAATCCAGATGCGACTGGGTGCCCTGCAGCCAACCCTTGCCGAACACCCCGCCCGAGCCGATCGCCGCTTTCGACTGGATGATGTTCCATCCGGTGCCCAGGGGATCGCTTTCCGGGTCGAGAAAGGTATGCACACGCTGCTTCTGGTAGTTGTGCAGGACGAAGTACCACATGCCCACCGCGATCGGCACCAGGGCGGCGACAGCGCCCAGCACCCAGCGCCAGCGCAACCCGGCAATGAACAGCACGAAGGCGCCGGAAACCAGTACCAGCAACGAAGTGCCCAGATCCGGCTGCTTGAGGATCAGTACGAAGGGCGTCAGGATCAAGCCCAGGCTGACCATGGTGTGCTTGATGCCCGGGGGCAGCGCGCGCGCGGACAGATACCAGGCGATGGTCATCGGCATGATGATCTTCATGAACTCGGATGGCTGGAAACGAATCACGCCGGGAATGCTGATCCAGCGGGTCGCGCCCATCGCCGTATAGCCAACGAACTCCACCGCGACCAGCAGCGCGACGACGGCCAGATAACCGAGCGGAACCCAGCGAGCCATGAACCTCGGCTCCAGCTGAGCGATGACCAGCATGGCGCCCAGGCCGATCCCGTAGGACGTCGCCTGCTTGATCAGCAAGTCCCAGTTCTTGCCACCGGCCGAGTAAAGAACGAACAGGCTGCCAGCGGCCAGCAGCAGCAAGATCAGCAGCAGCACGCCGTCGATATGCATGCGCTGCAGCAGCGTCGCGCGGCGGCGCATCACATCGGATGTCGAGAGCGTACGGTCGAATGTCCCGCTCATGGTCTGGGCCTCTCGGCAGTCAGCGGTTGCGCATATTCGGCCTTTAGCTCGCCCGCCTCGTTCAGCAACCAGGCGTCCATGACCTGTTTGGCGACCGGTGCCGCGACGCCGGAGCCGGACTCACCGTTCTCGACCATGACCGCCACTGCGATCTGCGGGTCATGCACCGGAGCGAAGGCCACGAACAGGGCATGGTCACGGTGGCGCTCGGCAAGCTTGCCGCTGTCGTATCGTTCGCCCTGCTTGATGGCGACCACTTGCGCGGTACCGCTCTTGCCCGCGATGCGATAGACGGCCGTATCGCCAACCTTCTTGGCGGTGCCGCGCGCGCCGTGAAGCACCTTTTCCATGCCGCTGATGGCCGCATCCCAGTAGTGCGGATCGCGCAGCTCGATATCGGGCAGCGGTTCGGGATCGACGGGGGCGGCACCTTCGATGCTCTTCGCCAGATGCGGCCGTATCCACTTGCCGCGCGTCGCCATCAGCGCCGTCGCCTGAGCCAACTGCAGCGGCGTCGCCTGCATGTAGCCCTGTCCGATGCCGAGGATGACGGTCTCGCCCGGGTACCACGACTGGCGATAGCGCGCACGCTTCCATTCCCTCGAAGGCATCAGGCCGGCGGTTTCCTCGAACATATCCATGGCCACACGCTGGCCGATCCCGAAGCGGGTCATGTACTCGTGCATCCGGTCGATGCCCATCTTGTGGGCCAGGTCGTAGAAGTAGGTATCGTTCGACCGCAGGATCGCGGTTTCCAGGTCCACCCAGCCGTCGCCGCCCCGGTTCCAGTTGCGGTACTTGTGCTTCACGTTCGGCAACTGGAAGAAGCCGGGATCGAACACTCGGCTGTCTTCGGTGACGACGCCGGTGTCAAGGCCGGCGACGGCCATCATCGGCTTGATGGTCGAGCCCGGCGGGTACAGGCCGCGCAGCACGCGGTTGAACAACGGCTGGTCGATCGAATCGCGCAATTCCCCGTACGCCTTGAAGCTGATGCCGGTGACGAAGAGGTTAGGATCGAAGCTCGGTTGACTGACCATCGCCAGCACTTCGCCCGTGCTCGGCTGCAACGCCACGACCGCACCCCGACGCCCGCCAAGCGCGGCCTCGGCCGCTTCCTGCAGGTCGAGGTCAAGCGTCAGCGTGATGTCCTTGCCAGGAATCGGGTCGGTGCGCTTGAGCACCCGCAACACGCGCCCACGCGCGTTGGTTTCGACTTCTTCGTAGCCCACCTGGCCATGCAACGAATCCTCGTAGAAGCGCTCGATGCCGGTCTTGCCGATATGGTGCGTGCCGCTGTAGTTGACCGGGTCGAGTTGCTTGAGCTCCGCCTCGTTGATGCGCCCGACATAGCCGACCGAATGCGCGAAGTGCTTGCCCTGCGGATAGTGCCGAACCAGCTGTGCCGCGACCTCGACGCCCGGCAGCCGAAACTGGTCAACCGCGATGCGCGCGATCTGTTCCTCTGACAGCTCATACATGATCGGTACCGGTTCGAATGGCCGGCGCCCCTGCAGGACGCGCTTCTCGAACAGCTCGCGCTCTTCGCTCGACAGCCCCAACACCTCGACCACGGTATCGAGCGTCTTGCGCCAGTCCTCGGCACGCTCGCGGGTCACCGTCAGGCTGAAGCTCGGGCGGTTGTCCGCGATGATCTTGCCCGTCCTGTCGAAGATCAGCCCGCGATTCGGCGGAATGGGCTGGACATGGACACGGTTGTTCTCCGACAGCGTGGAGTGGTGCTGGTATTGCACAACCTGAAGGTAATACAGACGAGCAATCAACACGCCGATGAGCAGCAACACCATCGCTGCGCCCACGAACACGCGCTGACGCACCAATCGGGCGTCCTTTTCGTGGTCCTTGAGGGGAATCGGCTGGGACATCTTGTGTTCGGCTGTACTACTTGTGGTAAGGGTGACCCGACAGCAACGTCCAGGCGCGATAGATCTGTTCGCCGATGAGAATGCGCACCAGCGGGTGAGGCAAGGTCAGCGGCGACAGCGACCAGCGTTGCTCGCTGCGCGCGCAGACCTCCGGCGCCAGCCCTTCCGGCCCGCCCACCATCAGGTTGACGTTGCGCGCATCGAGCCGCCAGCGCTCCAGCTCGGCGGCCAGTTGCTCGGTGCTCCACGGCCGTCCTGTCACTTCCAGGGTGACGATCCGCTCGCCGGGCTGCACCTTCGCCAGCATGGCCTCGCCTTCCTGACGAATCAACCGCGCCACGTCGGCATTCTTGCCGCGCGTGTTGAGCGATACCTCATGCAACTCCAGCGGCAGCTCGGCAGGCAGACGCTTGGCGTATTCCTGCCAACCGTCCTCGACCCAACGCGGCATCTTCGAACCCACCGCAATCAGCTTGATCCGCACGCAGCGTGCCCTATTCCTGCTCGCCTGCGTGTTGCGCGCGGCTCTGCTCCGCGCCCTGCCAGAGGCGCTCGAGGTCGTAGAACTGACGCGTCGGCACCTGCATGACGTGGACCACCACATCCCCCAGGTCGAGCAGCGCCCATTCGCCGCCATCGAGTCCTTCGCTGCCGATCGGGCGAACCCCCTGCTCCTTGACCTTCTCGAGCACGTTGTCGGCCAACGACTTCACATGACGGCTGGAGGTACCGCTGGCGATCACCATGAAATCGGTGACGCTGGTCTTGCCGCGCACATCGATAGTGGTAATGTCGGTGCCTTTGAGATCTTCCAGGGCGCTAACGGCCAGTTGGACCAACGAATCATTTTGCATAGTTTGAAACAACCTCAGTTCGACGCCCGGTAGAGTCCGTGCGCGTTGATATAAGCCAGTACGGCGTCGGGAACCAGAAAACGGACCGACCGGCCGCTGGCCAGAAATTGACGAATTCGCGTCGCTGACACCTCGAGGGGCGCCTGCCAGACGAAGGCGATCTGCCCGCTGTCGCCGGCAAGCGTCAACGGATCGTTCACGCTGCGTGCCGCCAACAGATTGCGCAGCGCTTCCGGCGCTTCACTGTCGGCATCCGGCCGCTGCATGACAAGGATGTGGCAGTACTGCAGCAGCTCTTCCCAGCGATGCCAGCTGGGCAACCCACAAAAGGCATCCCAGCCGACGATGAGGAACAGCTGATCATGTGAGTCCAGCTCGTCACGCAAGGAAACCAGCGTGTCGAGGGTATACGACGGTTTGTCCCGCTCCAGCTCGCGGGCGTCGACCGACAGCGGCGCCAAGTCCTCGACGGCCAACCGGACCATGGCCAGGCGGTGCTGTGCGCTGCTGCTGGGTGTTTCACGATGAGGCGGACGGAAGTTCGGAACCAGCCGAACCTCGTCGAGCCCGAGGGTCTCGGCCACTTCCAGCGCCCCTCGCAGGTGTCCGATGTGCACCGGATCGAAGGTGCCACCGAGAACGCCGATGCGACGAGGCGTGCCAGTCGCGCTCATCAAGTCCGCACGTGGCCGTCGCCGAAGACCACATATTTCTCGCTGGTCAGTCCCTCCAGGCCAACCGGTCCGCGCGCGTGCAGCTTATCGGTGGAGATGCCGATTTCAGCACCCAGGCCGTACTCGAATCCATCCGCGAAACGCGTCGAGGCGTTGACCATCACCGACGCCGAGTCGACCTCGGTGATGAAGCGGCGCGCATCGGTGAAGTTTTCGGTCACGATGGCATCGGTATGCTGCGAACCGTAGCGATTGATGTGGTTGATCGCCGCGCCAAGAGAGTCGACCACCCGGATCGACAGGATCGGCGCGTTGTATTCGGTGGACCAGTCGTCCTCGCTGGCCGCCAGCACGTCGCCGCCGAGCAGCTCGCAGGTCTGCGGACAACCCCGCAACTCAACGCCCTTGTCGCGGTAGATGGCAGCCAGCGGAGGCAGCACGCGCGCAGCGATGGCCTCGTGCACCAGTAGCGTTTCCATGGTGTTGCACGGCGCGTAGCGCTGGGTCTTGGCGTTGTCGGCGATCCGAACCGCCTTGTCGATATCGGCTGCGTGATCGATGTACACATGGCAGATGCCGTCCAGGTGCTTGATCACCGGCACCCTGGCATCGCGGCTGATGCGCTCGATAAGCCCCTTGCCGCCGCGCGGCACAATGACGTCGACGTATTCAGGCATCGTGATCAGCGCGCCGACGGCGGCCCTGTCGGTCGTCTCGACAACTTGCACCGCTGCCGCCGGCAGTTCGGCCTCGGCGAGCCCCAACTGGATGCAGCGGGCGATCGCCTGGTTCGAGTGAATCGCTTCCGAGCCGCCACGCAGGATGGTGGCATTGCCGGATTTCAGGCAAAGACTCGCCGCATCGATGGTCACGTTCGGCCGCGATTCGTAGATGATGCCGACCACGCCAAGCGGCACGCGCATCTTGCCGACCTGAATGCCGGACGGGAGGAAGCGCATGTCGCGGATTTCACCGATCGGATCGGGCAGGCTTGCAACCTGGCGCAGCCCCTCGATCATGTCATCGATACGTGCCGGGGTCAGGGCCAGGCGATCGAGCATGGCCTCATCCAGGCCATTGGCACGACCCGCCGCCAGGTCCTGGCGGTTGGCGACCACCAGTTCCTCGCGCGCCGCGTCGAGCGCGGCAGCGGCTGCGTGCAGCGCCCGGTTCTTCTGCGCGGTGGTGGCACGCGCGAGCACGCGCGATGCCTCGCGCGCGGCGCGACCGAGGCGGGTCATGTAGTCGAGTACGGACTCGGTCATGGTCTGGCTGGCCTGACTGAAGGGAAAGCGACTGATTATAGCCACCCACGCGCCTTACGCACAGCGGCGCCGGGCGAATGGCTGTAAAGCAGCGACATAAACAAACATTGCAACCTGCCCGCGCCCCAGACGCAGCCACCGCCCCCGGGTTCGGCGTCGCCGGCCGGTACGCTGCCGCTCCATCGGGCATTATCATGGCCAATCATTTGAAACCGGTCCGCCCGCGGCCGGGTCGAAACCGTCTCTATCCAGGAAAACCCCATGCCCGAATGGCTCACCGCACTCACCGGCTGGCTTGCCGAACACCCTCAATGGCTGGGTCTGAGCCTGTTTCTGGTGGCCTGTCTGGAATGCCTGGCCGTGATCGGCCTGCTGATGCCCGGAACGGTACTGGTGTTCGCCATTGCCGTACTCGCCGGCAGCGGCGTGCTGAGCCTCGGCGAAACCCTGCTGCTGGGCTATGCCGGCGGTCTGCTGGGGGACCTGCTGTCGTACGGACTGGGGCGGCGCTATCACCAGAACATCCGCAGCATGCGCGGCCTTCGCAGCCATCCGGAATGGTTGACTCGGGCCGAGTCGTACTTCGAACGCTACGGCATCGCCAGCCTGCTGGTCGGTCGGTTCATCGGCCCCCTGCGCCCGATGCTACCGCTCACTGCCGGCATGTTCGACATGCCATTCGGGCGCTTTTTCCTGGTCAGCCTGGTTGCCGCGGCTGGCTGGGCGATGGCCTATCTGCTGCCGGGATGGACGGCGGGCGCCGCCGTGCGCCTGCCATTGCCGGACGGTTTCTGGGGCGAGGCGGGATTGGTCGTCGGTGCGCTGTTGCTGCTCATTGGCGGCGTGGTGCATTGCAGCCTGCATCAGTTGCGCTGGGTCACGCCGCTGGCGGCCGGCCTCAGCGCCGCCATTCTCATCGGGCTGTTTTTCGGCTGGCCGTATCTGGTGGAATTCGACGAAGGCCTGATGACCGTCGTCCAGGGTGAGCGCAGCCCGCTGTTCGACCGTTTCATGGTCGTGGTCACACGCGCCGGCGATTTCCACACTCAGCTCTGGGCCGCGGTGTTGTTGAGCCTGCTGTTGCTGGCGATGAAACAATGGCGCGCGGCGGTGTTCGCGATTCTCACACTATTGGGTACGGCACTGGCCAACGGCGCGCTGAAAGCGGCGTTCGGGCGGGTTCGCCCGGAAATCCTCATCGAGCCCCTGCACAGCTTCAGCTTTCCCAGCGGCCATAGCTCGGCGGCCTTCGCGTTCTTTCTTACCCTCGGCGTACTGGCCGGCCGTGGCCAGCCGCCTCGCCTGCGCCTGGCCTGGGTGTTACTGGCTTGCTTGCCAGCCACCGCCATCGCGCTGTCGCGGGTTTACCTGGGCGTGCATTGGCCGACCGACATCATCGCAGGCGCGGTGCTGGCGGCGACACTGTGCGCCGCCAGCCTGACCCTGGTGCAATGGCGGGCACCTATGAGTGCACTCTCGCCCAGGATATGGTGGCTGATCCTGCCCGCAACGCTGGGCCTGATCGGAGCGTTCGCGGTCTGGGCGTTGCCTGGCGCCATGCTGCTGTATCGCTACCAGTAACCGCAGTCGCCTGATCGCGTGGCGCCGCTATTCGATGGCGTCGCCCTGCAACTGCTCCAGCCAGTGCTGGATGCGTTGCAGCTGCAATTGCGGGTCGTCGAGCTGCAACAGTTCGATCTTCTGCTCAGGCTGGAAAGGCAGCAGGTACGCCAGTTGGTTCGCCAGCGAACGCTGCCCCTGCGCAGCGCCGCCCATGCCCAGCGTTTCGACCAGAGGGTGCTGGCCGAGCGCCTCGAGCAGAATCGCCAGATCGGCATGCTCATCGCCCAGCGGCACATCGTCAGCCTCGTCGCGCCAACGGACATCGGCGACGGTCAGTTGGTCGCGCTGTACCTCGGCCGACAGCACATCGAAGCGACGCCCCCCTTCGACCCGAATTCCAAGCAACCCATTGGGCCGCTGCTGCCAGTCGCGAATCAACGCCTCGCAGCCGGTATGGGCGTATTCACTCGCCGCCTGCCCCACCTCGCTGCCTTCGATGATCCGCACGACACCGAAGCCATGCCCAGCCTTCATGCAACGGCTGACCATATCCAGGTAGCGTGCTTCGAATATCTGCAGATCCAGGATGCAACCGGGGAACAATACGGTATCGAGCGCAAACAACGGCAGCTTCATTGAGACTCCTTACGTCCACAGCAACACGGCCAGCGGCAGCAGCACCGCTGTCATCACACCCATCAGACTCATCGCCAGCGCCGCGAAGGCGCCGCACTCGTCGCCCTCCTGCAACGCCTGGGCGGTACCCACGGCATGAGCGGTCAGGCCCAACGCCATGCCTCGGGCAGCAGGATGCTGAACGCCAAAACGACGCAACAGTTCCGGACCGACGATCGCGCCGATGATGCCGGTGATCATGACGAACACCGCCGCCAACGCCACCACGCCGCCAATCTGCTCGGCCACCAGCATGGCAATGGGCGAGGTTACGGATTTCGGCGCGAGGGTCATCAGAATCATCGGATCGGTGCCGAAGGCCCAGGCCAGGCCCATGCCCAGCCCAGTGGCGCCGGTGCCGGCCAGCACCAGCGTGAGCATGATCGGCCCGAACAGCTCCCGGATACGCCGCAGGTTGAGGTACAGCGGTACCGCCAGCGCCACCGTGGCTGGCCCCAGCAATACGGTAAGCATCTGCGCACTGCCACGGTATTGGTCATAGCTGATGCCGCAGGCGAGCAGAATACCCACCACGACCAGCATCGATACCAGCACGGGCTGCAGGAATACCCAGCGGGTCTTTTCGTAGGCCGCATAAGCCAACTGAAACGCCGCCAGGGTGATCGCCACCCCGAACAGCGGATGGTGGATCACGGCCTCCCAGGCGGCATGCCATTGCATCCCGATCATGTCCGCCCTGCCCCGCGTTTCTGGCGGCCAATGAGCGTCTGCATGAGCCACCCGGTGAACACCAATGACACCACCAGCGACACCGTCAGCACGCCGACGATGGCCCAGAAGTCGTCGAGAATCGCCTCGGTATAGGCCATCACACCCACCGCGGGCGGAACCAGCAACAGTGGCAGATAACGCAGCAGACTCCGCGCGGCCAACTGCAGCGACTCACCGGCCTGGCCGCGCGCCAGCAGCGCGACGAACAGCAACAGGAGCCCGATGATCGGGCCCGGCAGTATGGGCAGGACCAATACGTTGAGCGCGGTGCCGAGCAGTTGAAACAGCACCAGCCAGGTTAGCCCGCGTAACAGCATGGACGCCTCCAACGCAAAGAAAGGCAATTATAGGCAGCTCACCACAACGAAACCCGTGACACGTGCCGGCCCGGACTATGACCCACCATTCGCAACGGCCATGCTTGGTTGATTCGTGGTCAGGCGCGTGCTGATCTATCGGTCCGCGCCTGTACCGAATAAAACAACAAACACCCGGAGGTCATATGCCGCAGGTACCCGTAGCAGAAATCAAGAACTACATTGGCAAGGAGCTTGGTCGCTCCGAATGGTTCACCGTCGACCAGCAGCGCGTCGACCAATTCGCCGATTGCACCGGCGATCACCAGTTCATCCACGTCGACCCGGAAAAGGCTGCGCAAACGCCCTTCGGCGGGACCATTGCGCATGGCTTCCTGTCGCTGTCGCTGATGCCAATGCTAATGGGCGACCTGATGGTTCGCCCCGAAGGCACCAAGATGGGCGTCAATTACGGGCTGGACAGCCTGCGCTTCCTCCAGCCGGTCAGGGTCGGCTCACGGGTGCGCCTGGCCGCGACGCTGCTCGATGCGTACGAAAAGAACCCTGGGCAGTGGCTGCTCAAATCCCGCGTCGTGATGGAGATCGAAGGCGCGGAGAAGCCCGCCTACATCGCCGAAACCCTGGCGCTGTGCATCGTCTGAAGTGAGCTGGGGTGCGCAGTTGTCGCACCCCGACGCGTTTGCGGCATACTGCCGGCATCGCCTTTCCGGATTGCCTCATGCGCCGCCTCGTCCCGTTCCTGTTCGCCTGTTCGCTGACCGCCTGCGGTGACGGCGAGCCGCTACAGCCCGCTGACGCCGTCCTGCCAGACGGTGGGCGCTACCGTGGCGAGATCGTCGACGGCTTGTTGCAGGGCGAAGGTCGCATCGACTACCCGAATGGAAGTCACTATCGAGGGGCATTCAAGGACGGGCAGTGGCATGGCCAGGGCGTCTGGCAAGGCGCCAATGGCGACCGCTACGAAGGCCAATTCAAGCAAGGGCTGTTCGACGGCCAGGGGCGATTCAGCTACGCCACCGGCGGTGTCTACGAAGGGCGCTTCCTGCGCGGCAGCCTCAACGGCG
This sequence comes from Stutzerimonas stutzeri, assembly GCF_009789555.1. Classification (NCBI taxonomy): domain Bacteria; kingdom Pseudomonadati; phylum Pseudomonadota; class Gammaproteobacteria; order Pseudomonadales; family Pseudomonadaceae; genus Stutzerimonas; species Stutzerimonas stutzeri. The sequence continues at coordinate 132,005 of NZ_CP046902.1, forward strand.
CGGGACGCTACAGCGAACCCGGATTGAGCTACGAGGGCGAGTTTGAAAACGACCTCTACCATGGCATCGGCACGCTACAGGGCCCAGGAGGCGTGACGTACGAGGGCGCGTTCGTTGCGGGCCAGCCCCACGGCGAGGGCACCCGACGCGACGCAAGCGGGGCGTTCAGCGGCACCTTCGTCAATGGCCGCCTGAACGGTGAAGGCCACTATCGCGGCAACGATGGCGAGCACTACCTGGGACGATTCCAGGACGATCAATTCCACGGCCAGGGCCGCTACGAAGACGTCACTGGCCAAGTCTGGAAAGGCCATTTCGAACACGGCGAACTGAACGGCCAGGGCGAACATACCGGCACCGACGGCACCCGTTACGACGGTGGATTCAAGCGTTGGCAGTACCACGGCGAGGGCCATCTGCAACAGCCGGACGGCAGCGATTACAAGGGCAGCTTTCGGGCGGGACGGTTCCACGGACCGGGAACGCTTACCCGCGCCGACGGCACGGTGCAGAACGGCACCTGGCACGCCGGGCGCCTCAGCCACGACGCCTCGGGCAAACGAATGGCCGATCCGCTGGAAATCGGCCTGCTGCGCCAGGGACAACTGCTCACCGAAGCCCTCGACGCGATACCCGCCTCGACCCCGGCGACCGAACTGTACAGCCTGACCGTGGCAGGCGATGGGCGTCAGAGCGTATTCCTCCGGGAAGTGGACTACGTGGACCGGTTACTGGCCGATCGCTTCGCCGCCCATGGCCAGATCAGCCTGGTCAATCACCGCGAACACTTCACTGATCGCCCGCTGGCCACTCGCGAGAATCTTTCGCGAGCGATCGACCGACTGTCCGAGCGCAGCGGCCCCGAAGACCTCATCTTCCTCTATCTGACCAGCCATGGTTCGGCCGACCATCAGCTGGTCCTGGCACAGCCCCGGCTGGCACTGGACGACCTCGCCGCGCCAGATCTGGCTGCGCTGCTAGAGCCGCTCGCCGAGCGCAACAAGGTGGTGGTGATTTCGGCCTGCTATTCGGGTGGGTTCATCGAGCCGCTGAAAAGCCCGAACACGCTGGTGATCACCGCCGCACGGGCCGACCGGGTATCGTTCGGCTGCTCGGAGCAAAGCGATTTCACCTATTTCGGTCGCGCGCTGTTCGCCGAGGCCCTGCAACAGACCACAGATATTGCGAAGGCTTTCACGCTGGCACAGACGAGTGTTGCCGAACGTGAGCAAGCCGACCACTATCAGGCTTCGGAGCCACAGATCTGGGCGCCGGAGCAGGTTGTCGAACACTGGCGGAGGCTGACCCAATCGCAGGCGACGCCGACCGACTGACTTACAGGAAGCCAAACCATGTATTTGACGCCACAGCGTATTTTGCTTGCCGGCGCCACCGGGCTGACCGGCGAACATCTGCTCGACCGCCTGCTCAACGAACCCACGGTGGAGCGCGTGCTGGCACCCAGTCGCAAACCACTGGCCGAGCACCCTCGGCTCGTCAATCCGGTCGGCCCGTTGCAAACCCTGCTGCCTCGACTGACCGGCGAGATCGACACCGCATTCTGTTGCCTGGGCAGCACCATCAAGGATGCCGGAACCCAGGAAGCCTTCCGCGCCATCGATCATGATCTGGTCGTGGCGTTCGCCGGGCGCGCCCGCGAGCTGGGCGCACGGCATCTGCTGGTGATCAGCTCGCTGGGCGCCAACCCGGACAGTTCGATCTTCTACTGCCGGGTAAAGGGCGAGATGGAAGAAGCATTGCGCGCGCAGGACTGGCCACAATTGACCATCGTCCGACCCTCGCAGTTGCTGGGCCCTCGCATGGTGGTGCGCCCGATGGAACGGCTGACGGCACCGCTCTCTTATCTGCTGCCCGGCAAGTACCGGGGCATCCCGGCCTGTACCCTCGCGCGCGCGCTCTGGCGCCTGGCACTGGAGGACGGCGACGGTACACGGGTGGTCGAGTCGGATGAATTGCGCAAACTCGGGCGCTGACCTTCAGACCTTGATGAAGTGCTCGCGATAATGGCGCAGTTCGGCAATCGACTCGCGAATGTCGTCCAGCGCCAGGTGGGTACCGCCCTTCTTGAAGCTGGCAAGCACATCGGGCGCCCAACGCGCGGCCAGCTCCTTGAGGGTCGAGACATCCAGATTGCGGTAGTGGAAATAGGCTTCCAGACGCGGCATGCGCCGGTAGAGAAAGCGCCGATCCTGGCAGATGCTGTTGCCACAGATCGGCGACTTGCCCTTCGGCACCCATTGCTCTAGAAAGGCCAGCGTCCGGGCTTCGGCTTCCTCGGTCGAAATTTCGCTGTCGCGCACCCGCTGAGTCAGTCCGGAACCGCCATGCTGGCGAGTGTTCCACTCATCCATGCCGGCCAGGATGTCGTCGCTCTGGTGAATGGCCAGAACCGGACCTTCGGCCAGCACGTTGAGCTGGCTGTCGGTGACAATCGTCGCCATCTCGATGATGACGTCGTTATCCGGGTCCAGGCCAGTCATTTCCAGATCGATCCAGATGAGGTTCTGCGGGTTCTGCATGGTGGGCTCCTTGGCTATGGCGCGCAGTTTAGCCGCTCGGGCGGTGGCCGTCAGGTCGCGTATCGGTCGCCAGGCCGCCAGATCAAAAGCCGCGAGTGTCGCCAGTCATCGACCGGCAGGATTTCCTGCGGCTCCACGCCCGGCACGCCGAAGCTGTTGCTGATCAGCAGCGCACCCGGACGCATTTCGGCACACGCCTTCTGCCACAGCGCGGGCATCGGCGCCGGTGACAGGAAGCAGTAGACAACGTCGTGCTCGCCCAACGGCTGGCGCCAGATGCTGCGAAACCGCACCCTGCAATTTCGCCGCAACAGACAGCGCAGCCAGCACAACACGAAGGTCAGCGGAGCGGTCTCGACACCGACGAAATGCGCCGAAGGATAAGCGCGTGACAATCGAACCAGGGTTCCGCCGAGGCCACTGCCCAGATCGATGAATCGAAAGTCGCCGGGCAACTGGGCCAACCGCTGGCTCAGCCGTTGTTCGGCTGCCGTGCCGGTCAGGTAGAGCGGCACCCGCTCGGTCAGGGCGTTCCAGTTCAACAGCAGCAGAGCAGTAAAGCCCGCCAACAACAGCCAAGGCGGTAGCGAATGACCCTGCATCAATACCAACCCAGGCACGAAGCAGAGATTGATTGGCAACCACCACCGTGACAGGCCGAACGAATGACCGATCAGCCCGGCGAGCACGCCCTGCACCCAGGCGGCGGGCAGCAGACCGATGGGCCAGTCGGTGGTTCGTGCCAGCGCCAGCAACAGCAGCCAGGTGATGATCGATGACGACACCTGGCTGAACAACGCCAACAGGACGGGAGATCGCGAGGGAGAAAGTGCCGGCATGGGGCGCGCCGCAAAAAAGAACAGTGGAAGAAGTCTAACCGCCCGATGGCGGCTCATACAGGCCCCAGACCGGGCTGACCGGCGTGCTAGACTCGCCTACTTTTCCTGCCTGGGCATCTTCGTTAATGGCCAAACGCCACCTCAACCGCCGACAAAGCTGGCGCATCGAGAAAATTCAGGAAGAGCGCGCCTCCCGCGCGGCTCGTCGGGAATCGCGCGCCATCGAGGAGCTCGAGGGCGGCGATCTGGGCCCGGAACAGACCGGTCTGGTGATTGCGCACTTCGGCGTTCAGGTGGAGGTCGAGGCGCAGGAAGGCGAGCATCGCGGCCAGGTGTTTCGCTGCCATCTGCGCGCCAACCTGCCGGCTCTGGTGACTGGCGATCGGGTGGTCTGGCGGCCCGGCAACCAGGGCATCGGCGTGATCGTCGCCCAGCTTGCGCGCCAATCCGAACTCTGCCGGCCCGACACGCGCGGCCAGCTCAAACCCGTGGCGGCCAACGTCGACCTGATCGTCATCGTTTTCGCCCCGCTGCCGGAACCTCATGCCAACCTCATAGACCGCTACCTGATCGCCGCCGAACATGCGGGCATCACCCCGCTATTGCTGCTGAACAAGGCCGATCTCATCGACGCGCAGAACGAGCGCGCGCTCAACGCGCTGTTGTCCGTGTATCGGACGCTGGGCTATCCGCTGATGGAGGTGTCCGCCCATGACGGCGCCGGCATGGAAGCGCTCAAGGCGAGACTCGACGGGCATGTCAGCGTGTTCGTCGGCCAATCCGGGGTAGGCAAATCGTCGCTGGTGAACAGCTTGCTGCCCGGTGTCGATACCCGGGTCGGGGCGTTGTCGGAAATGACCGGCAAGGGCACCCACACCACCACCACGGCACGACTGTTTCACTTTCCAGGCGGTGGCGAGTTGATCGACTCACCCGGTATTCGCGAATTTGGCCTGGGCCACGTAAGCCGCGCCGACGTTGAAGCCGGCTTCATCGAGTTCCAGGACCTGCTCGGACGCTGCCGCTTCCGCGATTGCAAGCACGACCGCGAGCCGGGCTGCGCGCTGCTGAAGGCGCTGGAACAGGGGCAGATCCAACCGCAGCGCATGGCCAGCTATCGGCATATTCTCAGTACCCTGTCGAGCACCGACTACTAACGAGTAGACACCCGCTGACAAGCCGCCACGCAGGCGCCCAGGCGGGAATCAGTTGCCGCCGGGCTGATCGAACTGCAGGACGCCGTCTTCGAAAATGTTCAATCGCTCGCGCACCTGTTCCGGCGGCAGCACGTCGGGTACCGCCGCCGGGGCTTGCTCCGGCGCTACCGCCGCAGGGTCCGCCGCATCCGATTGTTCACCTTCGATGGTGCGCTGGGCCTTTCTGGTCAGTACCAGGATATCGATGCGACGGTTGACTGGATTCAGTGGATCGTCCCGGTCGAACAGGGCGGACGAGGCGTAGCCGACCACGCGAGCAATCTGCTCGTCCGGATAGCCGCCGGCCACCAGCGTTCGCCGCGCCGCGTTGGCACGCCCCGATGAAAGCTCCCAGTTGCCGAAGTCGCCCTGCCCCGAGTACGGCTTGGCGTCGGTGTGACCGCTGATGCTGATCTTGTTCGGCACCGCGCGGATGGTATCGGCCATCGCCAGCAGGATGTCCTCGAAATAGGGCTGGAGCCGCGCGCTACCCAGGGCGAACATCGGACGATTGGCGGCATCCATGATCTGGATACGCAAGCCGTCCTGGGTGATCTCGAAGAGAATCTGATCCTTGAAGCGGGTCAGGTCCGGATTTTCGTCGACCTTGTTCTGCAGTTCCTGCAGCAGCAGCTCCAGTCGCTCGCGCTCCAGTTGCTCGGCGAAGGTTTCCGCCTGATCGGCATCGATCTTCGACTCGCTCTGCTGGACGGCCGGATCGACCTCCGCATTGAGGGTGCGGTCCGGCGACGGCGTCGGCGTGCCGCCGAGATCGATCACATGCGGGCTCGCGCTTTCGGTGAAGCCGATGGGGTCCTGGAAGTAGCCAGAAATTGCCCGTTTCTGCTCCGGCGTGGCCGAGGACATCAGCCACATCACCAGAAAAAAGGCCATCATGGCGGTCGCGAAGTCGGCGAAGGCAATTTTCCACGCGCCGCCGTGGTGACCGCCGGCAGTCTTCTTGACCCGCTTGATGATGATCGGTTGGTTGTTGTCCATGGTTGCTCTTAGCTACCACGCATGGCTTGTTCGAGCTCGGCGAAGCTCGGTCGGTGCGCAGACAGCAGCACCTTGCGGCCGAACTCCACGGCCAGGGTCGGAGGCATGCCGGAGGCGGACGAAACCAGGGTCGCCTTGATGCCTTCGTAGAGGTTCAGCTCCTCCTTGGCATCATGCTCGAGCGCCGCGGCCAGCGGGCCGAAAAATCCATACGAGGCGAGAATGCCGAGGAAGGTACCCACCAGCGCCGTACCGACTTTTTCGCCAATCTCCGCATTGTTCGCGTCGGCCAGCACCGACATGGTGATGACGATACCCAGCACAGCCGCGACGATACCCATCGCGGGCAAGCCGTCGGCAACGCGAGCGACCGCATGCGCGGGATGCTCCAGCTCCTCCTTCATGCTGTTCAGTTCCATGTCGAACAGACCTTCGAGCTCATGCGGGGCCATGTTGCCCGACGACATGATCCGCAGGTAATCGCAGATGAACGCGGTCATTCGCTCGTCTTTCAGAATGGCCGGGTATTTGCTGAAAATCGGGCTGGAGGCGGGCTCTTCCAGATCCGCTTCGATCGCCATCATGCCCTCCCGACGGCTCTTGTTGAGGACTTCGTAGAGCAGCCCCAGCACCTCGAGATAGTACGTGTGGGTAAACCGCGTGCTGAACATCTGCAGCGATTTCCTGAAGACGATCTTGATGGTGCTGCCAGGGTTCGCCTGCAAAAACCCTCCGAGCGCAGCGCCTCCGATGATCATCACCTCGAACGGGTGGATAAGCGCGCCGAGCTTGCCGCCGGACAGCACGAAGCCGCCGAGGACGCTGGCGATGACGACAATGATACCGATGATTTTTGCCATAAGAGGTACGTCTAAAACCTGATCTCAGGACACCTGGGTCAAGCCACGCGACGAGGCGCGCTCACTGGGTTACAGGCGGGGCGTATGAAAAGAATTGTTCTGGTTATCGGAGCTTTTGCGCCAGACTAAAGGCCATCCCGATGAAATGCTAGTTCGACGGCGCCATGACCACGACCCCACTCCCCCGCACGCTTGCCGCCTGGATCGAGACGCTGGATGCCGTTGTGCTGCCTGCCGCCGCCGAACCGTATACGCGCGTCCAGCGTGCGCTGCGCGACAGCAGCCTGTCGATGCGCCAGATCGCCGAGCTGATTCAGGAAAGCCCGGTCCTGGCGCTCGTCGTGATTCGCGAAGCCAACCGCGATGCGGCAGCCACCCACAAACCGGCCGAAAGCCTGGAAGTGGCGCTCAGCCGCATTGGCCTGAAGCGTGCCGAAACCCTGTTCGCACGGATTCCCGCGGCCCGGCCCCGCGACATCCCCGCCCCGCTGCGGCAGATGCTGCTCATCAGCCACCATGCCAGCCAGCAGGCCAACGGATTGTTCGCCTCCCGTCTCGCACGCCTCTGGCAGGAAATCCACTGGAGCAGCCTGCTGTTTCTCGCCCCGCTCTGGGCACTGGTCGCCGCTCACCCGGCATTGCTCGAGGCCTGGGAACAGCGGGTGCTGGTCAAGCGGGAGCCGGCGCGTCAGGTCGAACACGCGCTGCTGGGCGTATCGCTGCTCACGCTTTGCGCGGCGACGGCCGAACACTGGGGCCTGCCGGGCTGGATCGCCGAAGGCTATCGACTGCTCGACGAGCACCGCCGCCTGTTGGTCAAGGCGCTGCACATCGCCCGTGACAACGAGCATCCGCTGCACCAGCAGCAGCGACTCGATGCCGATCCTCCGCTGCGCCGCTGGCTCACCTTGCCGAGCAATACCATCCTGCTCGCCAACGGCCTGGCCCTCTCGGCACATCACAGCTGGAGCGGTGTCCACAGCCTGCGCTGGCAACAGCTCGCAGGACTCTACCTGCAAGTCCCGCTGGCCGAGCTGCAGCAACTGACACATCAGCAAGCGGTGACCAGCGCGCGAGCGATCGGGCAGACCGATCTCTGGCACCCCGCCCAGGGCCTGATCTGGCCATGGGACAGCGTTTTCCAGGCCGAGCGGAAGGCGAAGCTGCCCGATACCGGGACACTGGAACAATGGCGCGCGCACTGCCGTGAACTGCTCAGCGAACCGAGCCCGTACGACAACATCCTCCAGCTCACCGCGACCGCATGCAAAGCGCTGACCTCTGCCGGCATGCAACGGGTGTTGCTGATGCTTGTCGACCGCAAACATCAACGTCTGGTCAGCCAACAGGCCAGTGGCCTGCCGCGCGAGGCGGCCCGGCTGGTGCTCGACCCGGACCAGAGCCAGGTGCTGCGCAAACTCCTCGAAAAACCCGTGCTGCTGCGGCTCAAGCCAGACAACCTGGCCCAGTTCTCCGCGCTGCTGCCAGGCACGCTGAAGGCGCTGTTTCCCAGCGAGCACATCCTGTTGCGCTCGGTCGGCCACGAGGGCCGCGCGGTCATGCTGCTGGTGGCTGACCAGGGCAACAGCGCATTCAGCGAGACGGGCCTGCAGGCCTTTACCAGAACCGTGCAATGCATCGAGCGCGCCCTGGCAACGTTCAGCAAACGCGGCCGCTGATTTTTTCGCTAGACTTGGCCCTTTCCGACCCACCGAGGCTTGCCGTGTCCGCCTTTGCTACCCTGCCGCTGGTCATCGAACCCGCCGATCTGGCCGAACGCCTGAACGCACCCGAGCTGATTCTGGTCGACCTGACCAGCGCCACCCGCTACGCCGAAGGCCATCTGCCCGGCGCGCGGTTCGTCGATCCCAAACAGACCCAGCTGGGCCAACCGCCGGCGCCCGGACTGCTACCGGGCAAGCCGCAGCTGGAGGCCTTGTTCGGCGCGCTGGGGCACCGTCCCGATGCGGTCTACGTCGTCTATGACGATGAGGGGGGCGGCTGGGCAGGCCGATTCATCTGGCTGCTGGATATCATCGGGCACCGGCACTATCACTACCTGAACGGCGGCTTGCACGCCTGGCTGGCCGAACAGCGCCCCCTGTCACGCGAGCGCCCCGCCGACGCAGGCGGGCCGGTGGCACTGAAACTCGACGAGGCGCCCAGCGCAACCCGCGAATACATCGAGAGCCGGCTCGGGGCTGCCGATCTGGTTATCTGGGACGCACGATCGCCCGAGGAATACCGCGGCGAGAAGGCACTGGCCGCACGCGCCGGCCATATACCCGGCGCAATCAACTATGAATGGACCGCCGCGATGGACCCGGCCCGCGCGCTGCGCATCCGCGAAGACATCGCCGAACGGCTGGAGGCGCTCGGCATCACCGCCGACAAGGAAATCATCACTCACTGCCAGACGCATCATCGCTCCGGCTTCACCTACCTGCTGGCCAAGGCACTGGGCTATCCGCGCATCAAGGGATATCCCGGCTCCTGGGGCGAATGGGGCAACCTGCCCGACACCCCGATCCAGCAATGAAAAGGTCATCCATGAAAGATCGCTTGTTCGTACTCAGCCAGTACCTGCTTCCGCATCATCTGATTTCGCGTCTCGCCGGCTGTCTCGCCGAGTGCCGCCTGCCCTGGTTGAAGAACGCCTTCATCAAAGGGTTCATTCGGCACTTCCAGGTAGACATGCGCGAGGCGCAGATCGAAGAGCCCACCGCCTACGAGCATTTCAACGCCTTCTTCACCCGCGCCCTGAAAGACGGTGCCCGGCCGCTGGACCCGACCCCTGGCGCGATACTCAATCCGTGCGACGGTGCCATCAGCCAGCTTGGCCGCATCGAGCAGGGGCGGATCTTCCAGGCCAAGGGGCACAGCTACAGCGTGATGGAACTGCTCGGCGGCGACCATCAACGCGCGGCGCCCTTCATGGGCGGCGATTTTGCTACCGTCTACCTGTCGCCCAAGGATTATCACCGGGTGCACATGCCGCTGGCCGGCACCCTGCGCGAGATGGTGTACGTGCCAGGCCGCATCTTCTCGGTCAACACCGTGACCGCCGAAGGCGTACCGGAACTGTTCACCCGCAACGAGCGTGTGGTTTGCCTGTTCGATACCGAGCGCGGTCCGATGGCGATGGTACTGGTCGGCGCGATGATCGTCGCCAGCATCGAGACCGTCTGGGCCGGGCTGGTCACGCCCCCCAAGCGCACACTCAAGACCGTCCGCTATGACGAAGCCAGTCGAGCCCCCATCCACCTCGAAAAAGGCGCCGAGATGGGCCGTTTCAAGCTGGGCTCCACGGTGATCCTGCTGTTCGGGCCCGACCAGGTTCGCTGGGCGGAACAGCTGGCCGCGTTGACGCCGGTCTGCATGGGCGAAGGGCTGGGCCAGGCCAAGCCGGCGTCGCCGATCGTTACCGCGGATTCCGCGCCGACGCAGCCGTAGCGTTCCAACCAATGGTCGGTTGGCACTAGCCAACTTCTCCATGATCGTTATTATGTCGCCCGAAACGATTTCATTTTGACATCACTGGGGCGATTGCCTGAACGCACCGCCGAATGACAGGCGATGCGTCAGCGACACGGTCACGGAGTTCATTGCTTGGAAAACCAGAGCCAACCCTTGCTGTTGCGCGTACCTACGCCGGATCGCCAGGAGTTATCCTTCTGCGACCCCAGCGTGCGCGGGGTCAAGCACTGGCTTTCCGGGCTGCCCAAGGCCAACCTCGGCGAGACTGCAAGGCAGCTGTACCAGGCCATGCTGGAACTCAACCAGCTACGCACGACCGCGCCGGTCCGCCTGCAACTGCTCGAACTGCTGCGTCCGGAGATCCATTTCGTCTGTCGTGAGCTGGAGCGCTACTTCATCAATCAGCCGATCGTGCTCGGCGAACGCCCGCGCAAGGTCGCCAGCCTATGCCAGGCGCTGCACAATCATTTGGCCATCGGCTACAAGCTGATCGCCGTCGAGCTGGCGCCGCAGACCGGGCGCGATCGCCTGCAACTACTCACCATTGCGCTGCAACGGTCGATTCGCAGCCTTTGCGCAATACTGGTTCGCTCGACGCAACTGTACAGGCCCACGCCCGACGGCTTGTGGCTCGAGCTTCATCAACTGCACAGCCTCGCCGTGACGCATGCCGTTCAGCGCACCCTCGTTCGTGACGAGCTGGCCTATCAGGTCAAGGGCCTGAGCGCCGAGCAGAGTTATATCGTCGCACTCATGATCGGCAGCGCCCGCTGCAACCAGATGCGCCAGCAGAACATTGCCCAGCTGGCGCAACTGCTCGAGCCCTGGAGCGCGCTGGTCCGCCTGCAGACCGCGCAAGATCCCTCCAGCCTCTTCGGTGTGTCACCCCGCATCGACGGTCCGCCGCGCTATCGCTCGATGTTCGCGGCCAACGAGCCCGCGGACCTGCTCGGCATCGACCCGCATGGGCTGGTCAAGGCCATCCAGCGTCATCTGCAGTCGCCGTCAAACGGTTCCGAACAGAACGGGCTGGTCATCCCCGACGGCTTGAGCCTCGATCTGCTGCAGCATGTAAGTGCCGCCTGGGGCGACATTTCCGAGCGTAGCTTCCAGCGCGCGCCCGCACAGGGGACGATGACCCTGTGCATCGGAATGAGCGCGCTGCACTACTACCTGGCGGGCCAGCGCCAGTTCGGCGAGCTGTTGAAACGGCCCGATGCGGCTCGATCCGCCGTGTTCAAACTGAACAACGCGGCGCCGGACATCTGGGCCGTCGCCTTCGACGCGCAGGCGATCAACGGAGACGGAATCCTTCCGGACGAGCACATCGAATTCGTCCGTCCGGTCATGCCGGAACAGGCAGCCGAGGCCGAGACCGTGACGCCGCCGGCGGACAGTGGCTTTCGGACATTCGAGGTGCAGCGGGTCGACCACAGCCCGGGCGGCTTCTGCCTGTCCTGGCCTGGCGAGGTGCCGGCACAGCTGCAGGCGGGCGAACTGCTCGGCCTGCAGGACCCCGCCAGCCAGACCTGGAGCGTGGCGGTGGTGCGCTGGATTCGCCAGGTTCGCGGTAGCGGGCCACAGATGGGCGTGGAGCTCATCGCCCCGTCTGCCCAACCTTGTGGCCTGCGCCTGCTGCGCAAGACCGAGCAAGGCAGCGAATACCTGCGAGCCCTGCTGCTGCCGGAAATCAGCGTGATATCCCGGCCCGCCGCGCTGATCGTTCCGCGCCTGCCCTTTCAGGAAGGGCAGAAAGTGCAGATCAACCAGAATGGCGAGGAACATCGCGCCATGCTCCGTCGACGCCAGACCGGCACCAGCAGTTACAACCAGTTCGAGTATCAACTGGCGGGACTGGTAGCCGTTTCCCGGGAGACGCCGATCACAGCGCGGGGAAACCAGTCTGCTCCTCGCGGTGAAGATTTTGACTCGCTCTGGAACACACTGTAGATTGCGGCTCACCGATTTTTAGCCTTCACGTCCCCTCCAAGGGTCGTTCCAAAGCTGCTGCTGCCATGGCCTCGCAAAAGAAAACCATCCGTCTGCTGATCCTCGAGGACTCGCAGAATGAAGCTGAGCGACTGGTCAGCCTGTTTCGCAACGCGGGCCAGGCGACGCGGGTGCACCGACTCACCTCGAGCGAGGACCTCGCCGATGTGCTTCAACAGACCTGGGACCTGCTGATCAGCGCGCCGGCCAGCGTCAATCTCGAGCCCAGCGAAGCAATCGGCGCCATCCGCAAGCAAGCCAAGGACATTCCGGTCATCCAGCTGATCGATGGCAACGACCCCGATGCGATCACCGAAGCCCTCACCCTGGGCGCCCAAGGCGCGCTTCCGCAGGGCGAAGACGAATGGCTGATCCTCATCGCCAATCGCGAGCTGGCGAACCTGGACGAGCGCCGCGCCCGTCGCTCCGCCGAGCTGGCGCTGCGCGAGGCCGAGAAGCGCTGCCAACTGCTGCTCGAAAGCTCGGTGGACGCCATCGCGTATGTCCACGACGGCATGCATATCTATGCCAACCGCGCCTATCTCGAACTCTTCGGCTACGAAGATGTGGAAGAACTCGAAGGCATGCCGATGATCGACCTGATCGCCTCCTGCGACCAAGGTGAGTTCAAAGGATTTCTGAAGAATTACCAAAGCCTGCAAGGCAGCGCCGAGCTGGTCTGCGGCGGCATCCGCGCCGATGGCGGCAACTTCAAGGCACGCATGCATTTTTCGCCCGCCAGCTACGACGGCGAGTCCTGCATCCAGGTCGTCATTCGCGCGGAGAATGACAACGCCGAACTGGAGAAGCTGCGCGAGATCAGCAACCAGGATCCGGTGACAGGCCTCTACAATCGCAACCACTTCCTCGAGTTGCTGGACGGCGCGGTCGAACGCGCGGTCAACGCCGGGCAAGGTTCGAGCCTGGCCTACATACGGATCGATCGCTTCGCCAGCCTGCAGACCGAGATCGGCCTGGGCGATTCGGACCGCTTGCTGGCCGAGCTGGCCCAAGTGCTGCGCGAGCAATTCGAGGACAAAGCCGAGCTGGCACGTTTCGGTGACGACGCCTTTGCGATGTTGATGTCCGAAGCCTTGCCCCAGCAATTCGAACAACCACTGGTTCAATTGCTGCGAAAAGTCGAAGGGCATTTGTTCGACATTGGCGGCCGTACCGTCCAGACCAGCCTGAGCATTGGTGTCGCGGCGCTGGACGAACGCACCGCGAAGGCGCGCGACGTGATCGACCGCGCCCACCGCTGCGCCGAAGAACTCGCCGACGGCAATGCGCTTCGCATTTATGACCCGGCCGACGAACTCGCTGCCGCGGCCAGCCGCGGCAATATCCTGGCGATGCTGCAGCAAGCGCTGGAAAAAAACAGCTTCCGCCTGCTCTTCCAGCCGATCATCAGCCTGCGCGGCGACAGCCACGAGCACTATGAGGTTCTGCTGCGCCTGCTTGACCCGCAAGGGGTCGAAGTTCCGCCGGCAGACTTCCTTGACGCCGCCAACGAAGCGGGGCTGGCCACCCGGATAGACCGGTGGGTGCTGCTCAACTCCATCAAGCTGCTCGCCGAGCACCGCAGCAAGGGCCACAGCACCCGCCTCATGGTGCATCTGTCGGGTGCCAGCCTGCAGGACCCGTCACTGATCACCTGGCTTGGCGTCGCGCTCAAGGCATCCAAACTGCCACCCGACTCGCTGATCTTCCAGCTCGACGAGAACGACGCCGTCGCCTACCTGCGACAGGCGAAAGCGCTCTCCCAGGGACTCATCGGGCTCGGCTGCCGCATCGCCCTGGCCCAGTTCGGCTGTGTGCTCAACCCGTTCAACACGCTGAAGCACCTGAATGCCGAGTTCGTCAAGGTAGACGGCTCCTACACCCAGGACCTGACACGTCAGGAAAACCAGGAAGCGCTCAAGCAATTGCTCGCCGAGCTGCATGAGCAGCACCGACAGAGCATCGTACCCTTCGTCGAAAGCGCCACCGTCCTAGCCACGCTGTGGCAGGCCGGTGTCGGTTACATCCAGGGCCAGTATCTTCAGGGCCCAAGCCAGTCGATGGACTACAACTTCGCCTCGGACGAGGAATAACCGAGGCGCACGCCTGTCACCGGCTCGCTGCAACTGCCCGCATTCGCCCCGTGGCTTGATCAGCGTCAGGCCACATCCACACGATTGGACTAGAGTTTGCGCACGCCTTCCATTTGCGAGAGGAGTTGCGCCATGACCATGATGAAAGCTGCCGTGTTCGTCGAACCGGGCCGTATCGAGCTGCAGGACAAACCCATCCCCGAGATCGGCCCCAACGACGCCCTGCTTCGCATCACCACGACGACTATCTGCGGCACCGATGTGCACATCCTTAAAGGCGAATATCCCGTCGTGCCAGGTTTGACCATTGGTCACGAACCGGTCGGCATCATCGAAAAACTCGGAAGCAACGTGAAGGGCTACCAGGAAGGTCAGCGGGTCGTGGCCGGGGCGATCTGCCCGAGCTTTACCTCCTACGCCTGCCAGGACGGCCTCGCCTCGCAGGATGGCGGCTGCAGCTGTCACGGCTACAAACCCACGGGCGGCTGGCGCTTCGGCAACACCATCGACGGCACCCAGGCCGAGTATGTACTGGTGCCCGACGCCCAGGCCAATCTGGCACCCGTGCCGGATGGACTGAGCGACGAACAAGTGCTGATGTGCCCGGACATCATGTCCACCGGTTTTGCCGGTGCTGAGGCCGCCAACATCAAGATCGGTGACATCGTGGTGATCTTCGCCCAGGGACCGATCGGCCTCTGCGCAACCGCGGGGGCCAAGCTGCGCGGCGCCAGCACGATCATTGCAGTGGACGGCGTCGATACCCGACTGGACATCGCTCGGCAGATGGGCGCCGACGTCACCTTGAATTTCCGCAACGTCGACGTGGTCGAGGAAGTGCTCAAGCTTACCGGCGGACGCGGCGCGGACGCCTCGATCGAGGCACTGGGAACGCAATCGACCTTCGAAAGCGCCTTGCGGGTACTCAAGCCCGGCGGCACGCTGTCCAGCCTCGGCGTCTATTCCAGCGATCTGACCATCCCCCTCGGCGCCTTTCACGCAGGCCTCGGAGATAACAGGATCGTCACTTCGCTCTGCCCGGGCGGCAAGGAACGCATGCGGCGCCTGCTGAATGTAGTGGCCTCGGGGCGGGTCGATCTGGGGCCGCTGGTCACCCACCAGTACGCCCTGGACGCTATTACTGACGCCTATGACCTGTTCGCCAACCAGCGCGACGGCGTGCTCAAGGTGGCGATCAAGCCCTGAGTCCACGGCCGCGGCAACCGCCGAGGAAGAGGCCTGCTACCGCGGCCTCGAGCCGGCGAAGGCCGAGGCGCAACGTCGCCCGTTGCTTCGCTATGGGAGTTGCGCTGTGGCCTGCGCGCCCGGCCCAGGCGCTAAGCTGGGCGACGCACTCGCAGGCGCTCGTGGGTTGTTCTATTCCACGCCTTCCCTGTCCCTGAACCCGAGCAGGTAGAGAATTCCATCGAGCCCCAGGGTGGAGATCGCCTGCTTGGCGGACTGCTTGACCAACGGCTTGGCGCGGAAGGCGACACCCAGCCCGGCCAATCCGAGCATCGGCAAATCGTTGGCGCCGTCACCCACGGCAATCGTCTGCTCCAGGCGCAGGCCCTCACGCTCGGCCAGTTCACGAAGCAGATCGGCCTTGCGCTGCGCATCGACGATGGGTTCCTGGGCGACGCCGGTAAGCTTGCCATCGACGATTTCAAGTTCGTTGGCATACACGTAGTCGATTCCAAGCCTGGATTGCAGCTGACGCGCAAAGTAGGTGAAGCCACCCGACAGGATCGCAGTCTTGTAGCCCAGCCGTTTCAATTCCGCGAACAGCAGCTCGGCACCCTCGGTCAATCGCAGGCTGGCCCCGACTTCGGCCAGGGCGCGCTCCTCCAGGCCTTCAAGCAAAGCCAGGCGCTCTTTGAAGCTGGCGCGGAAATCCAGTTCACCGCGCATCGCTCGCTCGGTGATTTCAGCCACCTGAGGACCGACACCGGCCACCTTGGCCAATTCATCGATGACTTCCGCCTCGATCAGCGTCGAGTCCATGTCGAACACCGCGAGCCTGCGATTGCGACGGAACACCGAGTCGCGCTGGAAGGCGATATCGACGTTGAGTTCCTGCGCCACACTGAGAAACTCGGCGCGTAGGGCAGCCGTGTCTTCAGGCTCGCCGCGCACCGAGAATTCAATGCAACCCTTGCCCAGTTCTTCTGGCATATCCAGCGGCTGACGCCCGGACAGACGGTCGATGTGATCGATGTTGAGGCCGTATTTGGCGGTGATCGAGCTGACCCGCTGCAACTGCTCGGCCGTGACCTTGCGAGTCAATAGCGTGACGATGTGCCGAGGCTTGCCCTGCCCTGCGACCCATTGCTGATAATCGTGCTCGGCGACCGGCGTGAAGCGCACCTGCTGGTCGTGCTTGTAGCCCATGAACAACACGTCCTTGAGCACCGAAGAGGCGCGCTCGGTGTCGGGTATCTCCACAAGAATCCCGAACGACAAGGTGTCATGTATCACCGCCTGACCGATATCCAGGATATTCACGCCACCCTGAGCGAGCACGCCGGTGATGGCCGCGGTCAGCCCGGGGCGGTCTTCCCCGGTGATATTAATCAGAACGATTTCGCGCAAGGCGCAGCTCCTATGGGCAAAGAAGGCGGGCATTCTACAACAGCCGGCCTACTGCTGAGCGTCACCACATCCGCCCGATGCGAGCGGCCCGTCATCCAGGGGCGATGCTTGCTACATTTCGTCAGCTTTGGCCCTGAGTCTTTCGGCCCCCACCGCGCTTTCCGTATACTGCGCGGCACCTTCCTCAAGAGTAGAGCCGCGCTCTGTGAACCGGCCCGCATCCGTCAAACCCGATAATTTCTTTCTGCTGATCTATCGCGCACTGCGCCAGCGACGCGTTCCGCTGGTGCTGCGAGTGGCCAGCCACACCCTGCTGCTGGTCGCCCTGGCGTTGATCATCTATGCCTGGGTCATGGGCATGCAGTTCAAGCATGCCATGGAGCAGCAGGCCGATGCGCTGGGTCAGAGCCTGATCACCCAGACGGCAGCCTCGGCGACCGATCTGCTGGTGGCCAATGACATCCTCAGCCTCAACGTACTGCTGAGCAATCTGGTGAAGAACCCGCTGGTGGCTCACGCCGCGATCTACAGCGTCGACAACCGCGTGCTGGCGGAGTCGGGCGCGCGCCCGCAGCGTAATCTGCTGGGTGACGAAGAAGGCCTTTATTCCACGCCCATCAGCTTTCAGGAAGTGATCGCCGGGCACCTGCGCATCAGCCTCGACATGCGCCAGTTCCAGCAGCCGATGACCATCAGCCTGCAAAGCATGGGGCTGCTCAGCCTGATCCTGCTGGCGCTCGCGCTGACGCTCAGCATGCGCCTGGGGCGGCAGCTTTCGCTGCCGCTGATGCAGCTGCGGCTGTGGCTGCGCGATCCGGACGACCCGGCGCCCGGCGCGGGCCGGCAGGACGAGATCGGCGACCTGGCGCGTCAACTGCAGGCACGCCTGGTACCCGAGGCGCCCGAACCGGAAATCGAGCTGGACGACAGCATGCAGGACCTCTACTCGGCGCACTTCGACGTGCCCGCGGCGGGCCCCGCCAGGCATCACGACAGCCCGGCCATCACGCTGGACGAGCACCTCGACGACGAAGATGAATACGAGCCGCCGAGCAACAAAACACCCGAGGCGCCCATCGAGCCAGACGATCTCAGCCCCTTCGACGAGCGGCCTCCGTTCGAACAAGCCAAACCGGCGCCCGTGCCCGTGGCCATCGCACCGGCAACGCCAGCCGCAGCGGGGAAAAGCGGTGTACTGGCGGTCCAGCTCGGTGCGCAGGAGCAACTGCGTCGCCTGCCGCGTGCTCGGCTTACCGAGCTCTTGCAGCGCTACAGTGACTGCTTGCAGCAAGCGGCGACCCTTTACCAGGCCGAATTGCATACGCTCAACGACGGCAGCAGCCTCATGCTGTTTCACAGCCAGGACGACGAGCAGAACTACCTGACCCATGCCTTGTGCTGCGGCGAGTTGCTGCGCGCGCTCGGCCACGCGCTGCAGATCGAGGTGGCTGACAGTGGCATCACCCTGCAGCTGCAACTGGGGCTGACCCAGGGCGAAGGACTCTACGATCTCAGCCAGGGCGACCTGCTGCTCAGCGAACCGGCGCAGGCGGCGCTGGCCATGTCGCAGCACAGCCGCAATCTGCTGCTGGTCGAGCGTGGAATTGGCGAAGACAGCCTGATCCGCCAGCGTGCACGCATCCGCCCGATTGCCAGCCCGGAAGGTGCCTGCTGCGTCGAGCGTCTGCTCGAACCCTACCCATCCCTGCTCGAGCGCCAGCTGGCCCGCATGCACGAGTTGCGCAGCCGCGGCTGACCCCCTCGACAGCGTCGACGCGTTGTCGCCTCCTTGGCGGAACGGCGATTGACGCGACACTCGGCCAGAATGCGATGGAGAACGGCATGCCGCCTGATTCGCGGCGCAACGGCTGGGCAACACAGGCGAACGGCACGGGATCGACGGCCCGGCCCGGCCGTGACAGTCAGTTGCAAGCCCAGCCGGGTGTGATTGCCTGATCGCGGGGTCGCGCCAGCGCTCAGAAGCGGAACACTTCCAGGTCGGTCCGGATCGGCTCGGCCGCGGGTATGGCAGGCGGCGCTTCTGGCTTGGCCGCTGCCTTGCCGACGTTCTGCTTCGCACGGGCCCTTGCCATGGTCATCGGCTCGACCGCGGACGCCATCATCTCGCTAAGGCGCTGCAACAACACGCTCTGCGCGCGCACCTGGTCGGTCGTGCTGCCCTGATGCTCTTCCTGCAGCCGGACCAGACGGCTGCCCTGGCGCTTGCCCTGCTTGTCCAGCAAGCGCCACTGGGCTTCCAGCACAGCGGGATGCTGCGGACCGGAATCAAGCCGGGTGATTTCCAGTTCGATCTGGACATCAGGGTCGAAGCCTTTACTGCCCGGACTCAATTCGAGGGTCTGGGTCTTCAAGCGCCAGGCCAACTGGCGCAACAGAAGCTGATTGATGTCGCCTTGCAACTGTCCGGCCCAACGCGCCTGCTGGCCATTGGCCGCCAGGCTTCCATCCGGAAGGCGCTGCAGCAGTGCATCATTGTGCAGGTAGTCGGCCAGTGTCACCGGCCCAAGCAATATCGCCGCGCCATCCTTCGCCTGCGCGGGCATCTCCACTGTTCCGTTGTCGAGCCGGTACATCGGTACGGGCTGGGTGACGCAACCCGTAAGGCTGGCACAGGCGAGTAATAAAACAGTTGTGAGGCGCTGCACGTTCGTCTCTACCTTGGCAAAGGGCCCTGGCGACGCGATGAGCCAGCAGGTTCCGACCTGCTTCGCTGCATCGGCCACCCGGGTCGCCGTACCGATTGTCTTGCCCGCGAGGCGGCGGCTGATTGCAGCAATCGTCTCGCGAATGGATGAAATGAGAAGGCCGCTATCTTCCGTGAAACGTTCGCCGGATGCCAGCCTCCAATGAGGCTCGGCCTCAGTTCAGCGTCTCGACCAGCAGCGCATCCACACGCTGGAAGCCCCGAGGCAGCTTGTTTCCTCGCCTGCCGCGCTCACCCTTGTAATGTTCAAGATCATCAGCCTTGAGCGACAGGGTGCGCTTGCCGGCCTGCAGCACCAGCGTCGCTCCCTCAGGCAGCACGGCGAGATCCATCAGGTACTCCTCACGGCTGGCTACGCGGTCGCCAGCGATACCGATGATCTTGTTACCCTTGCCCTTGCCCAGTTGTGGCAGGTCGCGAACCGGGAACACCAACAATCGCCCTTCGGTCGTCACAGCGGCCAGCCAGTCCTGATCTCGATTGCTCAGCGGCCGCGGCGCGACCACGCGCGCACCGGTCGGCAGCGACAGCAGCGCCTTGCCTGCCTTGTTCTTGGCTTGCAGATCCTCGCCCTTGACCACGAAGCCATAACCGGCATCCGAGGCAATGACATACAGCGCATCGTCCTCTGGCAGCAGTACGCACTCGAAGCTGGCGCCCGGCGGCGGCGTGAGGCGTCCGGTAAGCGGCTCGCCCTGGCCGCGCGCAGAAGGAAGCGAGTGTGCCGGCAGCGAATAGCTACGACCGCTGGAATCGATGAACACCGCGTACTGGTTGGATCGGCCCGTCGCAGCGGCCCGGAAGCCATCTCCGGCCTTGTAGGACAGTCCGGTGGCGTCGATGTCGTGGCCCTTGGCGCAACGCGCCCAGCCTTTTTCCGAGATCACCACGGTGACCGGCTCGGAGGGCAGCAGTTCGTTTTCCGACAGCGCCCGCGCTTCGGCGCGCGCCACGATGGGGGAGCGGCGGTCGTCGCCATAGGTCTCGGCGTCGGCGATCAGTTCCTTGCGCACCAGTTTCTTCAGCTTGGCCTCGCTGCCCAGCAATGCCAGCAGCCTGTCCCGCTCCTTGGCCAGCTCGTCCTGCTCGCCGCGAATCTTCATCTCTTCCAGGCGCGCCAGCTGACGCAGGCGGGTGTCGAGAATGTAGTCGGCCTGTAGCTCGGACAGCTCGAAACGCGCCATCAGGACCGGCTTGGGCTGGTCCTCGGTCCGAATGATATGAATCACTTCGTCGAGGTTGAGGAACGCTACCAGCAAACCTTCCAACAGGTGCAGCCGCTTCTCAACCTTGTCCAGGCGGAACTGCAACCTACGGCGCACGGTACCGATGCGGTAGGTCAACCACTCACTGAGCAACACCTTGAGGTTCTTCACCTGCGGGCGGCCGTCGAGGCCGATCACGTTGGTGTTGACCCGATAGCTGGACTCCAGCTCGGTGGTCGCGAACAGGTGCTGCATCAGTTCATGCGCGTCGACCCGGTTGGAGCGCGGAATGATGACGATCCGGCACGGGTTTTCGTGGTCCGACTCGTCGCGCAGATCGGCCACCATCGGCAGCTTTTTCGCCTGCATCTGCGAGGCGATCTGTTCCAGCACCTTGGAGCCTGACACCTGGTGCGGCAGCGAGGTGACCACGATGTCGCCGTCCTCGACGCGATACACGGCGCGCATGCGCACCGAACCGCGGCCCGTTTCATAAATCTTCAGCAGGTCAGCGCGAGGCGTGACGATTTCCGCCTCGGTCGGATAATCCGGGCCTTGTACGTGCTCGCAGAGCTGCTCCACGGAGGTACTCGGCTCGTCGAGCAGGCGCACGCAGGCGGCGGCGACTTCGCGCAGGTTGTGGGGCGGTACGTCGGTCGCCATGCCCACGGCGATACCGGTGGTGCCGTTGAGCAGCAGATTGGGCAGGCGCGCCGGCAACGTCGCCGGCTCGTCGAGCGTGCCGTCGAAGTTCGGCACCCAATCGACCGTGCCCTGCCCCAGCTCGGACAGCAGCACTTCCGAATAGCGGGACAGGCGGGCCTCGGTGTAGCGCATGGCGGCGAACGACTTCGGATCGTCCGGCGCACCCCAGTTGCCCTGGCCGTCGACCAGCGTGTAGCGGTAACTGAACGGCTGGGCCATCAGCACCATCGCTTCATAGCAGGCCGAATCGCCGTGAGGGTGGAACTTGCCCAGCACGTCACCGACGGTACGCGCCGACTTCTTGTGCTTCGAATCGGCGTTCAGCCCCAGCTCGCTCATGGCGTAGATGATCCGCCGCTGCACCGGTTTGAGGCCGTCGCCAATGTGCGGCAGTGCGCGATCCATGATCACGTACATCGAATAATTGAGGTAAGCCTGCTCGGTGAAATCAGCGAGGGAGCGACGCTCCACGCCGTCCAGGCTCAGGTCGATAGTTTCGCTCATGGTCGATCCGTGGCATGTTGGCGCAGCACCAGAGTGCCTGCGCGCTGGGTGAATTCGAGTTGTTTCAGGGCACTCATGCCCAGCAGAACCTGTTCGCCGCCGAAGCCGGGCGCAATGAGCGCACGCACGTCATGCAGGACGATATTTCCAAGCGTCAGGCTCTCGAGCACCGTACGGTAGCCCGTCGTCACGCCATTGGCGGTCTGCAGCGCCACCGGCGCACCACGGGCCAGGTCGAGGCGCTCCGCCTGCTCGGCGGGTATCGCCACATCGGTCGCCCCGGTGTCCAGCAGGAAGGTGACCGGCTCACCGTTGATCAGTCCGTCGGCGACGAAGTGCCCCTGGCTGTTACTGTCCAGCCGCACCTCGATCTGGTCGCCCTGCACCACCGAAACCGGTTCACGATTGGGATTGAAGCGACTCTGTTCCCAGTCGGCAAAAAACTGCGTGGCCAATAGCAGCCCCGCGCCCCAGGCCAGCACCAGCATGACGCGGCCGGCGCGGCGGCCGGCGGGCTGCGTCACTGTTTGGCACCCCAGCCGCCCTTTGGCGCGGCAAATCGCCAGACCACCGGACGCGTTTCACCGTCGGCGCGCGTCAGACCATTGTTGTCGACGCCGATCCAGGCGCCCTCTGCATCCACCCACAGCGCTTCGGCATTGCCGAACGGGGTGTCATAGCGGCGTCCGTCCGCCAATGCCGTGGCTGCATAGGACCAGCACAGCTCGCTATCGCCGGACGCCGGGTTGCGCCGACAAATCCGGTTGGAAACGGGTTCGAGGGTGAACAGTTTGTCCATGTGGAAAGCCAGGCCGGAAAACCTCCGGGGCTGATCGCTTTCGGCCATCGCTGGCGGTGGTGGTTCGCTCCCCCCCTCGGCCAGTAACACACAGCCACCCGTGCACTGCCAGACGCTCTGCTTGCGATGCATGACCATCAGGCCCCGGCGACTGTGTTCGGCCGCCAACCACAGGCGATTGGCCTCCGGATCAACCGTGATGCCCTCGAACATCGCATTGAACTGCAGCAGCATGCCGCTCGCGCGTGCCTGGCGCACCAGGCTGTCAGGCAGGTTCAGCCATTCGGCCGTGCCTGCCGGATTGACCCGCAGCACCGCCGCGTGCGCTTCGCTGACCAGGTAGCGGTTGCCCAGGCTGTCGCAGCTCAGACCCTCGAAATCCATTTCGCCGCCGCGCACCAGGCCGGTGATAGCGGCCCGCATGCGCACGCCCCACGACAAACCGGTGTTCGGCACGGGCGGTAACTCGAACTGCTCGGCTTCGGCTTGCCAGACGGTTTCACTGGCATCGAGGCGGTACAACCGGTCGTCCTCACGGTCCGAGACGGCCCAGAGCCCATCACCGCACCAGGCCAGTCCGGAAAGGTTGCCCTGGGCGATCCCTTCCACCGGGTGTTCGCTCTCCAACGCCAGTTCCGCAACGTCCTGCGCTCCCCACGCCGGGGCCGCCAGCGCGGCCACCAGTGCAACCCAGCGAGCGTTCAAATCAGCACCTCGGCGAGGTTGCCCTTGGATTCGAGCCAGCTTTTGCGATCGCCCGCGCGCTTTTTGGCCAGCAGCATGTCCATGATTTCACGGGTGCCGTCGAAATCACCAAGCGTCAGCTGCACGAGCCGTCGCGTGTTGGGGTCCATGGTGGTTTCGCGCAGCTGCGGCGGATTCATTTCACCCAGCCCCTTGAAGCGGGTGACCTGCGGCTTGCCGCGGCGCTTCTCGGCCAGCAGGCGATCGAGAATGCCGTCGCGCTCGGCTTCGTCCAGCGCATAGAAGATGTCCTTGCCCAGATCGATGCGGTACAGCGGCGGCATCGCCACATAGACATGACCGGCGTCGACCAGCGGACGGAAGTGCCGAACGAACAGGGCGCACAGCAGCGTGGCGATGTGCAGGCCGTCCGAATCGGCGTCGGCGAGGATGCAGATCTTGCCATAACGCAGCTGGGAGATGTCCGCCGCGCCGGGGTCGACGCCGATGGCGACCGCGATATCGTGCACCTCCTGGCTGGCCAGCACTTCGCTGCCGTCGACTTCCCAGGTGTTCAATATCTTGCCGCGCAGCGGCATGATCGCCTGGAACTCCTTGTCACGCGCCTGCTTGGCCGAGCCGCCGGCCGAATCGCCCTCCACCAGAAACAGCTCGGAGCGCGCCGGGTCCTGGCCAGCGCAGTCGGCCAGCTTGCCGGGCAGCGCCGGCCCTTGGGTAATGCGCTTGCGCTCGACCTTCTTGCTGGCCTTGAGACGACGTCCGGCGTTGCTGATCGCCAGTTCGGCCAATTGCAGGCCAAGCTCGGGATGCGCGTTGAGCCACAGGCTGAACGCGTCCTTGACCACGCCGGAGACGAACGCCGCCGCTTCACGCGAGGACAACCGCTCCTTGGTCTGGCCGGAAAACTGGGGTTCCTGCATTTTGGTCGAAAGCACGAAGGCGATCCGCTCCCAGACATCCTCCGGGGCCAGCTTGACGCCGCGCGGTAGCAGGTTGCGGAACTCGCAGAACTCGCGCATGGCATCCAGCAATCCCTGGCGCAGGCCGTTGACATGCGTCCCGCCCTGCGCAGTGGGGATCAGGTTGACGTAGCTTTCCTGGACGCTGTCGCCACCTTCGGGGAGCCACAGCAACGCCCAGTCGACCGCCTCCTTGCTGCCAGCCAGACTGCCGCAGAAGGGCTCGTCGGGCAGGCGGGCAAAGTCGCTGACAGCATCGACCAGATACGAGCGAAGCCCGTCCTCGTAATGCCATTCGACTTTTTCGCCGCTGCTCTTGTCCTCGAAACTGACGTTGAGCCCGGGGCAAAGCACGGCCTTGGCTTTGAGCACGTGCTTGAGGCGGCTGATGGAGAACTTCGGCGTATCGAAATACTTCGGATCGGCCCAGAAATGCACGCTGGTGCCAGTGTTGCGCTTGCCGACCGAACCGACGACGTCCAGCTCGCTGGCCTTGAACCCATCGGCGAAGGTCATGCGGTATTCACTACCGTCCCGCTTGACGGTCACCTCGACGCGGGTCGACAAGGCATTGACGACCGAGATGCCGACCCCGTGCAAACCGCCGGAGAACTGGTAGTTCTTGTTGGAAAACTTGCCGCCGGCGTGCAGTTTGGTGAGGATCAGCTCGACACCCGAGACACCCTCTTCCGGGTGGATATCCACGGGCATGCCGCGCCCGTCGTCGATGACCTGGAGAGAATTATCCTGGTGCAGGATCACCTGGACGGAACTGGCATGACCCGCCAGCGCTTCGTCCACGCTGTTGTCAATGACCTCCTGCGCCAGATGATTGGGCCGAGAGGTGTCGGTGTACATACCCGGACGCTTGCGCACCGGATCCAGGCCGGAGAGGACTTCGATGGCTTGTGCGGTGTAAGACATGGGCGTCTCGTGATGTCCTTATGAATCGGAGAAATCGACGTCTGCGAAAATCGCCGGGTCGAAGCCGGCAAACGCCAGCAGAGCGGGAAGCCGCTCGGTGAACCCCTGGAAGCCATGATCGCCGCCAGCCTGGATGCGCACAGCGCAACCCTTATAGAAGTCGGCGGCATGCCGGTAATCGAGGGTTTCGTCACCCGTCTGCAACCAGACCTGGTAGCGCTCGGCGTCTTGCGGCGGCGGCACTTCAAGCTCGGCCAGGGCCACCACGTGGTCCTCGGTCAGCTCCCACGCCTCGCCCGTGTACAGATTGGTCTGTGTACCGAGGTAACCCTCGAAGCGACGATGCGG
Source organism: Stutzerimonas stutzeri (assembly GCF_009789555.1). NCBI lineage: Bacteria > Pseudomonadati > Pseudomonadota > Gammaproteobacteria > Pseudomonadales > Pseudomonadaceae > Stutzerimonas > Stutzerimonas stutzeri. The sequence goes on from NZ_CP046902.1 coordinate 157,464, forward strand.
CGTCACGGCCGGATTGATCAACAAAGCCTTGAGCCCGTGGCGCTCGGCGAGATGCGTTGCATAGTATCCGCCGAGGGAGCTGCCGACCAGCAGCGGGCGCCCCAGCTCGGCCAATGCCGATTCAAGCTGCGCGATGGCCTGGCGAGGATGATGGTGCAAGGCCGGTACTCGCAGCCATGCCCCCATGCCGATGCGCTCCAGCGCCGCGGTCAACTGGCTGGCCTTCTGCGACAACGGAGAGCTGTTCAGGCCGTGCATGTAGAGAATGGCGGGGTGCGTGTGGGTCATGCTGGTTCGCTGGGCTGGCAAAAGACCGAAAGGCTACTAGGCGAGGCGCGCTGGCTGCAAGCCACATGACACGAGCCGCGCCGGCCATTGCGTCAGTCGCCAGCGCTCGGGCTTCAATAGCCCTTGATGCTGTAATCCACCTCGAAGGTCGTACCGACCACTCGGGAAACCCCGGTGTCGAGACGCCCATCGGCGTGCAGACGCAGCCAGCGGTAGCCCGGGGCGCGGGTGTCGACCTGAAAATCCTCGCTGCCCGGCGCGAACTGCACGCCCGTCGACGGCGTTGCAAGCAGGCGGACGCCCCCACGCACGGCATCGAACTCTTGGTGTATGTGGCCCCAGAGCACTGCCTGCACACAGTCAAAGCGATCGAGCACATCGAACAGGGCGTCACGGTTGTGCAGACCGATGCTGTCCATCCAGCGACTGCCAATGCTGACCGGATGATGATGCAGGCAGACCAGATGATGACGCTGCGGTGCCTCGCGCAAGGTTCGCTCGAGCAGCGCCAGCTGGTCGTCGCGAAGCATCCCGAATACCGAACCCGGCACCAGCGTATCGAGCAGGATGACCCGCCACGCGCCGATATCCAGCACAGGCTGCATGAGCTCGCTGCCGCGAGTCGCTTCCTGCATGGCCGCCAGTTCGTCGTGGTTGCCGGGGCACCAGCGTACCGGCGCGTCGATACGCTCGGACAACTGACGAAAACGCTGATAGGAGGCCAGCGAACCGTCCTGTGAAAGGTCGCCGGTCGCCAGTATCAAGTCGACACTCGGCTGCTCATCGATGACCAGATCGACGACCCGTTGCAGGCTCTCGCCGGTGTCCATGCCCAGCAACTTGCCGCCCGCCTCGGCGAACAGATGACTGTCCGTCAGCTGCACCAGCAGTACCGAGTCTTTTTCAGCGATGAGGGTCGAAGCAGCCAAGACCCGTCTCCTTTGGCGAATGGCGGAGGAATTATGGTGGCTGGCGGTTGTGGGGGTAAACCACGCGATGCGGGCTTGCATCACAGAACCCACGGCGAGCGAGTCAGTGCGCTGGCTGCGTCACAGGACGGTCATGTTCTTGTTGCAGGGCCTGGTTGAACGCTGATAGCGGGCTACAGCACCGGCTCGAGTTCATGACCGCAGGCCAGGCAGTGACCGAGCCATTCGCCCAGGAACAGGTTGAGCTGGTTCTTCTCGTCGGGCTGGTGCATCTGCGCGTTGGGATAGCTGTAGATGCCGCGAAACCGTCGGGCATTCTCGGCGCTGATCACTTCAGCCATACGGGCATCGTGATAGACCCGCACGTCCATCTGGGGCACCGGCAACCAGGGCAGGCAATCCTGCTGGCTGATTTGCACCGTGGTGGTATAGGGGCAGCTTTCCACGACCTTCAGCACGAGTACGCCGAGCAGCCGGTCGCCCTGGCTCATGGCGATCCGACGTGTCTCGGACGGGTTGCGCATCTCTGGCAACAGACGCATCAGCCGCAGGTAATTCGCCTCGCAGGCCGCCTGCAACTCCAGCAGATCGACACGATACCGCTCGCGCGTTCGCCTCATGCCCATGCCCCCCTGATTTCATCGCGATTCAAGGCCAGCCACTGCAGCGCAATGATGCTCGCGGCATTGTCGATGCCACCGTCGCGCACCGCCTGCAGGGCCCTCTGCATCGACCAGACATGCACGCGGATGTCCTCGCCCTCTTCATCCAGCCCGAACACGCCCCCCGCATTGGAGCTGTCGCAATGCCCGACGAAAAGGTGCACCCGCTCGGTGCTGCCGCCTGGTGATGGAAAATAGGTGGTCACAGGCCACAGCTCGGCGATTTCCAGCCCCGCCTCTTCGACGGCTTCGCGGCGTGCCACCTCCTCGGGCTGTTCATCCTTGTCGATCAGGCCGGCGACCAGTTCGATCAACCATGGATTGTCGACCTTGCCTATCGCGCCGACCCGAAACTGCTCGATCAGCACGACCTCGTCCCGACGCGGATCGTAAGGCAGGACGCAGACCGCATCGTGCCGCACGAACAGCTCGCGCTCCAACTGCCGGCCCATGCCGCCGCTGAACAAACGATGGCGCAGCTGCAAACGATCCAGGCGATAAAAGCCATTGAAGCATTGCTCTCGCTCGATGATCTGGACATCATCCGAGCCGGGTTTGAACGTATCGGTCATGAAGCACTCACATATCGGTTTGTCCGCGCCCGCCTGGCGCTGGAAAGGCTGCAACCGTCACGGCGTGAGCGGTCTTTGAAGTGTCATCCTAGCGCGCCGTTTATTCAGGCGCAGCCCTTTGCAGACCACTCGCACGGTTAAAAATTGCTTGACGACGCCATACGAACTTCCCTATCCACTGGCACTCGAAACCGCACCGCAGTCACCATTAGAGCCATGAAGTCACTGATGCCTTTTCGCCAATCCCTCGTACTGATCACCCTCGCACTGCTGCTCAGCGCCTGCCAGCACTTTGGTGCAGGGCGCGCTGTCGACGTTCGACAGATCGTCAGCGAGCAACGTCCCGCCGGCTGCCCGGAGCAGGACGACAGCTGCCCGCTGGTCAACATCGATACCCAGCTGTTCGCCGATGAGCCTGCGTTGAACGCGCTGATCGACCAGCGGTTACGCAAGATGACCGTGAACAGCCCGGAGGCGGTGGTGCCGGCCACGCTGGAAGGCTACCAGCAGGATTTCCTGCACGATGCCGAGCCCGGCTGGAGCAGCTATCTCCAAGCGAAGTTGCGCGACCAGCATGACACGCTGCTGGTCGTCGAGCTGTCGAGCTACCTGTACACCGGAGGTGCACACGGCATGCCCGGGCGCGGCTTCATCAACTATGACCGTGAACAGGACCGCGAGCTGCAACTGGCCGACATTCTCCTTCCCGGCAAGGAGGGCGCCTTCTGGCGCGCCGCCGCACAGGCGCACCAGCGCTGGCTGGTGGCCAACGACCACGACGCCGCGTTTTCCCAGCAGTGGCCGTTCCAGCGGACCCCTCATGTCGCGCTGCTACGCGACAAGGTGCTGCTGAAATACGACGTCTACAGCATCGCGCCCTACTCGAGCGGCCATCCCGAACTGGAAATCCCGTACGAGGAACTCGCCGCTATTGTGAAGCCGGCATATCTGCCGTAACACGGCTGACGCGGCTCAGCAGCAGCAACAGTCCACCCGAGACGAAGAGCGCCGGCAGGCTGGCCCCGATCTGCGGCCAGGCGCTCGTCAGCCAGTGGTAGGTCATTACGCCGCAGCCCCACGCCAGCAGCGCCTCCCAGCGCAGCGCCACCAGCCGCGCCGGCTGCAGACCCCGCCGCCGCAGCAGGAAATGATCGACCAGCACCACGCCGAACAGCGGCGCGAACACCGAGCCGATCAGCAGCAGGAAGTTCTGATATTCGGCCAGCGGCGCGAGCCAGGCGATGAACGTGCAAAGCGCGCCGATGATCAGCGCCAGCCACTCGATACGAACCGGGAGCAGCACGCCCACCGAAACCGCTGCCGAATGGATGTCGGCGAAGGCATTTTCGGACTCATCGAGCAGAATCAGCAACAGCGGGATACCCAGCCCGGCGCCCGCCAATGCCAGCAGCAACGCGTTGACTTCGCCAGCGCTTGCAAATGCCAGGGTATAGGCCACGCCGAGGCTCATCAGCCAGACGTTGCCGACAAAGAAACCGATCACGGTGCCGCCGAACACACGCCGTGCCGCCTTGCCGAAGCGCGAGTAATCGGCGATCAGCGGCAGCCACGACAACGGCATGGCGATGGCGATATCGAAGCCCAGCGCGAACGGCAGCGAGCCATCGCCCTGCCGCGCCCAGAGTGCTGGCAGATCGGCTTTGTCCAGCAGGTTCCAGGTCAGCCACAGGCAGGCGCCCAGCAGCAGCCAGATGCCCCACTTGCGCAGTATCCGTCGCACGAACGTCAGCGGACCGGTGATTGCCAACAGCGTGGCCAGCACGCCAAACGACACCGTCCAGAGGATGGGACTGGTCAATCCGCTCTCTTGGCCAAACGCACGGGCGGCCAAGAGGCTCGCCGCGTCGCGCATGACGATGAGTTCGAATGCGCCCCAACCGACCAGTTGCACCAGATTGAGCAATGCAGGCAGTACCGCGCCGCGACCACCCAGCGTGAGCTTGAGGTTGGCCATCGACGACAGGCCGGTGTCGCAGCCGATCACCGCGACCGCACCCAGCAACAGCACGCCGACCGCGGTGCCGCTGAGGATCGCCAGCAGCGCCCCACTCATGCCGAGCCCAGGCGCGAGCAGGGCGCCCAGCTGCAGTACCATCAGGCCGATACCCAGCGAAAACCAAAGGGAGAACAGATCGCGTCCACCGAGAACGCGCTGCGTGGGGTCGATCGCATGATGCGGAGAATAAAGGCCAGGCGTATTCACGTAGGTAGTCTCGAAAAAAAAGCCGGTTGCCCGGCGCAAAGCCACGGAGCGAGACTGCTCGCTCGCGCAGACGAATCCAGGCGCAGCCGCTGACTGCGGCCGGACGGCGTTTGCTCACCGGAGCGAGCGCTTGAGGCTCGCCAGGGTGGACAGCGTCAGAGGTCATCCACGCCTCCGACGCCCCCATCGAGCCATGCCAGTCGCCAGGGAGCGAGGCGCACGAAGCGCTACGCCGCCCTGCGCGCACCCTCAGACCTGCTTGTAGATCACCGACCCTTCGTCCTTGAAGCGTGACGACTGCTCGGCAAAGCCAGCTTCGATGGCTTTCTGCTCATCGGTCAGGCCGTTTTGCGCCGCATAGTCACGGACCTCCTGGGTAATCTTCATCGAGCAGAATTTCGGCCCGCACATCGAGCAGAAATGCGCCACCTTGGCCGAGTCCTTCGGCAGGGTTTCATCGTGGTAGCTGCGCGCGGTGTCCGGGTCCAGCCCGAGGTTGAACTGGTCTTCCCAGCGGAACTCGAAACGCGCCTTGGACAAGGCGTTATCGCGAATCTGCGCGCCCGGATGCCCCTTGGCGAGATCGGCGGCATGCGCGGCGATCTTGTAGGTGATAATCCCGGTCTTGACGTCGTCCTTGTTCGGCAGGCCCAGATGCTCTTTGGGCGTCACGTAGCAAAGCATGGCGCAACCGAACCAGCCGATCATGGCCGCACCGATGCCGCTGGTGATGTGGTCGTAGCCCGGCGCGATGTCGGTGGTCAGCGGGCCGAGGGTATAGAACGGCGCCTCGTCGCAGCATTCGAGCTGCTTGTCCATGTTCTCCTTGATCAGCTGCATCGGCACGTGACCCGGCCCTTCGATCATGCACTGGACGTCGTGCTTCCAGGCGATCCTGGTCAGCTCACCGAGGGTTTCCAGCTCACCGAACTGCGCGGCGTCGTTGGCATCGGCGATGGAGCCGGGGCGCAGGCCGTCGCCCAGCGAGAAGCTGACGTCGTAGGCCTTCATGATTTCGCAGATTTCCTCGAAGTGCGTGTAGAGGAAGTTCTCCTGGTGATGCGCCAGGCACCACTTGGCCATGATCGAACCACCGCGAGACACGATGCCGGTGACGCGCTTGGCGGTCAGCGGCACGTAGCGCAGCAGGACACCGGCGTGGATGGTGAAATAATCGACTCCCTGTTCGGCCTGTTCGATCAGCGTGTCGCGGAACAGCTCCCAGGTCAGCTCCTCGGCGATGCCGTTGACCTTCTCCAGCGCCTGGTAGATCGGCACCGTTCCGATCGGTACGGGGGCGTTGCGGATGATCCATTCGCGGGTTTCGTGGATGTGCTTGCCGGTGGACAGGTCCATGACCGTGTCCGACCCCCAGCGAATGCCCCAGGTCAGCTTGGCGACCTCTTCCTCGATGCTCGACCCCAGCGCCGAATTGCCGATGTTGCCATTGATCTTCACCAGGAAGTTGCGGCCGATGATCATCGGCTCCAGCTCGGTGTGGTTGATGTTGGCAGGGATGATCGCGCGGCCTCGCGCCACTTCGTCACGCACGAATTCAGCGGTGATCTCTTTCGGTATCGATGCACCGAAACGCTGCCCGGCGTGCTGCTCGTTGAGTAGGCCGGCGGCGCGCGCTTCCTGCAATTTCATGTTTTCGCGGATGGCGACGAATTCCATCTCGGGCGTGATGATGCCCTGACGCGCATAGTGCATCTGGCTGACATTCCGGCCTGGCTTGGCGCGGCGCGGGTTGCGCACGTGGGCAAAGCGCATCCTGGTCAGCTCGGCGTCGGCAAGGCGCTGCTGGCCGAACCTGGAACTCAGCCCGTCGAGCAGTTCGGTGTCGCCTCGGTCGTCGATCCAGGCCGAACGCACGTCGGCCAGACCCTTTCGCACATCGATGGTCACGGCCGGGTCGGTATAAGGGCCGGAGGTGTCATACACCAGCACCGGCGCGTTGATCTCGCCAGCGCCGCCAGGCCCGGAAAAGGCCGTAGGGGTCGCGTCGAGGCTGATCTCGCGCATCGGCACGCGAATGTCCGGGCGCGATCCCTGCACGTAGATTTTCCGGGAACGCGGGAAAGGCTGGATCGATTGTTGATCGACCTGGGCCGATTCACTCAGGTTTTGTTGTTCTGCACGCATCAGACTGGCTCCTCGAGAATTGTCGGAGCGAACCTGAAAAACACGGCGGGGAAAGGGCATCGGGCGCGCCGGGGCTGGCGCCGAGAGACTCGCAGACAGGACCAGCGAGCACATCTTGTTCCCTACGCAGGCCTTAACCTGATCAGGTTCAACGGGATCCGGAACTTTCCGATCTCAGCCTTCGCTTCAAGGCACCCCGACAAGAACGCGATCGAGTGTAATCAAGACTCGCAAGGAAAGCCACGCCAGGCGCGCGATGCGCGACCGATGAGTCAGATTTCCATCGCACCCAGCCGGGTCGCCCCCTTTCAGCCGTGCGTTCACGTGACCTCACCAAGCACCTTGACCGCCCGCATGGCCGCGCATAGCCTTGCCCATCACTTCGCTTCAGGGAAAGACGCACATGCTGCGCAGACTCACGCTGGCACTCGCCGTGACCGCCGCCTCGTCGGGGCTGGCATGGGCCGAGACTGCACCTCCGCTTTCCAACCGCACCGATCTGGTCAGCGTCTATCGTCAGGCCGTCGAAAACAACGCCGACCTCGCAGCGGCCAGAGCCCAGTACCAGGCCATCCAGGAGGTGGTGCCCCAGGCGCGCTCCGGACTGCTGCCCAACCTGAGTGCCGGCGCGGAGACGAGCCGCACCCGCACCGACATCGACATCGACACCAGTGCCGGTTCGCGCTCGCTGTCGCGCAGCGGCACCGTCTACCAGGCGACCCTGAGCCAGCCGATCTTTCGCGCCGACCGCTGGTTCCAATTACAGGCCGCGCAGGCGATCAGCGAGCAGGCAGCGCTGCAGTACTCGATCGCCGAACAGGATCTGATCCGCCTCAGCGCCCAGGCTTATTTCGCGGTCCTGCGCGCACAGGACACTCTCGCCGCCGCCAAGGCCGAAGAAGCCGCCTTCCAACGGCAGCTCGATCAGGCCGACGAGCGCTTCGAGGTCGGTCTGTCCGACCGCACCGACGTGCTCGAGGCTCAGGCAGGCTTCGATACTGCCCGCGCGAACCGGATGATCGCGCAGCGCCAGGTCGACGATGCCTTCCAGGCGCTGTTCACCCTGACCAATCGCCAGTACCTGGCGCTCGAAGGCATCGAGCACAGCCTGCCGGTTCTGCCGCCCGTGCCGAACGACGCCAGTGCCTGGGTCGATACCGCGGCGCGACAGAATCTCGATCTGCAAGCGGTCGACAAGGCGGTCATCGCGGCCGAGGAAACCCTTCGCCAGCGCCGCGCCGGCCATGCGCCGACGGTCGATGCGTTTGCCAGCTACAGCAAAGGTGACAACGACAGCCTTGGATTCTCCAATACCGGCTCCATGGATATTCCCGGCTTCGATCTGCCGCGTTACAACGGTGACGTCGAGCAGGGCAGCATCGGTCTGCAGCTTAATATCCCGCTGTACAGCGGGGGCCTGACCACCTCCCTGAGCCGCGAAGCCTTTCACCAATTGACGCAAACCGAGCAGCAGCGCGAGAGCCTGCGTCGCCAGGTGGTCGAGTCCACCCGTAACCTGCATCGTGCGGTCAATACCGATGTGGAGCAGGTCCAGGCACGCCGGCAGTCGATCGTTTCCAACCAGAGTGCATTGCAAGCCACCGACATCGGTTATCAGGTGGGCACGCGCAACATCGTCGATGTACTCGACGCCCAGCGCCGCCTGTTCGCCGCGGTACGCGACTACAACAATGCCCGGTACGACTACATTCTCGACAACCTGCGTCTGAAGCAGGCCGCCGGCACGCTCAATCCGGGCGACCTGGAGGACCTGCAGCGCTATCTGAAAGCAGACTACGACCCGGACGTCGACTTTCTCCCACCTGATCTGTCGGAAAACATCGGCAAGCCGGTTCGCGTGGAGTAGCCCGAACACCGTTCCCAGCCGTCGCGCCTCCGGTCCGCATGGGGCTAGCTCGAGGGCGAGCACCTGTCAGGACCGAGGGCTTGCTAGGTTCAACAGGCCCGGCGCTCGCCTCAGCTGCCAAGCAGTCTCCCCAGGCCGTCCAGGAGCCGCCCCAGCGCGCCCTGGTTGTTTTTCAAGACACCGTAGCCTGCATCACGCGCCTTCGCCGTGGCCGCCGGATCGGACCAGAATGCCTCGATCGCCGCTGCCAGCTCGGGTGCACTGTCGATCTCCTGCAACGCACCGGCGTCCCGCAACTGAGCGGCGATGTCGAGAAAATTGAACAGATGCGGGCCGGTCAGTACGGGCTTGCCGAGCGCGGCAGGCTCCAACAGATTGTGTCCGCCAGTGGGCACCAGGCTACCGCCCACGAACGCCACATCGGCCAGGGCGAACAGAAACAGCAGCTCGCCCATGGTGTCGCCCAGCAAAACCTGCGTCTGCGCCAGCGGCGGCTCGCCGATAGAGCGCCGAACGGTAGCAAAGCCCTGTTTGCGACACAGCTCGTACACCGAACCGAATCGCTCAGGATGACGCGGCACCAGAATCAACAGCGCGTCGGGATGCACGCTCAGCAACTGGCGGTGGGCAGCCAGCAGGATTTCATCCTCGCCGGTATGGGTGCTGGCGCCGATCCAGATCGGACGGGCGCAGGCGCTCCATTGCTGGCGCAATGCCTGCGCCTGCCCGCAAAGGGCCGGGTCGATGCTGAGGTCGAACTTGATCGAGCCGGTGACCGTCACGGCGGCCTCCCGCGCACCGAGCTGTCGGAAGCGGACCGCTTCGGCCTCGGTCTGTGCGGCGATCAGGCTCAATTCGGCCAGCATCGGCGCGGTCAACCGGGCGAGCCGTGCGTAGCCACGCGCCGAGCGCTCGGACAGTCTCGCATTGGCCAGCGCCACGGGGATGCCGCGTCGCGCGCACTGGTGGATGTGATTGGGCCATAGCTCGGTTTCCATCACCACGGCCAGCTTCGGCTGTAGTCGCTGCATAAAGCGCGACGCGGCCCACGGCAAATCGTAAGGTAGGTAGCAGTGCTGCACCCTGTCGCCGAACAACGCGCGAATCCGCTCGGAGCCGGTTGGCGTCATGCAGGTCACGGTAATCGGCAATTGCGGATAACGCGCACTGAGCGCCCGGATCATCGGTGCGGCGGCGATGCTTTCGCCCACCGACACCGCATGTACCCAGATACCGCCGGGCTCGAATGCCGGCAACCCGATCGCGAAACGCTCGGCAATCCGTTTCGAATAGGCCGGAGCACGCCGAGCGCGCCAGAAAAGCCGCACCAGGATAAGCGGCAGGGCAAGGTGGAACAGCACGGTATAAAGGGTACGATTCATGGCCGCGGAGCTTAGCAAAGGCATCTGCGCAACGGCCACAGCGAAAACGGTGCAGGCTCTCCGACGAACTCGCGCGCATCGCGGCAGCCGAACGTAGCGCACCACCCGCCCGCCCTACCCGCCGGAGACGTCATGACTGGTTATATCTATCTTGCCATCGCCATTACCGCCGAGGTCATCGCAACGTCTTCGATGAAGGCGCTGGACGGTTTCAGTCGGCCGCTGCCGCTGTTCCTGGTCGTCGTCGGCTACGGCATCTCGTTCTGGATGCTCAGCCTGGTCGTCAAGACGATTCCGGTGGGCATCGCCTATGCCATCTGGGCCGGCCTGGGCATCGTCCTGGTCAGCGTGGTGGCCGCACTGATCTATCGGCAGTCGCTCGATCTGCCGGCCATGCTTGGAATGGCCATGATCGTTGCCGGCGTGGTCGTCATCCAGCTGTTTTCGGGCAGTACCGGCCACTAGCCGTCCGCATGATGCCGACGAGCAAGCGGTTTATACTGCGCGCCTGATCCCACAACGAGGCCCGTCCATGTCCGATTCGCTGAGCACCGATGTCCTGATCGTGGGGGGTGGCGTCGCCGGCCTGTGGCTGAACGCGCGCCTGCGTCGGCAGGGTTATTCGACGCTTTTGGTGGACAAGGGCGCACTCGGCGGCGGGCAGAGCGTGAAATCCCAGGGGATCATCCACGGCGGCACCAAGTACGCATTGAGCGGCGCGCTGACAGGCGCCTCGGAAGCCATTGCCGACATGCCACGCCGCTGGCGCGAAGCACTGGCCGGCGGTGGCGAACTCGATCTTTCCGGCGTGCGGGTGTTGTCCGATGCGCACTATCTCTGGTCGCCCGGCACACTGACCGGCAACCTCACCAGCTTTTTCGCCAGCAAAGCGGTGCGCTCACGGGTTGGCCAGGTGAAGGGCGACCAGCTGCCGCCGGCATTGCAGGACCCGCGTTTCAAAGGCAAGGTCTACCGGCTTAGCGAGCTGGTGCTGGACGTACCCAGCCTCATCGCGCGCCTGGCGGATCTGGCCGGTCCTGCTTTGTTGAAGGCCGAGCGGATCGAGCCGCTCAACGAGAACGGTGAGCTGACCGGGTTGATCGTCGATGGCCGCGCCATCAACGCGCAGCGCATCGTCCTGACTGCCGGGGCGGGCAATGCCGAGTTGCTGTCGGCGCTGGGCCTCGCCCTGCCGGCGATGCAAAAACGCCCGCTGCACATGGTCGTCGTGAAAGCGGCAACGCTCAAGCCGCTCTATGCCCATTGTCTGGGCGGCGGAACAAAGCCGCGCCTGACCGTGACCAGCCATCCAGCCGCGGACGGCGAGTGGATCTGGTACCTGGGCGGCGATCTCGCCGAAGCGCAGGGCGTGGCGCGCGACGAAGCGACCCAGATCGCTGCCGCGAAGAAAGAACTGGCCGATCTGGTGCCCTGGATCGACCTTTCGTCGGCCCAATGGGCCACCCTTCGCATCGATCGCGCAGAGCCGGCCCAATCTGCACAGGCGCGGCCGGACAACGCCTTCCTCGCCGAGCAGGGGCGACTGCTGGTCGGCTGGCCCACAAAACTGGCACTGGCGCCGGACTTCGCTGATCGTGTCCAGGCTGCGTTGACACGCGACGGCATCCACCCTCGGCCGCATCCTGCACTGCCCGACCTGCCGCCCCCTCCCGTCACCGGCCCGTTCTGGACAGGTCTGCTGGCATGAAGACGACCCTGCACGACCTGCACCGCCCCCTCGGCAACACAGGCCTGACGGTCTCCCCTCTGGGGTTGGGTACCGTCAAGCTGGGCCGCGATCAGGGCGTCAAATACCCCAGCGGATTCAGCATTCCGGACGACACGCAGGCTCGCCACCTGATCGGACTGGCACGCGACCTGGGCATCAACCTGATCGACACCGCACCGGCATATGGCGTCAGCGAAAAACGCCTGGGTCCCCTGCTGCACGGCCAGCGGGACCAATGGGTCATCGTCAGCAAGGTCGGCGAGGAATTCGTCGATGGCCAGTCGCACTTCGATTTCTCCCCCGCCCATACACGTTTTTCCGTCGAACGCAGCCTCCGGCGGTTGCAGACCGACCGGATCGACCTGGTGCTGGTGCATTCCGACGGGCGGGACGTGGAGATTCTGCGCGACAGCGGTGTGTACGAGACGCTTGCCGAGCTCAAGCGCGAGGGCAAGATTCTCGGCTATGGTCTGTCCGGCAAGACCGTCGAGGGCGGCCTGCTTGCGCTCGAGCGGGGCGATTGCGCGATGGTCACCTACAACCTAAACGAACAGGCCGAACGTCCGATACTCGACTACGCTGCAAGCCACGCCAAGGGCATCCTGGTCAAGAAAGCCCTGGCCAGCGGCCACGTCTGCCTGGAATCAGGCGCAGATCCGGTGAGAGCGAGCTTCGAGCTGTTGTTCACCCATCCCGGCGTGGGCGCCGCGATCATTGGCACCATCACCCCGCAACACTTGTCAGATAACGTGCATACCGCTGCAGCCGTTTTGTCCCGACAACAATAACGACGGCCCTACGGCCGACCCCGACGCAAGGAGGAGCCGAATGCCGCGCGTGTTGATCCGCAAGAACCCCACCGCATTCAAGACCCTGCCGGTACTGGTCGATGCCAGCCCGGAGCGGCTGCGTTACCAGAGCCTCGGTCGGCCGCTCAACTTCAGTGAAATGCTCGAGCGGCGCCGAGCGGTCGCAATCGACGATCCGGCACGTTTCAGCCTGGAACTGGCCAACCTCGGCGTATCGGTACGCCTGACGCTCCGCTGGCAGGGACAGGAATACTGGGTGCTGGTACGGCAGCAGCGCCTGGATCGCGGCGATGTCGTTCTCAAGCTGATCTCCGGCTATGTACCGGCTCACGAACTCAGCCTGCCGCTGCTCACGGCCATCCAGGAAGTCGCCGAAGAATGCCTGCTGGAAACGCCTGAAGGCTGGTTGGCCGGTCGCTTCGGGGAAATCTGGCTACCGGCTCCTTATCAGGGCAGCCTGCGTTATCGCGAGGCCGTGCATTTCAATCTGGCTTCGCTGTCCGGATCGGCCCGACCGGTCCAATGCGGCCAGATGACATTGATGGAACGGCCTAGAGCCTACGTTCACTTACCCACTGCTTCGCTACAGTTGGTCTACGACATGCGCCTGGAGCTGCCGAAGGAAACCCGTGAACTGAGCCTGTTTCATGTCGATGAGCGCCTCGAGGACGGCAAGCTGGTTGCGCAGCTGGACCGCAGCCGGCCCGATCTCTACCTGATCCCGTTGGATCAGGGACGACCGACCGATGCGCTGCTGACCCTGCGCAAGGGCCAGCCGGTGCAGGCCAGCACACGCGGACTGTGGCTGTCGGAAAGCTTTGCGCCACAACATGAATGGATCGTGCGGGATGAGCGCATCCGCTGGCGAGACTGGATCGACACGACCACCGCTGCGGTGTGTCGATAACTGCAAAAAGGGACAGGCTGGCGAGCCAGGAGGCTCGCCGATGCACCGCGTCAGCGGCTGCGGATCTTCTCGACAATTGCAGTGGTGGAGCTGTTCTCCACCAGCCCCAGGACTTTCACCACGCCGCCATACGCCTTGACCAGCTGCGCTCCGACCACCTGATCGACGCCGTAGTCGCCACCTTTTACCAGTACATCCGGCTTGACCTCGGCCAACAGCGCTTCGGGCGTGTCTTCTGGGAAGCACACCACCCAATCCACCGCCCCCAGGCCCGCCAGCACCGCCATGCGCCGATCGACCGAATTGATCGGACGCCCAGGCCCTTTCAAACGGCTCACCGATCCATCATCGTTGACCGCGACGATCAGCCGATCGCCCTGAGCACGAGCCTGCTCCAGGTAGGTCACGTGACCTGCATGCAGAATGTCGAAGCAGCCATTGGTGAACACGATTTTTTCGCCTTCGGCACGGGCGTCCTCGATAGCGGTAAGCAACTGTTCGAGCGTCATTACGCCCCGCTCCGAGCCTTCCTCGCGCTGCACGGCGCGACGCAACTCGGGGGCGCTGATACACGCCGTACCGAGCTTGCCAACCACGATACCCGCGGCAAGATTCGCCAATGCCACGGCCTGCGGCAACTCCTCGCCCGCGGCGATGGCGGCGGCCAGGGTGGAAATGACGGTGTCGCCGGCCCCGGTGACATCAAACACTTCGCGCGCGCGCGCCGGCAAATGCAGCGGTGAGTGCTGCGGGCGCAGCAGTGTCATGCCGTGTTCGCCACGCGTCACCAGCAACGCACCCAACTCAAGGTCCTGCATCAGTTCGGCGCCCTTGGTCACCAGCTCGGCCTCGTCGGCACAATGCCCGACGATGGCTTCGAACTCACCGAGGTTGGGCGTGATCACCGAGGCGCCGCGATAGATTTCGAAGTTCTTGCCCTTGGGATCGGCCAGCACCGGGATGCCACGCTTGCGGGCGGCCTGAATCAGGGCCTGGTGATTGCGCAACGCACCTTTGCCGTAATCGGACAGGATCAGCACCCTGATGCCATCCAGCAGCCCTTCGACCTGACGCAGCAAGGCAGCCGGATCGGTATCGAAAGGTTCCTCGAAATCCATCCGCAGCAGTTGCTGGTGACGGCTCATGACGCGCAGCTTGATGATGGTCGGCTGATGCTCAAGGGCCTGGAAATGCGCCTTGACCCCAGCGGCCGCCAGGCTGTCAGCGAGGCTTTGCTGCGCCTCGTCCACTCCGGTCACGCCGACCAGCGCAGCCGGCGCACCGAGCGCCGCGATGTTCAGCGCGACGTTGGCAGCGCCACCCGGCCGATCTTCTACCTGATCGACCCTCACCACGGGCACAGGCGCCTCCGGTGATATCCGCGACGTGCCGCCATGCCAGTATCGATCGAGCATGACGTCACCAACCACCAGAACGGAGGCTTGGTCGAATCGGGGCATGGACAGTTTCATGAGGGCTCCGGAGCGGCAAAAACGTCGCGGATCATAACATGGCGACAAACTGTACCGGGGCTAACCGGAGCCGGTGCAACACCGCAGCGTGTTGCCCGGGTCGCCGGCTGGACGGCGCAACGCGACCGTCCTGGCCGGGGCAGGAACCCATCGGCCCTAGGCTTCGTCGTCATCCTTGAAATGGTTGGCATGGAGCCCTGCATAAGCACCATTGGCCGCCAGCAACTGCGCGTGCGTCCCGCGCTCCACGATACGCCCATGCTCCATCACCAGAATCAGATCGGCCTTCTCGATGGTGCTCAGGCGATGCGCGATGACCAGCGTGGTACGCCCGGTCATCACATGATCCAACGCGCCCTGGATGTGGCGCTCGGACTCGGTATCAAGCGCGGACGTCGCCTCGTCCAGAATCAGCACCGGCGCATTCTTCAACAAGGCCCGGGCAATCGCCAACCGCTGGCGTTGACCGCCGGAAAGCAGCACGCCATTCTCGCCAACGGGCGTTTGGTAGCCCTGGGGCATCTGCTGGATGAACTCGTCGGCATAGGCATCACGGGCCGCCTGCTGGATATCCTCCAACGGCGCGCCAGCCAGATCGCCATAGGCGATGTTATTAGCGACCGTGTCATTGAACAGCGTGACCTGTTGCGTCACCAGGGCGATATGCCGGCGCAGGTTGCGCAGCTTGTATTCTTCGACCTCGACGCCGTCCAGCAAAATGCGCCCGTGCTCATGATGATAAAAACGCGGTATGAGGTTCGCCAGGGTCGACTTGCCGCTACCCGAGCGGCCGACCAGCGCCACCATCTGCCCCGGTTCGGCCGTGAAGCTGATGTCGTGCAACACCGGCTTGTCAGTGCCTGGGTAGGCGAAGCTAAGCCCCTGGATCTCAAGCCGTCCATTGACTCGCTCACGCTCCACCACGCCGCTATCGACCTCCGGCACCTCATCCAGTTGCTCGAAGATACTTTCGGCACCGGCCACGCCCTTCTGGATGGTCGAACTCACCTCAGACAACTGGCGGATCGGCTTGGGCAGCAGGCCGGCCAGGGTGATATAGGCCACCAGGTCACCGGCCGATGAGTCGCCGCGCATGTAGAGCACCAGGAACATCAGCACCGCCATCGCGCTGTAGATCACCAGTTGCAGCGTCGGCGTATAGATCGCATTGGTCTTGACCATGCGCAGCTGCTTGCCGGTGTTGTCCCGACTGGCGCCCAGAAAGCGGGCCTGCTCGTACGCTTCACCGCCAAAGCTGCGCACGACGCGGTAACCCTGAATGGTCTCGGACGTCACATGGGTGACATCGCCCATCGCGACCTGAATCTTCTTGCTCTGCTTGCGAAACTTCTTGCTGGCGCTGGATACCATCACACCAATGACCGGCAGTATCGCCACCATCACGATGGTCAGCTTCCAGTTCATCCATAACAGCGTCGCGAACAGGAAGATCACGGTCATGCCTTCGCGCACCACCACCTTGATCGCATCCGTCGCAGCCCCGGTGACCATCGTCACGTTGTAGGTGATACGCGAAATCAGGTGTCCGGAGTTGTGGGTGTCGAAATAGCGGTTGGGCAGCATCAGCAGATTGTTGAACAGCGATACACGCAAGTCATGCACCAGCCCCAGCGAAACCCGGGCAAGGAAGTAATTGCCAAGGAACGAGCCGATGCCCTGCATGACGGCGATGAGGACGATCAGCAGCGGCACGGCCTGCAGCAACTTCAGGTCGGCCAGCCAGGCCTGATCTCGAAGATAGGGCACTTGAGCGAAAAAGCTGGCATCCGGATTGTTCAGCCCATCGACGAAGAACTTGAGGATATAGCCCAGCATCGGCTGGGTGGAGGCGAAAATCAGGAAGCCGAACAGGCTGACCGCGAACAGCCCCCAATAGGGGAGTACGTAGCGCAGCAACCGCAGGTAAAGGCTTAGACTGGAGGCCGTCTCGGCTTTCTCGGGCGAGCCACTCATGGGCGAATGCAACTCATGTGTCGGAGGGCGGCGATGGTAACACAGCGAGGTAGACGACCCTGCCCTCAGCCCAAGCGCCAGCCCCACCGGTAGCCAGGTGAGTAACCACTCCGGGCGCGGTGAATCCCACAGGCTCGCGCCATCGAACAACAACGCCAGGGTGCTGAACGACAGCATGCCCAACAAGGCGCCGCCCAGTGGCGTGGCCCGCTCACGCACCGCAATGACAGCGCAGCGAGCCCAGATCGCCAACCACAGGACGAGGCCGGGCATGCCGAGCTCCAGCGCCGCATGGGTAAACAGGTTATGCGTATGATCGAACAGGTGCCCCAGAGCCTGGACCCGGTACTCGCTCCCCAGTCCTAAACCCAGCCAGGGCCGATCGCCGATCATGGCCAGGCTCGCAGCAAAGATCTCGGGGCGGTAAGACGTGCCCCTGGCGACCACATAGCTGCCGAATAACCAGTAACCCAAGGCTGCCACGATCAACACCAGGGCAGCGACGATCAGGCCGGCGCGTCCGGCACGCCAGGCGGGCATCAACAGCACGCTGGCGAGCAAGGCAACCCATACGCCGCGACTCTGCGTCATCACGATGAATGCGAACAGCGCCAACAAGCCGGCAGCCCAAACCCACCGCAGCGCGATCCGCCTGGGCGGCAGGCAGAACCACCAGACCAACGCCAGACCGAATACGTAGCCGCCAATAATCGGATGATCGAGCAGGCCGAAGCCGTGCGCTCGCCATGCCCAGGGCTTCGACTCGAACCCATAGTGCTGTATCAGCGCCGCCAGCGCCGCCAGCGCCAGCCCGAAACCGGCCCAGCCCAGCACCGAGACGACGCGCGACGGCGTCTGGCCCAGGCAGACCAAACCCAGCAAGAAGGACACGACGTAGATCAGCCGTTTGGCTTCGCGCGCGGGCTCCTCGGCAACGCTCCAGGAAACGCTGAGAGCAGCCCACGCGACCAGTGCGATCAGTGCCGTCACGAGCGGCTTTTCCCGCCGCCAGAGGTCGAGCAGCAGCGCCCGGCTGGACCACGACGCCCAGATCGCCGGAAGCCAGAACAGTGCGATCAAGCCTTGTTGGTAAACCTTGGCCGTCGTTATCCACGTTATGCCCAGCAAAAACCAGAGCAGACCCAGCGTCAGCCAGGCCAGCCCTATACGACGGCTATCCATACTACCCCTTCGGAAAACGGCGAAATGCGCCAGTTACAGCGATGTTAGAATGCACGCCCTGCTAGACGTCCGCACACTGCTCAAGGCCATCTCTACAATGCATGTAAGCCAATTATGCCAGCGAGACTTGCAACAGCTCACCCATAATGCGGCGGTTCTCGAAGCGGATGGCCTGGGCCCTAAAGTCCTGCAGCTCGAGAACGGTCAGTTCCTGAAAATCTTCCGTCGCAAGCGCTGGCTCTCTTCCGCACTGCTACGGCCTTACTCGCGCCGCTTCATCAACAACGCAGAACGCCTCCGGGGCCTGGGCATCGCCACGGTGGACGTCCAGGCGCTGTACGAGCTGCCGGACAGGTCGGCCAGCGCGGTGCTGTACGCCCCGCTGCCAGGCGACTCCCTGAGCCAGCTCGCCAGGCAGCCGGGGTTCAGCTGGTCGCCGATACTGCCTGAATTGATCCGCTTCGTACGCGAGTTGCACCGCAAGGGCATCTACTTCCGCTCGCTGCACCTGGGCAATATCGTGCTCACCCCGCAAGGTTCCCTGGGCCTGATCGATATCGCCGATATGCGTTTCCTGGGCCGATCGCTCCCTAACCACATGGTCCGGCGCAACCTGGCGCACTTCAGCCGCTACCTGGAGCGTGAAAAGTTTCAGAACGCCTTTCCGTTTTCACAGTTCTACGACGTCCTGACCGGGTCCGAGTCATCGATCAGCAGTTCCGCGTAGCCGCTGCAGAACTGCTCCCAGGCGTCCTCCGGTGCGAGGCGCCGATCCTGCTCATCGGCGAGCAATCGCCGATCCGAGTCGAGTACGTGCTCGATGGCGGCGACCCAGCCGGGCACATCGTACGGCGAGACGTAAATGCCACTGAGCCCCAACTGCTCGACGAAGACCGGCAGATCACTGGCCACGACCGGCACATGCGCCAGTACCGCTTCCTGCAACACCAGGCCCAACCCTTCGCTGCGGGACGGGATCAGCATTACGTCGAACGCCTGGTACAGCTGCGCAGCGTCCTGACGATGCCCCGCCAGCGTCACCATGGGTTCAAGGCCCAGGCACCGGATGCGTGATTCCAGCTCCGGCCGCTGCTCCCCGTCACCGACGAGCACCAGGTGGAGGTCCGCGCGTGTACGCGACAACTCGCTCAGCACATCGAGCATCGGTAGAAAGCCCTTCTCCTCGACCAGCCGTCCGACGGCGCCGAGGACGATCCTCGCGCTATCAACGCCCAGCCTCATCCTGGCTTCGTCGCGCGAAAGCAGTGCCTGCTTGAATGCATGCGGATTCATCGCTGTTCGCGTAGCGGCTACCGTTCTCCCCAGCTTCGCGCCCAGGGATTCGGCGAGCGCCCCGGACACCGCGACCAGCTTCAGGCGATGCGCAGCGATCGCGCTGAACAATCTCGGGTCGCTGCGGCGTATGCGGCTCTGCCCATGGAACACCACGACGACCTGAATGCCGGGGTTCAGCCTCGCCACCACCGGAATGATCAGCCGTGCCACGCCAATGCCATCGAGCAACAGCGCTTTTGGATTGACCCGCTCGATCTCCCGGGCGAGGCGCCGCTGCAGCCACCACTGCGAAAACTTCCAGACGCCCCGGCCTTTGAGCGCCCTCGCGCTCAACCGCCAATGCAGTGTCTGCCCGCAGCCTGGCCCCCTCCCGGCCTCTCGGCCCATCAGCATCCAGGTGTGCACCTCACTCTTGTCAGCCACCAGGGTAAGAATCTGCTCATGCACCTGATGGATCGAGGCATGCGCCTTGCCGGAAGACCATACGATACTGACGATGCTCAAGCTGCGTACTCCAGCATGATGGCTCTGGAATCAACGTGAGTCATCGGTACCCGCTCTCCGTTCGGTAGCGGTAAATACGCCGTCAGGCGTGCGAAACCCTTGCTCGGTAACGCACCACGATGGCCGAGCGGCGAGATCCTGAGGTTGCATCAGCAGATCCGGGGAGCGGCCGGACCACTTGGCGTTCTTCCAGGTTATGAAGTGGAAATAGGGAAAATCTCGCGCACCATCCTGGTTGTTGGTCAGCCGCCCATCGTTCCATATCCAGCAGTCGGGGAAATCGAAGCCACCGCTGAGCCATGGAACCCGCGCATGCGGCGTGCTGAACGCCTCGTTGAACTCACTGGTTCGACGCCATGGATTGAAGCGATCGGCCACCCGCCGAAGCGCCTCGGGCCAGTTTTTTCGGCGAATGAACAATCGGCTGAACGCCGCTTCGTCGAAGGCGCGGTGCTCGGGATCTTCGAAGCAGGCCTGCCAGTTGGGGACGCGCATGAACGCCTGGCGCATACGCTCGTTATTGCGCAGCAAACATAAATGGCCCGAAACGCGACGTGCGTGGGTAGACAGCAGATCGTATCGGGCGAGCCGCTCCTCGGAAAAATAGCCGCGCAGCTGACCGTAGACGAGATCGATATCGCTGAACCCCCAGAAGTCGAATCCATCCAGATGCTCGGCGTGGATATGCCCTAGCGCGGGCTTGATATCGCAGAGCTTGTAAGGATTGGTTGGCTTGAAGGAGATGCCCAGACGCTCGCTGACCAGCTGGCAGTAGTCAGCAAATGAAATCGGAACGATCCGTACGTTATCCGGAAGGTCGTCCGGCGTTCCGCAATCGCTGAAAAAGAGCCAGTCGATGTCAGCGTTCCGCTTGCAGGTCTGCAGGAAAAACGGCATCCAGAACGGCCATCGGCCGAAATAGGGAATCAGCAAGCGAATACGTGATGGATTCACTTCAGCCTCCAGAACAGGCGCAATCGATCCAGCAGGCCCATCGGTGGGCGGTCCCGTAGCGGCTTATCCAACGCCTGGACGATACGTTGCCCGATGCGCGAGAAGCTGTACTCCCGCTCTGCCAAGGCCCGACCCGCAGAAGCGATGCGCGCCGCCAGGTCGGGATCCGAACGCAACATCACAAGCTTGCTTCGCAATTCATCGACGCTGCGGTAAAGCACTAGGTTTTCCATATCGACGAAACCCAGCGCCTCATTTTCTGCCTCGCCCTGATCCCAGGCCAGCAATACACAACCGCAGGCCATCGCTTCGAAGTTTTTGATCATATATTCGCCCATGCCGACGTCGGCACTGACGAAGAAGCGAATGCGGTTGAGGGTATTGCAATAATCCTCGCCGGACTGGGTGCGGGTAACGACCAGGTCCTCGACTTTTGCCAGCTCATCGAGCAGTGCCTTGCGTTCGCTATAGGCGCCGCTTTTGGTGCTGCCGACGAAGGCCAGTTCGATATCGCGCACCTGCCCCAGATCGCGCAGCAATGCCTGGTCGTAACCCTTGGGAACGAAGACTGCATCGAAACCTTCCTGGCGAAGCCGCTCGCTGACCATGTAACCGGAGCTAATCACACGCACCCACGGCAAGCGCCGATAGTGGGCGCTGAATTTTTGACTGTATTTGCCGGTTATATAGTTCTGGTAAGCATCATGTTCCAGAATCACAAGATTAGGGATCGAACGAATAAAACCGACTTGTTTGATCTCTTGTTTGAAACGTAAAAAAAATACGATCCGGTCATACCGGGTGGAGTCTACATGCTCATGAAAATAACCCCGCAGGTTCGCCTGCTGATCGCGATCCAGCCGACGTATGTCGCATAAACAATTGTCTTGAACCGCTTGATAAAGCCGATCCAGAATGGCGCGCTGCTCGGCCTGAACCAGAAATAGTACTTTCAACAAATTACGCTCCCTGCAACAGCCGTTCATGGCCCGCATGCGCGGTCCTAATGCCTATCAAGACAGCCTCTGCGCATCGTCAAGCAAGGCCTGCAACCTCTTCCGCTGACCGCTCGACAGTAGACGCAACCAACCGACCGGGGGGTCTGCCGCGATACTGGACGAATCGAAACCGCTATTTACCAATTCCATGGCATAGACGGGCGCACAGGCTGCGGAATATGCATCGCGAGGCAGATTGACAGCGTAGAACGCCGACCGCGCCATCTTGGGTGCCTTACGGACATAAAGGGTACTGGCTAATCGAAAAATCAGACGCCTCCACTTCGAGGGCTTAGGGCGGCTGCGAGGAACTTGGCCTGATGCCTTGATAAGCGCTGGGCTATAAACCTCACCATGGTTCGCGAAGAACACATCGAGGACAGGTCGCCAATATCGTTTCTCTCCGTAATAGTGCCTGACCAGGCCACGTGTCTCTGTCGGTTCAGGCAAACCGTAGGCGGCAACGCCAACAGCGAACTGCTCGATGATATGGATGTCTGGCGCCAAGGGGTGAAGCTCATCAATCAGATCGATGGCATGATCCATCAGAGGCACAGCATCCTGATTCAGACCAAGCACTCCCGAGTTAATCAGGCGCATGTCGTCGCCAACTCCATACTCCTCGCGCAAGAGGCTGGCTGTGGCCGCATATAACGGCTGGTCCGCCCATTCGCCCCAAGTCCCCTCTATCTTGTCGACCAACCATTCGCCGCGGCTCAGCCGTTCGAACAGCCGGTTCGCCGGCGCTATGAAAAAGGTATCGGTATCGATGAAGACGCTCCGCTCGCAGCTGGCTAGCGCTGCACGAATCGCCACCGCCTTGCGCCGATGGAGATAACCTTGCCGTCCCGTCCAGTCATCCAGCTCGTCACCGCTCAGCGCGACAACATCGACTGGCCAACCGGTAAATGCTTCAGGCTCGTCGGTATAAACCAGGATGCTGGGCATCGACTCCGGTGTCGTACACCGAAGTGCGGAGAGCATGCTGAACTTAGCCTCTTGTCGATAACTCTTTTGCTTGCCGTATACCAAGTAAACGAGTTGAGACCTTTCACGGGAAACCATTAGAGCGAACCGAATAAATGCATGATGGGCAGGTTCCAAAATCGCTGCCGAGCAGCCGCATCGGAGAAATGTTCCACAAGATGAGCGGACAGCTTTTCACTTTCCGCACTGCACGCCTCTTCACTTACCATTCGCACCATCAAGGCGCTCAAGGCATCGAAGTCGCCCAGCCCAAACAGCAGGCTTTGGCTATCCACCACCTCACGCCCGCCGCCACAATCGGTGCAGACCACCGGCACCCCGGCCGCCATGGCTTCCAGCAGCACCATGCCGAATGGCTCGTGGTCTGAGGTCAACGCAAAGAGATCGAACGCTTTGAAGTAGCGTCTGCCGTGCTGCACCTGCCCGAGAAATCGCACCTGATCGGCGACACCCAGGTCCCTGGCCAGTTGGCGAAGTTGCGCATCCAGCCGGCCGCTGCCCATGATCGCAAGCAGGCTGTTGGCGGGTAGTCGCGGCAATGCCCGGGCGAAACCTCGGATCAGGGTGGCCTGATCCTTGTCAGGGTGCAGGCGGCCGGCATTGCCAACCACCCAGGCGTCCGGAGGCAGCTGCAACGCCGCGCGGGCGTCAAGGCGGGAAATCTGCTCGGCCTGCACGGCGGCGACGTCGATGCGATTGTAAAGGGTTTCGATACGCGCGCTTTCCCAGCCGGGAAGATCAGCACGCATCTCGTCACGCACCGCGTTGGAAACGCCGAGCAACAGCAAGCGGGCACGGAAGCGATTGACGAACCAGCGCCGCATGGGCCGGCTATAAACGCCGAAGGCATGATGTACGCCAATCACCGGCAGCCCGGTCGCCAGCAACGCAATGTAGATCGGTTTGAACCGATGAGCGATGCAGAGCCGATAATCTCGCTTGGCCGCGATGCTGCGAAGCCGGCGCATGGCACCGACTTTGAGCCCACGCACATCCTTGCTGTCGTAGCCGAGAAAGATCACCTCATCCGAAGCCGAACCGCGAATGACCTCGTCGCTCGGCGACCCGGTCAGGTAGACGGTACAGACCTTGTACGGCGTGCCTGTGAAAAGCGCGGCGTACTGACGCGCACAGTCCAGAAACGGACCGTCATAGCCATGGCAGAACTGCAAAACCCATGGATCGGACGCTGTCATGCCAGCTTGTCACCCTTTACAACCAACACATCTTCCATGATCAGGTACTGCAGATCCGAGCCATAGAACATGTTCAGCGCATCGGTCGGGGAACAGATCATCGGCTCCCCACGACGGTTGAGCGACGTGTTGAGCGAGACGCCGTTGCCGGTGAGTTTCTCCAGTTCGAGCATCAGGTCATACCAGCGAGGGTTGTGGCGACGCTCGAGGACCTGCGCTCGCGATGTGCCGTCTTCGTGTACCACCTCGCCGACGCGCTCCTTCCAGCCCTCGTTCACTTCAAACGTGAACGTCATGAACGGGCTCGGATGATCGACCTTGAGCATCTGCGGCGCGACGGTGTCGAGCATCGACGGGCAGAAGGGTCTCCAGCGTTCACGGAACTTGATCTGCTCGTTGATGCGGTTGGCCACTCCGGGCACGCTCGGGCAGCCAATGATGGAGCGTCCGCCCAGGGCACGCGGACCGAACTCCATCCGACCCTGGAACCAGGCCACCGGATTGCCGTCGACCATGATCTGCGCGATGCGCTGCGGCATATTCTCGATTTGTTCCCACGCCGGCTTGTTCGGATGCCGTGCACAGGCCGCGATGATGTCTTCGTTCGAGTACGCGGGGCCGAGATAGACGTGCTCCATCTTTTCCACCGGCACGCCGCGCTGGTGCGAAATGTATGCCGCTGCGCCGACCGCCGTACCGGCATCGCCGGAAGCGGGTTGCACGAACAGTTCCTTTACTTCCGGACGCGCGATGATTTTCTGGTTCAGCTTGACGTTGAGCGCGCAACCTCCGGCGAACGCGATCTTGCCGGTCTGGCGAATGATGTCGCCCAGGTAGTAATCCATCATTTCCAACGCCAGCTTTTCGAACAGTGCCTGCATGCTGGCGGCATAGTGGATGTACGGGTCGTCGGCGATATCGCCTTCGCGCTTCGGTCCCAGCCACTCGATCAGCTTGGGCGAAAAGTAGTAGCCCTTGCCCTTCTCCTTGTAGCGGCGCAAACCGATGACGTTGGCGTAATCGGTGTTGATGATCAGCTCCCCATCCTCGAATTTGGCCAGACGAGAAAAGTCGTACTTGCTCGCATCGCCATAGGGCGCCATGCCCATGACCTTGAATTCGCCATCGAGCATTTCGAAGCCGAGGAATTCGGTGATGGCGCCGTACAGACCGCCGAGCGAATCCGGATCGTAGAATTCCTTGATCTTGTGGATCCGGCCATTCTCGCCATAGCCAAAAAAGGTGGTGGCGTACTCACCTTTGCCATCGATACCGAGAATGGCGGTTTTTTCCGTAAAGCCCGAGCAGTGATAAGCGCTCGACGCGTGCGCCAGATGATGCTCGACCGGCTCGATCTTGATTTTTTTCAGATCGAAACCCAGCTGTTGCAGGCACCATTGAATGCGCTTGTAGTAGCGTTTGTAGCGCCGATTGCCGAACAGGATGGCATCCAGCGCGCGATCCGGGGCGTACCAGTAGCGTTTGGCGTAATGCCACCGTGCTTTTTCGAAGAGGCTGATCGGCGCAAAAGGGATGGCCACGACGTCGACGTCGGACGGCTTGATACCGGCCTGTTCCAGGCAGAACTTGGCCGACTCGTAGGGCATGCGATTCTTGGCATGCTTGTCGCGCACGAACCGCTCTTCTTCCGCTGCGGCGATGAGCTTGCCGTCGATGTACAGCGCCGCGGAAGGATCGTGACTGAGGGCGCCGGAAAGGCCGAGAATCGTCAGTGCCACTGTAAAAAGCCTCTTGAAAGCAGCGTGGGGGGCTTAAGCCTTGGGCTTGAAGCACCGCGTTGTAGTACAGCCCGTGGGCTTCGTTTTCAGCCTCAGGCGTCCTGCCTCAAGCTGTCCTTCGGTAAACGCCGATCCAGCAAACGGTACAGGGCGCTGTCGACAGGCCAGTTGCGCAGCAGACGCGCACGGTCCCTGGCGAAGGCCTGGCGAAACCGCGCTACGCTACGATGCTGGTGCAGCGCATCCAGATCGATCAACGCCCAGCTGCCGTCCTGCCAGAGCAGGTTGGTGCCCTTGAGGTCGCCATGGCTGATACGCTCGCGGATCAGCGCAGCGAACAGCTGCTCCAGCGCCTGAAGCTCCTGCTCCGGCGGCGTCGCGTTCACGTATGGCTCGAAGCGCGCGATTATATCTTGCCCGCTTACATACTCGGTAATCAGATAGCTGCGCCCCCGAAGACCAAAACGTCGCATCTCGATCATCGCCAGTGGCTGCGGTGTGGCGATGCCCAGCAGGTCCAGGCGATGGGCCTCGACCCAACTGTGCCAGGCGCGAGACGGACGCCAGAAACGTTTCAGCCAGTGCGCCAGGTTCTTGATGTTGTAGCGTTTGATGACAAACGACTCGCCTTCCACATCGACATGCGCAACCGTGGCGCTCCCGCCTTTCTTCAGCGCCGAGCCTGCTGCGATGAACTCATCCGGGGCACTTAGCAGGGTCGTCAATTGCGCCTCGCGCTCGCGTCGCACCGCGACCAGACCGTGGCTGTCGTGACGCACGCTGAACGCCGTGCAATCGCGGCCGACCTTTTTCAGATAGTCGGCGAGCCGCTGCCGTCGCGCCGTGTGCACCTTGTCGAGCAGGGCTTCGAGCGCAAGCGCGTGGGTGTTGTTGGCCAGCAGATAGCTCACCAGCAACTCTTCGATGAAGGGTTCCAGCGACGCGGGCAATTGCGCGAAGAACAGCGCGAGGTTGTCCTGTACAAGCCCTCGCGACAACGGCTCGCCGGGCACTTCGGCGCGAACGCCGCCGCCATCGATCAGGTACAGCCGCCCCTCGTGGCGCATCAGGTTGTCCAGGTGCAGATCACTCTGCCAAAGCCCTTTCGCATGCAGGCGGGCAATCTCGGCCAGCGCACTGCCCAGCACCGACTGTTGATCGTCACTCAGTGGCAACTGTCGAGACACCTCCAGCCATGCATCATGCAGGCTGCGCGCGCCCTCCAGGAACTCGAACAGCAGCCAACCGCCGGCCCCCTCTTCGAACCCCTGCTCCAGCAATGCGGGAGTGGTCAGGTGCTGTTCGGCGAGCAGCTCCGCGCCATGTCGTTCACGCTCGAAATGGCGGTGCGCGCGGTCGCCCACCATCAGCTTGGCCAGCACCGGACGCCCTCGCCATTGCGCCTGCGCGACATAGCGCTGGCCAGGCAGTACGCGTAGCCAGCGCGCTATATGCAGTTCGTCGGCGCCCAGCGCGACACTCAGGGGCAGCGCTGGATGCCGCCCAGCCCGGCGCAATTGTTCAAGCGTCACGCATGCACTCCTTGTGCAAGGCGCCGAACGACGATGCCAGTGCCCTGCGCTTGGCACGCATGGGCAGCCCATCAGGACAGGCACAACCCATGGCGCCGGCCAGCTCCCACACGGAATCGATCATTCGCGGCCCTCGAAGTAGGCGAGGATCTTGCGGATCATCGTCTTGTCGTCAGCGGCCATTCGCGCCCGCCGCTGGTAGAGCAGAAAGAAGCGCAAGCGCTGTGTACGAGACAACGTGTAGCGCGCCACCTTGTCCAGGCAAGCCAGGTCCTTGATGATGCGGCGATGGAGAAACGGCCCGCGCCAGAAATCCCCTGATGGGCAATCGATCAGAAACAACCTGCCCGCCTCGTTGACCAGCAGGTTCCGCCATTTCAGATCGTTATGCGCAAAGCGATGATCGTGCAGCGTGCGCGTCGCATGGGCCAACTGCTCGCTGACCCCGCGCACCCAGCGGCGGTCCGCCAACCTCGGGTCACCTGCGCATGCCATGGCCGCCATGTCCGTGGTACCAGGTACTTCCGAGGTAATCAGGGCGCCACGCTGGAAGAATCCTGCACGGCGCTGCATCCCCCAGGCAACCAGCGGCGCAACGGCAATGCCCCACTCGCTGAAGTGCTGAAGATTCTGCCACTCGGCTTCGACACGCGGGCGCCCAACGAAACGCCGCAAGCCTTTGCCCGCCGTCCAGTAACGCTTCACGTAGAAGCACTTGCCGGAAATGTTGATACGGATGACCTCGGACAGCGGGTCACTGGCGACCCGCTCGCCTTCCAGCGCAAAAACCGTCTCCAGATCAGCAAACGCATGCGCGACGTCGGCGCTTGTTTCGCCGACGATTTGCCAGTCGCTCATTGCTGAGCCCCGGGCGCGTATTTGCGGTGATAGCGGCTTTGCAGCTGTTCCGCCTTGCGTTGCAGACGGGACAGCAGCGGGGCTTCATCGCGCAGGATCCGGCGCAGGGGCATCTGAAAATAGCCGCTCAGAAACCTCAACCTGTCGCGTTTGGTCAGGCCGATCCCGAGCGCCGAGAAATACAACCCGGCCAGGTCCTTGTCGCGCCACCGCAGCGGCGTCCGGTCGCGGACCTGCGCGCGATGCAGATCGATCACCGACAGGCGCAGCGCATCGGCACGGACCGGCGTATCGGTGTGCAGCAGGAAGTGGCAGATGTAGCAGTCGCGATGATTGACTCCAGCGCGGTGCATGGTGCCGGTCATGCGCGCCACTTCGGCGATCAGCGCGCGCTTGAGGACAGGATCAGGCGGATTTTGCAGCCAGTCGATGCTGTAATCTTCAAGGCTGACCGTCGGCGCCAACTCCTCGGTGATGATGAACGAATGCTGCGTCGCCGGATTGCCGCCGCGCTCGCCGTAGGCCACCGCGGTCATGGTCGGCACCCCGACCTCGTGCAGGCGCTGGATCGCGCGCCATTCCTGCCCCGCTCCCAGCACCGGCGCCTTGGCGGTGCTCAGGTTCTTGAGGATTTCCGCCCAGCCGATGCCACGATGGATCTTCACGAAGTAACCGCGCCCATCGACCTCGGTGCGCAGCGTACGCCGGCCTTCGAGTTGCCGGTAGACCTGCCCCTGCAACTGCTCGACAGCCTCGAACGCATCACGACCGGCCCAGAGCGACTTGAACGGCTCAGTGAGGATGAGCTTCATGGGCGATCCGCCAGAATCACATCGGCCGCGCGTGCGGGCATGCTGTACAGATCAGCGCGATCGGCATAAGCCAACGCATTACGTGCCCAGCGGCTGCGCTGCACATTGTCCTCCAGCATTTCGGCCAGCATGCGGTCGAGATCACCCTGCTGGTACGGGCTCGGCACAACCCGCCCGCAGTCCGCGTCGGTAATGTAATGCGCGTAACCGCAGACATCGGTTACCAGCACCGGCAATCCCGCCACCAGCGCTTCGAGCAGCACGGTGCCGGTGTTCTCGTTGTAGGCCGGATGGATCAACAAGTCGGCTCCGAGCAAAAAACGTGGAATGTCGCTTCGCCCCTTGAGGAACTCGACCTGTGCCGAAACGCCCAGGGTCTTGGCCTGTAGCAGGAACGGCTTGGGATCGTCCTGGCCGATCACGAACAGGCGTGTGCGTTTTTTCAGCGCGCGCGGGAGCGAGGCGAGTGCCTTCAGCGTACGGTCCAGCCCCTTGGTCTTGAAGCCGGAGCCGATCTGTACCAGCAGCAATTCATCGTTATCCAGTTCGAACTCTTCACGAAAGGCCGCCCGAATCCCAGCGGCATCGGCCGGCGCGCGGCGATCCAGGGCGATGCCTGGCGGCAGCAGATGAAAGCGTTCGGGCGGCGTGGCGTAGTGCTTGACGAACAGCGGCTGCTGCACCTCGGAGATCATCAGGATGTCGGTGTTCGAGCGAGGCTCGAACACCGCCCGCTCATATTCGGCGAAATGCTTGTAGCGACCCCAGCGGCGATAGATCGGATTGCGCAGAGTCTGCGCCTTCTCCTCGAAACACGGGTCGGCAGCGTAGTACACATCGAGCCCCGGCATCTTGTTGAAGCCGATCACGCGGCTTACCGGCCGCTTCAGCAGATCCTGCTCGACCCATTCGGTGAAGCGCTCGTTGCGGGTGTGGTTGAAAAGCGCTTTGACTGGCGCGATCAGGACCTCGAATCCGTCAGGGACATCGCCCTCCCAGATCATCGTATAGACGCGAACGTCATGCCCCCGGCGCTGGCATTCCAGTGCGATTCGCATGAAGTCGCGCTGCAGCCCGCCGAAGGGGAAATACTTGTACAGGATGAAGGCCAGTTGCATCAGGGTGTCTCCGATGACCGCAACAGGGCCTTGAGTTCACTGGCGACGCGCTCGGGCAGGAGCTCGTCGAAGCAGGGTTTATGCCGGTCGCCCTTGCCGGCGTTCGGGCCACTGGCGCAGAGATGAACCTGCGACCGCCCATAAGCACCGACGCGCCCCGGCAGGGTCGGACCATAAAGCGAGATGCTCGGTACATCCAGCGCCGCCGCCAGATGGCCGAGCCCGGTATCCACAGCCACACAGGCACGCGCGCCGGCGATCACCTTGGCGATACCGCCGAGATTCAGCCGGGGCAATACCGACACGCCCTCCAGGCCCTGCGCGATTCGCTCGGCGCGGGCCTTCTCGTCCGCATTGCCCCAGGGCAGGCGGATCGCCCAGCCGTACTCGCTCATGCGCTCGGCCAGCTCTCGCCAGTACCGCTCCGGCCAATGCTTGCTCGGCCAGGTGGTGCCATGCAGGAACAACAGATAGGGCTGCTCGTTTGGCGTCGCCAGCAGGCTACGATCGAGCCCGTAATCGGCAATCGACACAGGATTCGGATAACCGAGCGACTGCGCGAACAATTGCCGCACACGCTCGAGGGCATGCTGGTCTCGAGGTACGGCGTAGCGGCGATCATAAAAACGCGACGCCATCGGCTCGCGCGCCGATTCGCGGTCCAGCCCAGCGACCGAGGCGTTGACGTAGCGGGTCAGCCAGGCGCTCTTGAGCAGCCCCTGGGCATCGATGACCAGATCATAATGGGCCTCGCGCAAACGCGCCTTGAAGCGTCGCCATTCACCAGAACGAAAGGTTCGAAAAGGGTGCTTGCGCCAGCGCCGGATCGCCACGGGGATGACCTGGGCGACGACGGGATGCCACGCCGGGATTTCAGCAAAGCCCTCCTCGACGACCCAATCGAACTGGATGCCGGGTATCGCGCGCTGCGCATCGGTCAAAGCCGGAAGCGTATGCACGACATCGCCCAGCGAGGACGTCTTGATCAGCAACACCCTCACTCAGCGCACCTCGATCGGCTGTGGCACGAGGCGATCCAGTGCGTCGATCACTGAGCGCGGTCCGAGCTCACGCATGCAGTTGTTGTGACCGAAGCGGCAGGTGCGCTCGAAACAGGGGCTGCAATCGAGACCCAAACGCACGATTTCGACCTGCTCGGACAGCGGCGGGGTGAACGCCGGCGAGGTGGAGCCATAGACCGACACCAATGGCCGGGCGAGTGCGGCGGCCACATGCATCAGCCCCGAATCGTTCGACACCACCGCGTCGGCACAGGACAGCAAATCGATCGCTTCGGCCAGGCTGGTTTCCCCCGCGAGATTGAGCGCCTCTTCGCGCAGCCCCGGAATCAGGCGCTGGCGGATATCCTCGCCTACCGAATGATCATTCTTCGAACCGAACAGCCAGACCTGCCAGCCCTCGCGGATCTTCGCCTCGGCGACCTGAGCGAAATGCTCGGCCGGCCAACGCTTGGATTCGCCGAACTCCGCGCCCGGGCACAGCGCCAGTACAGGCCGATCGACACTCAGGTCGAAACGCGTCAACGCGGCCTCGCGGCTTTCGGCATCAATGCGCAGGGACGGCTTCGGGTAGGGCCTGGGCAGTTCGGCGCCGGGCTCGAACGCCAGCGCCATGAAGCGCTCGATCATCAGCGGATAACGCTGCTTGTCCAGCTTGCGCATGTCGTTGAGCAGGCCGAAACGCATCTCGCCGCGCCAGCCGGTGCGCTTGGGGATGCCCGCAAAAAACGGCACGAGCGCCGATTTCAATGAATTGGGCAGCAGGATCGCCTGCTGATACTGCCCCCGCAAGCCCTGCGCGACGCTGCGCCGGGTCGCCATGTCGAGCACGCCGTGCCCCACCGGAAAGCTCAGCGCCTGGCGCACTTCGGGCATCCGCTCGAGGATCGGCCGGCTCCACTCCGGTGCCAGTACGTCGATATGGCAGTCCGGATGGCGCTGCTTCAGGCATGCGAACAGGGTCTGCGCCATCACCATGTCGCCGACCCAGCTGGGACCCACAATCAGAATATTCATAAGCTAGAAGCCATGAGCGTGAAGTGCGAAGCCAGTGCAGGAGCGGTCTTCGCGTCCAACGCCTGGCTTCCCGCCTCCCACTTTATTTGACCAGCGTCCGCCATTCGGCATGGGCTTCGGTCTTGCCGGAAACCAGATCGAAATAAGCCTTCTGGATGCGCTCGGTGACCGGGCCGCGGCGGCCAATGCCGATATTGCGGCCGTCGACTTCGCGAATCGGCGTGACTTCGGCCGCAGTGCCGGTAAAGAAGGCTTCGTCGGCGATATAGACCTCGTCGCGCGTGATGCGTTTTTCCACGACCTTGATGCCCAGCTCGTCGGCCAGGGTCAGCACGGTGCCGCGCGTGATGCCGTTGAGGCAGGCGGTGACTTCGGGGGTGTAGATCACACCGTCCTTGATGATGAAAATGTTCTCGCCCGAGCCTTCGGCGACGTAGCCTTCGGGATCGAGCATCAGGGCTTCGTCGGCGCCGCCGGAGATGGCTTCCTGCAGGGCCAGCATCGAGTTGATGTAGGCACCGTTGGATTTGGCGCGGGTCATGCTGATGTTGACGTGGTGGCGGGTAAAGGAACTGGTGCGCACCTTGATGCCCCGCTCCAGGGCCTCGTCACCCATGTAGGCGCCCCAGTGCCAGGCGGCGACGATCACATGCACTTTCAGGCCGCTGGCACGCAGCCCCATGCCTTCGGATCCGTAGAAGACCATCGGGCGGATGTAGGCGCTTTCCAGATTGTTCTCACGCACGGCGGCGCGGGTCGCCTCGTTGATTTCTTCCTTCGAGTACGGCATCTGCATGTTCATGATGTGTGCCGAATCGAACAGACGATCCGTGTGCGCCTGCAGGCGGAAGATCGCGGTGCCGGCCGGCGTGTCGTAGGCACGCACGCCTTCGAAAACGCCCATGCCGTAATGCAGGGTGTGAGTCAGCACATGGGTGGTCGCGTCGCGCCACTGCACCAGCTCACCGTCATACCAGATCACGCCATCACGATCGGCCATCGACATTGTTGCCACCTCGGAATTCGATAAATGCTTTGTTTGCGGACGAGATCAGCTGAGCCCCAGCTCATGCCACATGCGCATTACGGCGCGCCGCTCGTCATGAAATTGATCCCCACTCACGACACCGGGCAGCTTTTGCAGTGATTGCCGGTGAGCCGCGGCGCGGTATGCCTTGTAGGCATCCTGCAGCAGCCGAACCTCATCGCCGGTCATCAACCCGGCCTGCTCCAACCCATCGAGAATGCGGATGTTATCGGTATAGCGCAGCAGTTGCGGATGCTGGTGCGACCACGCCAAAGCCGCGTATTGCACCATAAATTCGATATCCACGATACCACCGGCATCCTGCTTGAGATTGAACTCGCCTTGCGCCTCGAACGCCTTGTCGGCCATCCCGGCCTGCGTTGCGCGCGTGCCGAGGTTGTCGCGCATCTTCGCGCGCATCTCGCTGACCTCACCTCGCAACTGTTGGAGATCGCGCGGACGCCCGAGCACAGCGGCACGCACCTTTTCGAAATCCGCGGCCAGCTGCGGGCAGCCGACCAGTACCCGAGCGCGCACCAGCGCCTGGTGCTCCCAGGTCCAGGCCTCCTGGCTCTGATAACGCTCGAAGGCACTCAGCGAGCTGACCAGCAACCCGGAAGCGCCGGAGGGGCGCAGGCGCATGTCCACTTCGTAGAGTTGCCCGGAGGTGGTCTGGGTGGTCAGCAGATGAATGATGCGTTGCCCGAGGCGCGTGAAGAACTGCGCGCCGTCGATGGGTTTGGCGCCATCGGTTTCGGCATTCGGATCGCCGTCATGGATGAACACCAGATCCAGGTCGGAGCCGTGGCCGAGCTCGATGCCACCGACCTTGCCATAGCCGAGAATGATGAACGCCGGGTCGCAAAGCGAACCATCCACGCGTCGCGGCTGGCCATGACGCGCGACGGTGTGCCGCCAGGCCAGGGCCAGCACCTGTTCGAGAATCGCTTCGGCGAGCCAGGTCAGGTAATCGCTCACCTTCATCAACGGCAAGGTGCCAGCGATCTCCGAAGCCGCGACCCGCAACCGATGCGCCAGCTTGAAATGCCGTAGCGCCTCCATCTGCTGTTCCAGATCGTCTTCGGGAATTCGCGCCAACCGCTCGCGCAGTTCCGCCGCGAGTTCAGGCGCCTGCGGCGGGCTGAACAGACGTCCGGCATTGAGCAGTTCGTCGAGCAACAGCGGGAAGCGAGCGATCTGCTCGGCGATCCAGGGGCTCCCGGCACACAGCTCGAGCAAGCGCTGCAAGGCACCGGGATTTTCCGTCAGCAGCACGAGATAGGCCGAGCGCCGTGCCACCGCCTCGACCAGTGGCAAGACCCGCTCAAGCACCAGGTCGGGATCGTCCTGCTCGACCGCTTGTGCCAGCAAGCGAGGAATGAAGGCGTCGAGCCGTTCCCGCCCCAGGCGCTGCATGGTCCTTACCTGACTGCCGCTGCGCAGCGCGGCAAGGCGCAGGCAAGCCGCCTGGCCATCTCGAAAGCCTGCATCGGCCAACTGGCGGCAGGCGAATTCCTCGTCCCAGTCCTGTTCCCACAAGGGCAGCCACTCACCACCGACGAGCGTCTCGCCCTCGGCGTTTTCATCTTCGTCGGGGTCGGCGATCACCTGACGGAAATGCCAGTCGATCCGGCCGCGCCAATGCAACAGGCGCTCATGGAAGGCGTCCCAGGTCTCGAAGCCCAGCATGAACGCAACGCGATCGCGGTCGATCTCGCTGTCCGGCAACATCTGCGTCTGGCGGTCATCGATGGCCTGCAAGGCATGCTCGGTATAGCGCAAGAATTCATACCCCTCGCGCAGTTCGTCCACCGCCGCCGACGGCAGATAACCCTGCCCCGCCAGCGTCGCCAGCACCCGGAGCAAAGGGCGCTGTTGAAGGCTGAGGTCGCGCCCGCCGTGAATCAGCTGATAGGCCTGCGCGATGAACTCGACTTCCCGAATACCGCCGGAGCCCAACTTGATGTTGGCGGCCATGCCCTTGCGCCGCACCTCCTGCTGGATGAGCTGCTTCATGCTGCGCAGCGCGTCGATGGCGGAGAAGTCCAGGTAACGTCGATAGACGAAGGGCCGCAGCATGTCGAGCAGCTCCTTGCCCGCTTCCTGGTCACCGCCGACCACCCGCGCCTTGATCATCGCGTAACGCTCCCAGTCGCGCCCTTGATCCTGGTAGTACTGCTCCAGTGCATTGAAGCTCAGCACCAGCGAGCCCGAGGAACCGTACGGGCGCAACCGCATGTCCACGCGAAACACGAACCCGTCCAGAGTCGGCGCATCCAGCGCCTTGATCAGCCGCTGGCCGAGGCGGACGAAGAACTCCTGGTTATCCAGCGAGCGTTTGGCCCCGACGGTTTCGCCCCCCTCGGGATAGCCGAAGATCAGGTCGATATCGGAGGAGAGGTTGAGTTCGCGCGCGCCCAGCTTACCCATGCCGAGGACGACCATCTGTTGCGCCTGACCGCTGCGGCGACCGGTCGGGACACCGAACTGGTCACAGTGGCGCGCATACAGCCACTGGTAAGCCAGGTCGATACAAGCATCGGCCATATCGGACAGATCGCCGCAGGTTTCGCCCAGGTCCGCCTGACGCGTCAGGTCGCGCCAGATGATGCGGACCTGCTGGCAGGTACGAAAGCGCCTAAGTACGCGGCCCAGACCCTCGTCGTCGTTGCAGTCCACGAGCGTCTCGGCAAGCGCTGCGCGCAACTGCCCGGCCTGCAACGAGCGCTCCAGCAACCCTGACTCGGCCAGTTCCAGCAACATCTCGGGATCTCGGCTAACCTGTTCGGTGACAAAATCACTGGCTGCACAGACCCTTGCGAATGCCTCGCGGCGCTGGGCCGGCCACGCGTCGAAGCGTTCGAGCGCGGGCACCCCCGCGTCGAGCAGCGCGCTGCGGAACGACTCATCGGCACGGTTGACCAATGGCAATAACGATGTGGGCAATGCAACCAGTGATGGCAGACTCATAAAAAGTTCCTTAACGCCGTGGACGGTTGCCGAGCAAGCGGGAACGCCCATGTTAGAGCCATGCCCGCCAGGACCAGCGAGCCAGGCCGAACTGTTGCGATTGTAGTTTTACTACGAAATTATGTTGCAGGGGGCTGAATCAACCGTTGTTTTGTAGTAAAACTACAGAGCCCGGCTCTACCCCCGGCCAAACATCCAAGAACATAGACGCACCGGCCCACAAAGCCGGCCGCGAAGCAGGCAACCGATTCTGGAAGCCTTTCCGCCCTGGAGCAAGCCATGCAAGATCTCGATCCCGTCGAAACCCAGGAATGGCTGGACGCCCTCGAGTCAGTACTCGACCGCGAAGGTGAAGACCGCGCCCACTATCTGATGACCCGGATGGGGGAACTGGCCACCCGTAGCGGCACGCCACTTCCTTATGGCATCACCACGCCCTACCGCAACACCATCCCTGTCACCCGCGAAGCCAAGATGCCCGGCGACCTGTTCATGGAGCGACGCATTCGCTCCCTGGTCCGCTGGAACGCACTGGCGATGGTCATGCGCGCGAACCTGAAGGACCCGGACCTGGGTGGACATATTTCCACCTTCGCCTCCAGTGCGACGCTCTACGACATCGGTTTCAATTATTTCTTCCAGGCGCCCACTGAAGAGCACGGTGGCGATCTGATCTACTATCAGGGCCATGCCTCCCCCGGCATCTACGCCCGCGCCTTCCTCGAAGGCCGCCTGAGCGAAGACCAGATGCTCAACTTCCGCCAGGAAGTCGATGGCAAAGGCCTGTCGAGCTACCCGCACCCACACCTGATGCCGGACTTCTGGCAGTTCCCGACGGTTTCCATGGGCCTGGGCCCGATCA
Source organism: Stutzerimonas stutzeri (assembly GCF_009789555.1). Taxonomy (NCBI): domain Bacteria; kingdom Pseudomonadati; phylum Pseudomonadota; class Gammaproteobacteria; order Pseudomonadales; family Pseudomonadaceae; genus Stutzerimonas; species Stutzerimonas stutzeri. The sequence goes on from NZ_CP046902.1 coordinate 194,495, forward strand.
CTGCCATCTACCAGGCGCGCTTCATGAAGTACCTGGAAAACCGGGGCTTCATCCCCGCCGGCAAACAGCGCGTCTGGTGCTTCATCGGCGATGGCGAGTGCGACGAACCGGAAACCCTCGGCGCCATCTCCCTGGCCGGCCGTGAGAATCTGGACAACCTGGTGTTCGTCATCAACTGCAACCTGCAGCGGCTCGACGGCCCGGTGCGTGGCAACAGCAAGATCATCCAGGAACTCGAAGGCGTCTTCAAAGGTGCCAACTGGAACGTCAACAAGGTCATCTGGGGTCGCATGTGGGACCCGCTGTTCGCAGTCGACGAAGATGGTCGCATGCAGCGCCGCATGGACGAGGCGATCGACGGCGAATACCAGAATTACAAGGCCAAAGACGGCGCTTACGTGCGCAAGCATTTCTTCGGCGCCGACCCGGAACTGCTCAAACGCGTCGAGAAAATGTCCGACGAGGAAGTCTGGAAGCTCAACCGTGGCGGTCACGACCCCTACAAGGTCTATGCGGCCTACCATCAGGCAGTCAACCACAAGGGCCAGCCGACCGTCATCCTGGCCAAGACGATCAAGGGTTACGGCACCGGTGCCGGTGAGGCGAAGAACATCGCCCACAACACCAAAAAGGTCGATATCGACAGCCTGAAGAAATTCCGCGACCGCTTCGACATTCCGGTCAACGACTCGCAACTCGAAGAGCTGCCGTTCTACCGTCCGGCCGAAGACAGCGCGGAGATGAAATACCTGCGCAAGTGCCGCGAAAAGCTTGGTGGCTCGCTGCCCCAGCGCCGGCCCAAGAGCTTCAGCATCCCGACACCGCCGCTGGAAACGCTCAAGGCGGTGCTGGACGGCTCGGGCGACCGTGAAATATCCACCACCATGGCGTTCGGCCGGATCCTGTCGCAGCTGGTCAAGGACAAGGACCTGGGCAAGCGCATCGTACCGATCCTCGCCGACGAGGCGCGTACGTTCGGCATGGAAGGCATGTTCCGCCAGCTGGGCATCTACTCCCCGGTGGGGCAGCTGTACGAGCCGGTCGACCGCGACCAGGTGATGTACTACCGCGAAGAGAAGGACGGCCAGATTCTGCAGGAAGGCCTCAACGAGGCTGGCGCTTTCTCCTCCTTCATGGCCGCGGGTACCGCCTACAGCAACTACAACCAGCCGATGCTGCCGGTCTACATCTTCTATTCGATGTTCGGCTTCCAGCGCATCGGAGATCTGGCCTGGGCCGCTGGCGATGCTCAGACCCGCGGCTTCCTGCTGGGCGGCACCTCCGGTCGCACCACGCTCAACGGTGAAGGATTGCAGCACGAGGATGGCCACAGCCATATTCTCGCCAGCACCATCCCGAACTGCCGCAGCTATGACCCCACCTACGGCTACGAGCTGGCGGTGATCATGCATCACGGCATGCATCAGATGATGGAGAAGCAGGAAAGCGTCTACTACTACATCACCGTGATGAACGAGAACTACCAGCAGCCGGCCATGCCGCAGGGTGTCGAGGACGGCATCATCAAGGGCATGTACCTGCTCGAAGAAGCCAAGGGCGACTTCAAGCACCGCGTGCAGTTGCTGGGCTCCGGCACCATCCTGCGTGAAGTGCGCGCAGCGGTCGACATGCTGGCCAAGATGGGCGTGGGCGCTGACGTCTGGAGCGTCACCAGCTTCAACGAACTGCGTCGCGACGGCCTGGCGGTGGACCGCTGGAATCGCCTGCACCCCACCGAAGCGCCACGCAAGAGCTACGTGGAGCAGTGCCTGGAAGGTCGCGAAGGCCCGGTCGTCGCGTCTACCGACTACATGAAACTGTTCGCCGATCAGATCCGCCAGTGGGTTCCGTCCCGTGAATACCAGGTACTGGGCACCGACGGTTTCGGTCGCAGCGACTCGCGCGCCAAGCTGCGCGACTTCTTCGAAGTCGATCGCCGCTGGGTCACCGTGGCTGCGTTGCAGGCACTCGCCGATCGTGGCGCCATCGAACGCAAGGTCGTGGCCGAGGCCATCACCGAGTTCGGTATCGACCCCGAGAAGCGCAATCCGCTGGATTGCTGATGCGTGCGCACAGGAGAACCTATTGTGAGTGAAACCATACGCGTACCCGACATCGGCAGCGGTGAGGGTGAAGTTATCGAGTTGTTCGTCAAGGTCGGCGACCGCATCGAAGCCGATCAAAGCATTCTGACGCTCGAATCCGACAAGGCCAGCATGGAAATCCCGGCACCCAAGGCCGGTGTGGTCAAGAGCCTGAAGGTCAAGCTTGGCGATCGCTTGAAAGAAGGCGACGAACTGCTGGAGCTGGAAAGCGAAGGCGGCGATGCGAATGCCGCGCCAGCCGAAGCGGCGGCCGAGCCGGCCGGTGCCAGCAGTGGCGGACCGGCTGACGAGGCCGAGGCGCCAACCCCGCCGGGCGATGAAAACCCTTCGGCCTCCGCCGAGCAAGGTCAATCGCAGGACATCAAGGTGCCGGACATCGGTTCCTCCGGCAAAGCCAGCGTTATCGAAATATCGGTCCAGGTCGGCGATACCATCGCGGCCGAGCAGCCATTGATCACACTCGAATCCGACAAGGCCAGCATGGAGATTCCATCTCCTGCAGCCGGCGTGGTGCAGAGCATTTCGGTCAAGGTGGGCGATGAGGTCGGCACCGGCGATCTGATCCTGGTTCTCGAGGGCGCGGCAAGCCAGCCGACGCAGGCCCGCGCACCGGCCAGCCAGGCGCAGGCCCAGCCCAGGGAGCAGGTCGCCGAGCAGGCAGCGGAACAACCCACCGAAGCCGCAGGTGAAGCCATCGAAGAGGTGCGCATTCCGGATATCGGCTCCAGCGGCAGCGCCAACGTCATCGAGGTCATGGTCAAGGCAGGTGACACGGTCGAGGCGGATCAGTCGCTGATCACCCTCGAATCCGACAAGGCCAGCATGGAAATCCCGGCCCCCAAGGCCGGCATCGTGGAGTCGCTATCGATCAAGATCGGCGACGAAGCCAAGACCGGCGACCTGATCCTGACCCTGAAGGTGGCAGGTGCGGCCCCGGCGAAGAAGGCCGAGGCCAGGGCACAGGAAGCGGCACCGCAACAGCAGGCGGTTGCACCGAACAAGCAGGGCGTACCGGAAGCCAAGGCTGCCTCGACCCCTGCGCCAGCGGTGAGCGGTCCGAGCAAGGCCGGCACCAAGGTGCACGCCGGCCCGGCCGTTCGCATGACGGCACGCGAGTTCGGCGTCGAGTTGGCGGATGTCCAGGGCACCGGACCGAAGGGGCGAATCCTCAAGGAAGACGTTCAGGCCTACGTCAAGACCATGATGGGCAAGGCCAAGCAGGCTGCGACGGCCGGCGCAACCGGCGGCGCGGGAATCCCGCCGATTCCAACCGTGGACTTCAGCCGTTTCGGTGAAATCGAAGAAGTCCCGATGACTCGCCTGATGCAGGTCGGCGCCGCCAACCTGCATCGCAGCTGGCTCAACGTGCCTCACGTGACGCAGTTCGAGTCGGCCGACATCACTGAGCTGGAAGCCTTCCGCGTGGCGCAAAAGGCCATCGCCGAAAAAGCCGGTGTGAAACTGACCGTGCTGCCGCTGCTGCTCAAGGCGTGCGCGCATCTGCTCAAGGAACTGCCGGACTTCAACAGTTCGCTGGCGCCGAGCGGCAAGGCACTGATCCGCAAGAAGTACGTGCATGTCGGCTTCGCCGTCGATACGCCGGACGGCCTGATGGTTCCGGTGATTCGTAACGTCGACCAGAAAAGCCTGCTACAGCTGGCGGGAGAAGCCGCGGAGCTGGCCGAGAAGGCCCGCACCAAGAAGCTGTCGCCGGATGCCATGCAGGGCGCCTGCTTCACGATCTCCAGCCTCGGTCACATTGGCGGCACCGGCTTCACGCCGATCGTCAACGCACCGGAAGTGGCGATCCTTGGCGTGTCCAAGGCGGCCATGCAGCCGGTGTGGGATGGCAAGGCCTTCCAGCCGCGGCTGATGCTGCCGCTGTCGCTGTCCTACGACCACCGCGTCATCAACGGCGCCGCGGCGGCGCGCTTCACCAAGCGCCTGTCGGAGTTGCTGGCGGATATCCGCACGATGCTGCTGTGATCGCCTGAGGTGAACAGCCCTGCCATCCGGCGGGGCTGTTCACGTACGCCTCAAGCCTCAAGCCTCAAGCCTCAAGCCTCAAGCCTCAAGCCTCAAGCCTTCGAAGCCTGGGGCTTTTTGGGTTCGGCCGGCCGCGTGAACGGCCTATCCTTTCTGTAGATTGCGAATCAGGAACGACAAGGCCTTTGCCAAGGCTTCAGCCCCGTCGCCATCGCGCAGTATGGTCAACCAGGGCTCGCCCCCATCGGGACTGGTGAATGTACAGACAATGCCTTCTGGCGGGCACTGGTACTGCAGATAGGGGTCCATACCGAAGACCGAGAAACTGCGGTTCCGCACGGCGATGTTGCCGGCGGCGTCACGCCGCTCCTCGCGGATGCGCAGCTCGCCGGGCGCACCAAGGCTCAGACGGTATTTCAGATCCTGCGGGTTCGCCTGGCCTACCTGGTAGGCCGCCTTCAACCCATGGGTTTCCAACAAGCCATTACTATGGTCCAGCAGGGCTTTGCGCTCGTCGGAGGTCAAATAAAGGTCCTTCAACTGCGCCAGATATCGAGCCGGTTCATCAGAGCCCAATGTCCCGGTTTCAGCGGCCTGCAGCGGTACGCTGGCCCCCAGGAAAAGCGAGATCAACAGTAACTTCGAAAGCAGGCTTGTCAGTCCCTGTCGCATGATGCACCCTTGCCGTAACTTAATATTATTTAGCCATCGTATCGCCGATCAAAACGCCGTAATCTGCGGCTAGCGAGACGACTCCCCGCAGCATACTGGAAGCAAACCGCTCGATGAAAATACATACCGATGCCGCCAGCCGTTTGGCGACCGAGGTTGTGACGCAGTTGCCAGTGCCTTCGAGGCTCGGGATGCTGCGTTTCGAGCGTTTGAACGAGTCCAGTTGGGCATTGCTCTATCTGGACCCTGCCTGCGATCGCCATTTCGGCGTGCCGGCACATGAGTTGTGCTCGCTGATCGATTCGCCCTACGCCAGCCTGATGGAACCGGCCGCGCGGTTGCGGACCCACGACGTCGTTCAGGCACAACTGGCCGCCCAGGGCCACTATTCGGTCCGCTATTGCCTGCATTCATCCCATGGTGTGCTGAATCTGCTGGAGATCGGCGAATCGTGCCATCAATATGGCCGCGAACTGCTGCGCGGCTACCTGATCGTCGAGCCGCATTCGACTGACGCCGCGCAGTCGGAACGGCCGGCTTCAGTACCTGAACATCCCGTAGACAACGCCCCGCAGGCCGCCGACGTGCATCTCGAGCACCTGATCCGCTCCCGTGCGCAACAGAGCCTGATCGTGCGCCTGGCCCGGCATCGCTACAGCTCGGCCAATCCCCAGCTCGAAGCGGCGCAACTGATCACCCAGGCCGCCTGCGAAGCCTACGGCATCGCGCGCGCGGCAATCTGGCACCTGAACGGCGATCAGCTCGAGGCCATCGCCGCCTACCGGCGTGACAATGACAGCCACGAATACCCGGCACCCTTGGATATATCCGCCTGCCCGCGCTATATCGAAGCATTGCACGGTGGCCGAGCCATCGACGTGCCCAACGTCCTGGACGATTCCCGCACCCAGGAGCTGATCGACGGTTTTTTCAAGCCGCGGGGTATCAGCTCTATCCTGGACGCGACGATTCGGGTGGGCGGCGACGTCATCGGCGTGCTCTGCCTGGAGCACTCGGGCAGCATCCGCAACTGGCATGCCGACGAGGTAGCCTTCGCAGGTGAATTGGCCGACCAGTACGCGCAAGTGCTGGCTAACCAGCAACGGCTCAGCGCCACGCATACCCTTCACCTGTTTCAGCGGGCGGTGGAACAGAGCGCCAGTGCGTTCATTCTGGTCGACAAGAATGGCGTCGTCGATTACGTCAATCCGAGCTTTACCGCCATTACCCAATATTCACCCGAAGAGGTACGCGGGCGCCGGCTCACAGAGCTGACTACGCTGGAAAACCTCAGCGAGCTGCTCTTCGACACCACCTCCAGCTTGGCGAAGAGCAACAGCTGGCAGGGAGAGTTTCGCAGCCGGCGCAAGAACCTGGAGCCCTACTGGGGCCAACTGTCGATTTCCAAGGTATACGGCGAAAACGGCGAGCTGACGCACTACATCGGCATCTATGAAGACATCACCCAGAGCAAACTGGCGCAGCAACACATCGAGCGCCTGGCCTATACCGATAATCTGACCAGCCTGGGCAACCGTCCCTTCTTCATCCGCAGCATCGAGGAGCGATTCGCCATCGACAAGGTGCCGCAGCTGTGCCTGCTGCTGGTGGACATCGACAACTTCAAACGCGTCAACGACAGCCTGGGGCACCAGACCGGCGACAAGTTGCTGACCAGCCTGGCTCGGCGTTTGCGCAACAGCCTGAACCGGGACAGTGTGCTGGCGCGCTTCGCCAGCAACGAGTTTGCCCTGCTGCTCGACGGCATGAATCTGGAAGAAGGCCAGCAGCTTGCCCATCAGGTGTTGCGCATCCTGGACAAGCCCCTGTTCGTCGACAAACAGCTGATCAGTGTCAGCGCCTCTCTGGGCCTGGCCTGCGCCCCCTTGCACGGGCACGACCCCGAGACGCTCATGAAGCACGCCGGCCAGGCCCTGCACAAAGCCAAGGCCAACGGGAAAAATCAGGTACAGGTGTTCACCGAAGCCCTGCACGCCGAAGCCAACTACAAGCTGTTCGTGGAAAGCAACCTGCGCCGGGCCCTGGTGCAGAACGAGCTGGAGGTCTTCTACCAGCCCAAGCTCTGCCTGCGCAGCGGCCGGCTGCAGGGGCTGGAAGCGCTGCTGCGCTGGAACCATCCGGAAAAAGGCATGATCCGGCCGGATCAGTTCATCAGCGTGGCCGAAGAGACCGGTTTGATCATCCCGATTGGCAAATGGGTGGCGCGCGAGGCCTGTCGAATGGGCTTGCAGCTCGCTGCGCTGGATATCGGCACGCCGCAGATCGCGATCAACCTGTCGCCCAAGCAGTTTTCAGACCCGGACCTGGTCAGCTCGATCGCTACCATCCTTTCCGAAGAGGGATTGAGTGCAGGATGCCTTGAGCTGGAGCTGACCGAAAGTTTGTTGCTCGAAGCGACCGAAGAAACCCGTCAGCAGCTGATCGGCCTGAAGGCGCTGGGCGTCACGCTGGCCATGGATGATTTTGGTACCGGCTATTCGTCGCTGAGCTACCTGAAAAAATTCCCCATCGATGTGATCAAGATCGATCGAAGCTTCATCAAGGACATCCCAGGCAATCAGGACGACATCGAGATCACCTCCGCGGTGATCGCCATGGCGCGTAACCTTCACTTGAAGGTGGTCGCCGAAGGCATCGAGACCACCGAGCAGCTGGCCTTCCTGCGCCACCAGCGCTGCGATATCGGTCAGGGCTATCTGTTCGACGAGCCCATCCCCGGCAAGCAACTGCTCAGCTCGCTTCGCCGATACCCCCACTGGCTCTGAACCTTTCGTCAGCATGGCCCGCACGTACCGCGCGTTGGGATTGGCTGCTTGATAGCCTAGACTGCCAGTAGCCCCACGACTCCAGGCACGAGGATCATCATGACGCTGCGCTCGCAAATTCTTGTTCACAAACAGGCTCTCCCCGACGCGGAACAAGCACTGCCCGGACGCGCCGCAGCAGTTCCGGTGCCCGCGGCCCACTTCGTCAACGGCAACCCGTTGCAGCCCCCGTTTCCGGCTCACCTGCAACAGGCCATTTTCGCCATGGGCTGCTTTTGGGGGGCTGAGCGCCGGTTCTGGGAGCAGCCCGGAGTCTGGACCACGGCGGTGGGCTACGCAGGAGGCCATACGCCCAACCCCACCTATGAGGAGGTCTGCTCGGGCCTGACCGGGCACACGGAAGCCGTGCTGGTGGTATTCGACCCCCAGCAAATCGCCTATCGGGAACTCCTCAGGCTTTTCTGGGAGGCGCACAACCCCACCCAGGGCATGCGTCAGGGCAACGACATCGGCACTCAGTACCGCTCGGCGATCTACTGCCTCGACCACACGCAACTGGAGCAGGCGCGCGCCAGCGAACTGCGCTTCCAGGCGGAACTCGACAGGCACGGGCTGGGCGGTATCACCACGGAAATCGCCACCGCCCCGCCGTTCTACTACGCCGAGGCCTATCATCAGCAATATCTGGCGAAGAACCCGGGCGGTTATTGCGGGCTGGGCGGTACCGGCGTGTGCATGCCGGCCGAGGATGGCAGGAGTATTAATGCGTAGGAGGCGGCGAGACACCCTGGCGTCTACGTCAGCGGCGCCTGGCTGTGCTTGGCAGCAAAAAGAAAACCCCGCCGAAGCGGGGCCTTTGCAGACTGAATCCTGACATCCGTGATCTGCGCCTTCCTGGCGTCGTTCCTCTACGCTTCCGTGTTTGTTTATGCGCTTCCCTACGCAGCGTCCATGGAGCAAAAGACTACCGTTAGGCCGATAAAACCTGTAGTAGCAATTTTGCACTACAATTTGTAAGCAATTGCTTACATGGAGCCCATCCCTGGCTCGGCGTGTAAGCCTTTGGCTACAAACGATGCAGGCTTATGACTGGAGTAGTGGCGCATTGTTCCCAGACATGGCCAATTAATTTCATTGTGCCTCTACAGTTAAGCCGCTCAGAACTGCTCGGCATCGAGCAGGTACAGTGAATCGCTGCCTGCCCGAACCGATGCGCTCAGCGAGTGGATACGGGGCAGCAGCCGCGCAAAATAGAAACGCGCCGTGCCAAGCTTGCTTGCATAGAAATCGTCCTGGCCTTCCTTGCCCAGCGCCGCGCCCGCCATCCGTGCCCACATATAGGCATAAGCGGTGTAGCCGAACACGTGCAGGTATTCCACCGAGGCGGCGCCGATTTCGTTGGGGTTGTTTTTCGCGCTGTCCAGGATGAAGGCGGTCAGCTCGTCCAGGTTATCCAGAGCGGCCTGCAACGGCGCGACGAACTCGCCAAGCTCCGCGCCGGCGGCGGCGCAGTAACGGCGGATCTCGTCGGCGAACGCCTTGTAAAGCTCGCCTCCGCTGCCTACCACCTTGCGCCCCAACAGATCCAACGCTTGGATACCATTGGTGCCCTCGTAGATCTGGGTGATGCGGCAGTCGCGCACCAACTGCTCCTGGCCCCATTCACGGATGAAGCCGTGGCCACCGAAGATTTGCTGGCCGTGAACCGTGGTCTCCAGCCCCATGTCAGTGAGAAACGCCTTGGCTACCGGTGTCAGCAACGCCACCTGCGCTTCGGCCCGCTGTCGAGCCTCGGCATCGTCGCTGAACTTGGCAATGTCCAACTGCAATGCGACGTAGCTGGAGAACGCACGACCGCCTTCGTTCAGTGCCTTCATGGTCAACAGCATCCGCCGCACATCCGGGTGCACGATAATCGGGTCGGCGGCCTTGTCCTGAGCCACCGGACCGGTCGGCGCACGGCTCTGGACGCGCTCGCGCGCATACTCGATGGCGCTCTGGTAGGAGCGCTCGCCGGTCGACAAGCCCTGGATGCCAACGCCCAGGCGCTCATAGTTCATCATGGTGAACATCGCGGCCAGGCCCTTGTTCGGCTCGCCCACCATCCAGCCAGTGGCGCCATCGAAATTCATGACGCAGGTGGCCGAGGCCTGGATGCCCATCTTGTGCTCGATGGAGCCGCAGCTCAGGCTGTTGCGCTCACCCAGGCTGCCATCCTCGTTGACCATCACCTTGGGTACCAGGAACAGGGAAATGCCACGCGAGCCGGCCGGCGCATCGGGTAGCTTGGCCAGGACCAGATGGATGATGTTCTCGGTCAGGTCGTGCTCGCCGCCCGTGATGAATATCTTCGTGCCGCTGACCTTGTAGGAGCCGTCCGCCTGCGGCTCGGCCTTGGTGCGGATGATGCCCAGGTCGGTGCCGGCGTGCGGCTCGGTCAGGCACATGGAGCCGGACCAGATCCCGGCGTACATGTTTGGCAGATACTTCTGTTTCAAGGCTTCGCTGGCATGAGCGTAGATCGACAGGCAGGCGCCTGAAGTCAGCATCGGGTAGAGGCCGAACGCCAGACTGGCCGAGTTCATCATTTCTTCGACCTGCGCCGAAATCGCCTTGGGCATGCCCATGCCGCCGTAGGCCGGGTCACCACCGACACCCACCCAGCCGCCTTCGGCATACAGGCGATAGGCTTGCGGATAACCGGCCGGCGTGGTGACCGCGCCGTCAGTCCAGTGACATCCTTCTTCGTCACCGCTACGGTTGAGCGGGGCGATGGTGTTGGCGGTGATCTTGCCCGCCTCCTCGAGAATCGCTTCGGCGGTTTCTGCATCCACGACTTCTGCCAGCGCTGGCAGCGTCTGCCACAGCTTCGGGGCATCGAAGACTTCATTCAGGACGAATCGCATATCGCGCAGCGGCGCTTTGTAGTCAGCCATGGAAAAGGACCTCGCAGAAAACGTGTCGCCTGGCCGGTTGGCCGGAGCAGTTTTGCGAGTCTAACTGAAGACCAATCGGCGCCCGAAGCGTCTTGAAGTGACTGTAGGGTTCTCGTAAAGCCACTTCATCGCCAAGGCTCGGGATGCCGGGACAACCCGTGCGGTGTCGCCGGCGCCCCACGGGACCTGCCAAAAAAAGCCCGCACGGGGCGGGCTTCGTAGGGCGCAATGCGACTTAGAAGATGAACTGGTCGGCGGGTAGCTTCATCAGGCTTGCGCTTCCGGCTTCGATGGCCGACCTGTGCGCCGCCGTGCGCGGCAGCAGCCGCGCGAAATAAAACTCAGCGGTGGTCAGCTTCGCTTGGTAGAACGCCGTATCGCCATCGGCGGCCTCCAGCTTGCTGTGGGCCACCACGGCCATGCGCAGCCAGAAGTAGCCGAGAATGAGATAGCCGCAGTACATCAGGTAATCGACCGACGCCGCCCCGACTTCGTCCGGATTCTTCATCGCCGCCATGCCGACTCGCTGGGTCAGTTCACCCAGGTCACGGTTGATGCCCGCCAGCTGCACCACAAGTCCCTGCAACTGCGGGTGCTGTACGTTGGCTTCGCAGAACCGGTGCACTCGCTTGGTAAAGCCAAGCATCAGCTTGCCCTGGCTACCCAGCACCTTGCGACCGAGCAGGTCGAGCGCCTGGATACCGTTGGTGCCTTCGTAGATCGGCGCGATGCGACAGTCACGCACCAACTGCTCCATGCCCCATTCGCGGATATAGCCGTGGCCGCCGAAGACCTGCATGCCCAGGTTGGTCACCTCGAGCCCTGTATCGGTCATGAACGCCTTGCAGACAGGCGTGAGGAAGGCCAAGAGGGCTTCGGCGTCCTGCCGTTCGCTTTCATCCGGGCTGTGGGTCTGGTCGAGCAGTTGCGCGGTGAAATAGGCCAGCGCGCGGTTGCCTTCGTTGAAGGCTTTCATGGTGAGAAGCATGCGCCGCACGTCCGGGTGAACGATGATCGGGTCGGCGGGCTTGTCAGGGAATTTCGCTCCGCTCAGCGAGCGCATCTGCAACCGCTCGTTGGCGTACTGGACCGCGCCCTGGAAGCTCGCCTCGCCATTGCACAGCCCCTGCATGCCGGTGCCAAGCCGAGCATGATTCATCATGGTGAACATGCAGTTCAGGCCCTTGTTGGGCTCGCCGATGAGATAGCCGGTGGCGCCGTCGAAGTTGATCACACAGGTGGCGGACGCCTTGATCCCCATCTTGTGCTCGATGGAACCGCAGAACACCGCGTTGCGCTCGCCCGCCTCGCTGGGTGCGCCTGGCTGGCCCTCCTTCGGCAAGAACTTCGGCACGATGAACAGCGAAATCCCCTTTGTGCCGGCGGGCGCATCGGGCAACTTGGCCAGCACCAGATGCACGATGTTTTCACTCATGTCGTGCTCACCGGCGGAGATGAATATCTTGGTTCCGCTGATCGCGTAGCTGCCATCATCCTGCGGCACGGCGCGGGTTTTGATCAGGCCAAGGTCGGTACCGCAATGCGACTCGGTCAGGCACATGGTGCCGGTCCAGCGGCCTTCGGTCATGCGACTCAGGTAAGTCTGCTTCTGTTCATCGGTGCCGTGGGCGGCAATCGCGGCCATCGCGCCGTGGGTGAGCCCCGGATACATGCCAAAGGACGTATTGGCCGAACCGACCATCTCGCCGATGACAAGCCCCAGCGAATGCGGCAGGCCCTGGCCGCCGTAGGTCGGGTCCGAGGCCAGCCCCATCCAGCCGCCTTCGGCGTAGCGCGCGAAGGCTTCCTTGAACCCGTTCGGGGTCGTCACCACGCCATTGTCGAAATGACAGCCTTCTTCGTCTCCACTGCGGTTGAGCGGCGCAAGAACCTGCTCGCAGAACCGGGCACCTTCCTCGAGGATGGCGCTGACCATGTCCGGGGTGGCTTCGTCCGCCCCATTCGCGGCATAGCTGCCATGGAAGTCGAACACTTCATCGATCAGGAAGCGCATGTCGCGCAAGGGGGCCTTGTAGGCGGGCATATCGTTCTCCAGAGACGGCGCGGTATTGTTATCGGCCGCACGCTACCGGCAGATCGGGCCATCCAACAATCACATTGCGAGCGATGAATGCGCCGTCATAACCACTCAGGCGTCGGCGGCTGCCTGCTTTGCGGTGCGCACCGCACCGCGGCGGTTCTCCCCATGAGCCCGAACGCAGTTACGGCCCGCGCCCTTGGCGCTGTAGAGTGCCTGATCCGCCGCCTTGATGACTTCGTCCGGGCTGCGCTGCGTCGCCAGGCGTTCAGCGACGCCGATGCTGATGGTCACTGAAACGGCACCAGCGGCACCGCCACCGCGACGAAGCCGTCCCTGCTCGGCGGCCTTCGGTCGGCTGGCCTTGTCACGCAGCTGCAAGGGGTACTCTTCGACCGCCAGCCGGACGGCTTCCAGATGGGGCAGGCACTGCTGAAGATCGCGTCCGGGGAATACCAGTGCAAACTCTTCACCGCCATAACGATAGGCACGCCCACCGCCGCCCACCTTGCGAAGCCGGCTCGCCACCAACCGCAGCACCTGATCGCCAACGTCATGGCCGTGGGTATCGTTGAATGCCTTGAAGCGATCCACGTCAGCCATGGCGATGACGTATTGCCGCCCCAGTCGCTGCAGGCGCTCATTGAGCGCTCGCCGCCCGGGAAGCCCTGTCAACTCGTCGCGAAAGGCCATCTGGTAGGCCTCCTGGGTGATCGCCACCACCAGCATCAACATCAGCAGGCTGGTCATGACGTTCAGCGCGCCGGGCTGGCTGAAGACCTTCGGCAACATCAACAGCAGCCCGATAAGCGCGACGAACTGAGCCGCATGGACCGGCCTGGGGCGCCGAAGGTACTGCACCAGCAAGCCCGTCAGCGCCAGCAGAAAAGCCGGATAGGCCAGCTGGATCAATTGCAGCCAGTCGGTTTGCAATGTGGGCCAGCGGACCTCGGTCAGCCAGCCGAGGGTCGCATCCGGGAATCGCCGCGCCAGCGCCAGTGCAGACATCGACACGGCAAACAGCACGGCAAGGCGCGCCAACCCGTCTTGCAGCAGATGGGTCCGCTCCTGCCACAGTCCGTACAGCCCAAAGAGCGCCGGTAACAGCAGGCTGCACAGGTGAAAGGTCAGTGCCGCCTCGGGCAACAGCACGCCGTGGATACGGTAATGGTCCGCCTGGGTGTCCAGGAGAAAATAGACGATATAGACCACCAGCAGCAGGCAGGCCTCGCGGACTCGACCGTAAGCGATGCAGAACGCGCCCCCTAACAGCAGTAAAACGGTCGGCAGCACGTTGAACAGCGACGTGAAGAACTCATTGAGGTGGGTCTGCCGCGCAGCGATCAGCGAGCCGAGCAGCAATGCCAGCGGTGCATACAGATGGCTGAAGTAGCGTGCAGCATTCAGACGAGGCACGACGGCTCCGACGGGTGGTCGTGGTGGCCAGGCATTGTGCCATTAGTCGACCCGGCAATCATCCGAATGGACGTCCGGGGTGCGTCAAGTCGATCAAAAAAAAACCGCTGCCGGAGCAGCGGTTCTGTTTCACCCTGGACTTCAGTACGCCAGCTCGAAATGAGCTTCGTCCATGTCCATCAGGTTGTCGGCACCGGACAGCATGGCTTCGACGTGTGTGCGGGTGCGCGGCAGGATACGTTGGAAGTAGAAGCGCGCGGTCTGCACCTTGGCGGTGTAGAACCCGTCGGTATCCTCGCCAGCCGCGATCTTCTCGCAGGCCAGACGCGCCATATCGGCCCAGAAGTAGGCCAGGCAGGCGTAACCGCAGTACATCAGGTAATCCACCGAAGCGGCACCGACTTCTTCGCGGTTCTTCATCGCGGCCATGCCAACCTTCATGGTCAGATCGCCCCACTCCTTGTTCAGTTTGGCCAGCGGCTCGACGAACTGCTTGACTGCCTCGTTGCCTTCGTTGGCCTGGCAGAACTTGTGTACCACCTTGGTGAAGCCCTTTAGCGCTTCGCCCTGGGTCATCAGGACCTTGCGGCCCAGCAGGTCGAGTGCCTGGATTCCGGTGGTCCCTTCGTACAGGCAGGAAATGCGGCTGTCGCGCACGTTCTGCTCCATGCCCCATTCAGCGATGAAGCCATGGCCACCGTAGATCTGCACACCGTGGTTGGCGGATTCGAAACCGACTTCGGTCATGAACGCCTTGGCGATGGGCGTCAGGAAAGCCAGCATCGCATCGGCGGCCTTGCGCTGCTCCTCGTCCTGGCTGCGCTGGGTGATGTCCACCTGCTTGGCTGCAAAGTAGAGCATCGCGCGATTGCCTTCGGCGAAGGCCTTCATGGTCAGCAGCATGCGGCGTACGTCCGGATGCACGATGATCGGATCAGCCGCCTTTTCTGGCGCTTTCGGGCCGGTCAGCGAACGCATCTGCAGTCGCTCACGCGCATACTTGATGCCACCCTGGAAGCCGATCTCCGCGTGGGCCAACCCCTGCAGGGCGGTCCCCAGACGCGCCGTGTTCATGAAGGTGAACATGCAGTTCAGGCCCTTGTTGGGCGGGCCGATCAAGAAGCCGGTGGCGCCGTCGAAGTTCATCACGCAGGTGGCGTTGCCGTGGATGCCCATCTTGTGCTCCAGCGAGCCGCAAGACACCCCGTTGCGCTCACCCACACCGCCTTCGGCGTTCGGCAGGAACTTCGGCACGATGAACAGCGAGATGCCTTTGGTGCCTTGCGGCGCATCAGGCAGGCGGGCCAGAACGATATGGACGATGTTGTCGGCCATGTCGTGTTCGCCGGCGGAGATGAAAATCTTGGTGCCCGATACCTTGTAGCTGCCATCGGCCTGTGGCTCGGCCTTGGTGCGCAGCATGCCCAGGTCGGTGCCGCAATGCGGCTCGGTCAGGCACATGGTGCCGGTCCACTCGCCGGAAACCAGCTTGGTCAGGTAGGTCTGCTGCTGCTCGGCCGTGCCATGGGCGTGCAAGGTGTTCATGGCGCCGTGCGACAGGCCGGGGTACATACCCCAGGACCAGTTGGCTTCGCCGATCATTTCGCTGATCGCCATGCCCAGCGACTCGGGCAGCCCCTGACCGCCGTGCTCGACGTCATGCGCCAGGCTCGGCCAACCCCCTTCGACGTACTGCTGATAGGCCTCCTTGAAGCCAGTCGGTGTCTTCACCCCGGATTCGCTCCAGGTGCAGCCTTCGATATCACCGACGCGGTTCAGCGGGGCGATGACCTGCTCGCAGAACTTGGCGCCTTCGTCGAGGATGGCATTGACCATGTCCGGGGTGGCGTCTTCACAACCCGGAAGGCTCTGATAGTGCGCTTCGTAGCCGAGCAATTCGTCACGTACAAAGCGAATATCGCGCAAGGGGGCCTTGTAGTCAGGCATAGCGTAAACCTCAGCGGTGGGTTCTTTGGTTCAGGTGACCGACCGGCCACTCCTGGATTCGGTTGTGACCGCCATGGAGGCAGGTCAAACAGGCGTTTGAAACATACGTTTAGGCCTGCGCGATGTCAAGCAGGGACCCGGACGCCGTTCGTCGGCACCCTCGTGAATGAGCAGACAGGACAAGAACGCTGCGAGGCAGCGATCGCCGGCCGGGATGGCCGGCGGGTATCAGGCTTTGGTGTTGATCAGCGTGCCGAGCACTTCGTCGGCGGTCTGCAGCAACCGCGCGCCCGCCTTGGCGGTGTGCTCGCCAATCTTCATCTGGATCAGTTGCTCGGTCAGCTCGACCGTATCGGCGACTGTCTGGGAATTTTCGGCAACCGGCAGAGCGCCCGCGGCGAGCGCAGCGCCGGCGTTATCGACACGTTGCTGTCCGGCCTGATAAACGCCCACTCCGGCAGAGAGGAGGTTGCTAGTGATCTGCATGTTGCGCGTTTCCTGCGATCAGTTAGCCATCATTGAAGCAGAGCCGAAGCGCAGCCGCCAGTTCCGGATGGTGATAAGCGGACCGACAACGCTATCAAGCGGGAATGAGCGCCCCTAGATCCAGATAAGGCGACACATCGCGGGGGCTTGCTGCCGACAGGCGCGGAACACGACCAAGGCAAGGCGCCGCCAGGCGTTCGGCCAGCGTGGCAAGATTTTCTTCCAGCCGCGACGTAGAGGGATCGACGATATTGGCGACCCAGCCCGCCAATTGCAGCCCGTCGCGCTCGATGGCTTCGGCGCTGAGCAACGCATGATTGATGCAACCGAGGCGCACCCCGACCACCAGAATCACCGGCAACCCGAGCTGCACGGCCAGGTCGGAGAGCGTTTCGCGCCCTCCAAGGGGGACGCGCCAGCCACCGGCGCCTTCCACCAGAGAAAAGTCCGCTTGCAGCGCCAGCATCCGCCGGACCGGATCGACCAGCCGCGCCACGGTCAGATCGACGCCAGCCTCCCGTGCAGCCAGGTGCGGCGCGATGGCCGGCTCGAAGGCGAACGGATTGACCTCTTCGTAACGCATCGGCAGGGTGCACTCGCCGTGCAACGCCAGCGCATCGCTGTTACGCAGCCCGTCGACGGTCATCTCGCAGCCCGACGCCACCGGCTTCGCCGCCGCGGTACTGAGCCCCGCAAGGCGCGCGACATGCAGCAGTCCGGCCGCGATGGTGGTTTTGCCGACCTCGGTATCGGTGCCCGTCACGAAAAACGCTGTCATCGATCATCCTTGCGCAGCACGCCGTAGATCACCTGATAAGTCGCCGGCAGCCCGTCAGGGGTGCGAAATCGCTCGTAAGCCTCGATCAGCGCACGAATTCGCGCTCGCCCGGTAAGCCCGCCGGGCCGGCCCGGGTTCAGGTTATGCGCCCCAAGCGCCTTGAGCTCAGCGGTCAGCTGGCGCAGCTCGGCGAAATGCAACACCTGCGGCTGCACATCGAGGCTCACGACGCTCAAACCGCTGGCTGCGCAAAGCGCTCGGTACGCTTGCTCACTGCGGAAACGATTGACGTGGGCGAAGCCATCCACCGCCTGCCAGCTGTCGCGCAACTCCTGCAGGGTCCCGCTGCACAGGCTGCTGAACGCGAATACCCCTCCCGGAAGCAACACCCTGTTCGCCTCATCCAGCACCGCGGAAAACTCTTCGCACCATTGCAGCGCCAGGCTGGAAAAGATCAGTCCGACCGATGCGTCCCGCAGCGGCAGGCACTCGGCGTCGCCCACCACGTAGGCGCTAGCCCCTCCTTGCGGTCGAGCGTGCCACAGCATGCCCTCGGCGATATCCATCGCCATGCCCTCGGCGCTGGGGAAACGGCCCGCCAGGGCCCGGGAAAAATAACCGGTACCGCAGCCCAGATCGAGCCAACTCTTGGGCTGGAGGTCTTCTGGCAGGCGATCGGCCAGTGCGTTGCCAACGGTTCGCTGAAGGTCGGCGACCGCGTCGTAGCTGGCCGCCGCGCGGGAAAACGAGGCGGCCACACGACGCTTATCCGGAAGCCCCGACGGAGCGCCCGGCGCACCCACCGCTGCCGAATCGCTCATACCGAAGCACCCTTCACGAAGTTCGCCATCGCCGCCGCGACATCATCGGCCCGCTCCAGCGCGACGGCATGGCTCGCACCGGCTATCAGCCTGGCTTCGATACCCGGCATCCAGCGCCGTAGCGCATCGCAGGCGGCCGGCGGCACCAACGCATCGTTACCCGCAAACAGATGCAGCTGAGGACCGAAATAGCCGTGCAACGCCTCGCGCCCATCCAGCTCCGCCAGTAATCGCAGGCCGGCATCGAGGGCCGGTGCCGACGATCGGGACTGGCTGACCTGTAGCTGCCGCGCCAGCGTCCGGGGGTCGTACCCTCCCCGGCTGCACAGCAAACGGAAGCGTTTAAGGGTTTCCTCGGGATCGAGCCGGAAGGCTTCGTGAAAGGCATCGAAAATTTCCGCGCCCATCGCCTCCGGCCACTGTGGCCGAGCGCGGAAGCAGGGATTGCTTGCGATGGTCATCAGTCCGCGACAACTACCGACACGGCGCGCGGCCAGTTGCGAGGCCAGCATACCGCCCAGCGACCAGCCGGCCAGCCAGCTTTCGCGAGGCAGCCGCCGGTCCAGCTCGTCGAGCCAGGCGTGCGGATCATCCAGCTCGGGCAGGGGTTCGATCACAACCTCAAGGTCAGGCGCCAACTCGGTCAATGCCGCGCACAATGGCTGCAAGGCCGCTGGGCCGAAGGCCCATCCGGGCAACAAAATCAGCTGTTCACGCATCGGCTTCAGGCTCCTCGGCCAATCGATTCCAGCATTCGGCCAGGATATCCAGCAGTCGTTCCACCTGCGCCTCGGTGTGCGACGCGCTGAACGTGACACGCAGTCTGGCACTGCCAACCGGCACGGTGGGCGGGCGTATCGCCCCCACCAGAATGCCGCGTTCGCGCAGGGCGGCCGAGAGTTCCAGTGCACGTTCGCTGCTGCCGACCAGAATCGGCTGGATCGGCGTCGGGCTGTCCATCAAGGCCAGACCGATATCGGCCGCGCCCTGGCGAAAGCGCGCCACCAGGCGATTCAGGTGGTCGCGGCGCCACGTTTCACGGCGCAGCAACTCGAGACTTTTCAATGTTGCGCAGGCGACAGCCGGTGGTTGGCTGGTCGTATAGATATAAGGACGGGCGAACTGGATCAGCGTCTCGATCAGCGCCTCGCTACCCGCGACGAAGGCGCCAGCGGTGCCGAACGCCTTGCCCAGCGTACCGACCAGCACTTGCACATCATCGATGCCCAGTCCGAAATGCTCGACAATCCCGCCGCCGTTCGCGCCCAGCGGACCGAAACCGTGCGCGTCGTCCACCATGACCCAGGCATTGCTGGCCTTCGCGGTGGCGCACAGGGCCGGCAGATCGGCCAGATCGCCGTCCATGCTGAACACCCCATCGGTCACCACCAGCGTATTGCCGACAGCCTTTGCAAGACGCTTGGCCAGGCTGGCCGCATCATTGTGCAGATAGCGCGAGAAACGTGCGCCGCTGAGCAGCCCGGCATCGAGAAGCGAAGCGTGATTGATGCGGTCTTCGAGCACCGTATCGCCTGCGCCGACCAAGGCCGTCACCGCTGCAAGATTGGCCATGTAGCCGGTTGAAAACAGCAAGGCGCGAGGGCGCCCGGTGAACTCGGCCAAGGCCTCCTCGAGTTCATGGTGCGGTGTGCTGTGCCCCATCACCAGATGCGAGGCACCGCCGCCCACGCCCCAACGGTCGGCGCCTTGCTGCATCGCGCGAATCACCTCGCGATGGCCAGCAAGGCCCAGGTAATCGTTGGAGCAGAAGCCCAGCAGCGGCTGACCGTCGACAATCACCTCGGGTTGCTGCGGCGTTTCCAGCAACGGGCGTTGACGGTAAAGATGCGCGCAGCGGCGCTCGGCGAGGCGGGAGTGCAGATCGAAGGGCATGGATAAGCTCGAAGCTGGAAGCCTGAGCTGGGAGCTGCGCCGGATCGCTTCAGGCGTTCGGCGTCAGGCTTCCAGCCTGGTGTTCACACGACTGCGTTGTAAAACAGCGCGCTGTCACGCTGTTCGACCAGCGCCTGTTCGATGGCGGCCTGATGCACGTCGTCGCCGTGCTCCTCACGCGCTTCGGGCTGGATGCCCAGGCGCTTGAACAGCAGCATGTCCTTGTCGGCCTGCGGGTTGGCAGTGGTCAGCAGCTTCTCACCGTAGAAAATCGAGTTGGCCCCGGCGAGGAATGCCAGCGCCTGCATCTGCTCGTTCATCTGCTCGCGGCCGGCGGACAGGCGTACGTGCGATTTCGGCATCATGATTCGCGCCACGGCCAGCATGCGGATGAAGTCGAACGGGTCGACATCCTGTTCTTCGGCCAGCGGCGTGCCCTTCACCTTCACCAGCATGTTGATCGGCACAGACTCCGGGTGCTCAGGCAGGTTGGCCAACTGGATCAACAGCCCGGCGCGGTCGTCCAGCGACTCGCCCATGCCGAGGATGCCGCCCGAGCAGATCTTCATGCCCGATTCACGTACGTGACTCAGCGTTTCCAGGCGATCGGCGTAGGTACGGGTGGTGATGATGTTGCCGTAGAACTCCGGCGAGGTATCCAGGTTGTGGTTGTAGTAGTCGAGGCCGGCGGCCGCCAACGCGCGGGTCTGCTCCTGATCGAGCTTGCCGAGCGTCATGCAGGTCTCCAGACCCAGCGCCTTCACGCCTTCGACCATCTTCAGCACGTAAGGCATGTCTTTCGCAGAGGGATGTTTCCAGGCGGCGCCCATGCAGAAGCGGGTCGAACCGATGGCCTTGGCTTCGGCCGCCGCTTCCAGCACTTTCTGCACCTCCATCAGCTTTTCCTTGTCCAGGCCGGTATTGTAGTGGCCGGACTGCGGGCAATACTTGCAGTCCTCGGGACAGGCACCCGTCTTGATCGACAGCAGCGTGGACACCTGAACCCGGTTGGCATCGAAGTGCTGTCGATGCACGGTCTGCGCCTGGAACAGCAGGTCGTTGAACGGTTGTTCGAAGAGCGCCCTGACCTCGGCGAGGCTCCAGTTGTGACGCGTGGCGGTGGCGCTCATGGGGCATTCCTTGTAATCGGTTCTTGGCACGGATGCGAAATGGTTAGCCAAGCCAAAGGCGCTGTCAACCAGGAAAGGACTCATGGTTTACAACTGGTTAAAATACGAACAAACCTGCCAGCTCTGCGATGAGCGCTGCGACATCGGCGAATCGCTCTGCGGTCCCTGTGAAGCCGAACTGCCCTGGCTCGATGGTCAATGCTCGATCTGCGCGCTACCGCTGGGTGCGCACGGCCTGATCTGCGGACAATGCCTCAAGCATCCCCCCGCCTTCGACCATGTCGCGGCGCCCTGGCGCTTCGCCTTTCCGGTCGACAGCCTGATCACCCGTTTCAAGCATCAGTCGCGCTGGCCATTCGGCCGTCTGCTGGCCGAGCATCTGGCGCGCTTCGTACTGCACCGCTTCGATGAAGGCCTGCCACGACCGGACCTCCTGCTGCCGGTGCCCCTGGCACGCAGACGGCTTCGCCAGCGTGGCTTCAACCAGGCGCAGATGCTCGCCGACTGGTTGAGCGCGGCGCTGGGCATTGCAGTGCGCAGCGACCTGCTGCAACGCGTTCAGGACACCCCGTCGCAACAGCAGCTCGATGCGCTGAACAGACGCCGCAACCTGCGCCAGGCGTTTGCCTTGACTGAGACGTCGCCGCTCGACGGTCGTCATGTGGCGCTCATCGACGACGTGCTCACCACCGGCGCTACCGCCCAAGCGCTGGCTCGGCTGTTGAAACGCTCGGGCGCAGAGCGGGTCGATATCTACTGCCTGGCACGCACGCCGAAGCCGGGCGATCAGGCGGCCAGTGCCGCGGTTGTGTAAACGCGCCAGTGCAATACACTGGCCGACCCATTTACGGAGCCGACCATGAGCCACCCCTTCGACACACTCACGCCCGATCTTGTGCTCGATGCGGTGGAGAGCGCCGGCTTCGTCAGTGATGCCCGGGTATTGGCACTGAACAGCTACGAAAACCGGGTTTATCAGGTCGGCATCGAAGACAGCACGCCGCTGGTGGCCAAGTTCTACCGACCGGGTCGCTGGAGCGATGCGGCGATTCACGAGGAGCACCAGTTCTCGGCTGAGCTGGCCGAGCGTGAAATCCCCGTGGTCGCACCGATTGAGCAGGGCGGCAAGACGCTGTTCGAGCATGCCGGTTTTCGCTTCGCGTTGTTCCCGCGGCGCGGCGGCCGCGCGCCGGAGCCGGGCAACCTGGACCAGCTCTACCGCCTTGGCCAGTTGCTCGGCCGCATGCATGCGGTCAGCGCCAGCCGCCCGTTCGAGCACCGCGAAACGCTGACCGCCCAGCACTTCGGCCATGACTCACTGGATACCTTGCTCGACGGCGATTTCATTCCGAAAAGCCTGCTGCCGGCCTACGAGTCGGTCGCTCGCGACCTGCTCAAGCGCGTCGACGATGTATTCGCCCGTACGCAGTTCCAGCCGATTCGCCTGCACGGCGACTGCCACCCGGGCAACATCCTCGCCCGTGACGATGCCTTTTATCTGGTGGATCTCGACGATTGCCGCATGGGGCCGTCGGTGCAGGACATCTGGATGATGCTCGCCGGCGAGCGCCATGAGCGGCTCGGGCAGTTGTCGGAGCTGGTCGACGGTTACAACGAATTCCATGATTTCGCCGCGCGCGAACTTCCCCTGATCGAGGCCCTGCGCGCCCTGCGCCTGATGCATTACAGCGCCTGGCTGGCGCGGCGCTGGGACGATCCGGCTTTTCCGATGAGCTTTCCCTGGTTCGGCACCGAGCGCTATTGGGGCGACCAGATCCTGACCTTGCGCGAGCAGATGTCCGCCTTGCAGGAAGAACCGTTGAAGCTGTTCTAGGCGCGGGATCAAAGCAACGCGGGGCGGGCGGCGCCCACGACCACGTCAGCTCTCCAGCGTCCGGCTCACGGCTGTTTCTCCTCGACCAACCAGTCCAGCCGCCAGCCGCCTTCGCTCTGGCCGAGCAGCCGCGCCAGCCATGGCAACAGCTCGCGCAACTCGTCTTCCAGCCCCCACGGCGGATTGCTGATCGCCAGTCCCGAGCCGTTCAGGCGCAGCGCTTCGTCAGTCGGATGGACGTAGAGTTCGGCGCGCAGCAGCTTTGGCGCACCGCTGCGCGACAGTTGCTGATAGAACCGCTTGAGCTGGCGCTCATCCTTGATCGGGTACCAGATCACCCCGACCGTCTGGCGCATGCGGCCCAGCGCTTCGGTCAAGGCCTGCACGCAACGCGTCAGCTCATCGGCCTGTTCGAAGGGTGGATCGACCAGCAGTACCACGCGTTTTTCCGGCGTTGGCATCAGGGCTCGGGGCACGTGCCAGCCCTCCCCCAGATGCACCGCGACGCGGCGATCTCCGGCCATGTTGTCCTTCAGCAGGCGACCGTCCTCGGGGTGTTTTTCATTGAGTTGCAGGCGGTCCTGCGGGCGACTCAGCTGTCGGGCCAGCTCCGGCGAGCCTGGGTAATAGCGCAGCGCGCCGTCCGGATTGAGCGCGCGAATCGCATTCAGATAATCCTCGGTCGACGGCGGAGCATCGCTGGCTTGCCACAATCGGGCGATGCCTTGCAGCCATTCGCCAGTGCGACTGGCCTGGTCGCCGGCGAGGTCG
Source organism: Stutzerimonas stutzeri (assembly GCF_009789555.1). Taxonomy (NCBI): domain Bacteria; kingdom Pseudomonadati; phylum Pseudomonadota; class Gammaproteobacteria; order Pseudomonadales; family Pseudomonadaceae; genus Stutzerimonas; species Stutzerimonas stutzeri. Next base: position 218,094 of record NZ_CP046902.1, read on the forward strand.
TACAGCCCGACACCGGCATGGCTGTCGAGGTAGGCGAACGGCGCCTCCTTGCGCGCGAGCAAGGCGAACAGCCGGGACAGGACGAGGTGTTTGAACACGTCGGCGTGGTTGCCGGCGTGAAAAGCGTGGCGGTAATTCATCGAGCACTCCTGAAGAGCGCACAGTCTAACTGCGCAGCCAACCGATTCAGAGAGGCAAGGCGCAGCCCCCGGCAGAATCGGACGAAGTTCGCGAACGCCACTGCTAAAGTGGCACCCTTGCGAGGCACGTGACAGGAACCCACGATGGACATTCGAGATCTCTTCGGCATTCGACTGCCAATTATCCAGGCGCCGATGGCGGGCACCCAGAATCACCAGCTCGCCGCGGCGGTCTCCATGGCCGGCGGCCTGGGTTCGATTCCGGCGGGCATGCTCACCGCCGAATCGCTGGACGCCGAGCTCAGCGCCATGACGGCACTGACCGACCAGCCCTACAACGTCAACTTCTTCTGCCACCAGCCGCCCGCGCCCGATCCGGAACGCGAGCAAGCCTGGCTGGCGCTGCTCGCACCCTTTCTGGAAGAACACCGGATCGACCCGGCGAGCATCCCCGGCGGCGTCACGCGCAAGCCCTTCGACACGGAGATGGCCGAGGTAATCGAGCGCCACCGACCGCCTGTCGTCAGCTTTCATTTCGGCTTGCCCGCTCCGCAGTTGCTGCAGCGCGTGCGAGCCACCGGCGCCAGGATTCTATCCAGCGCCACGACAGTCGAAGAAGGTCGCTGGCTCCAGGCGCGGGGCGTGGACGCCGTGATCGCCCAGGGCCTTGAAGCCGGCGGCCATCGCGGCATGTTCCTCGACGCTGACCTCGACGGGCAGGTCGGCATTCTCGCCCTGTTGCCGCAATTGGTCGCCGCGCTGGAGATACCGGTCATCGCCGCCGGGGCAATCGCCGATGCTCGTGGAGTTTCCGCCGCGCAGACGCTTGGTGCCGCCGGCGTACAGGTCGGCACGGCCTATCTGCTGTGCGACGAAAGCCGCGCCAGTGCGCTGCATCGTCAGGCACTGCAACGTCCGGACGCGCAACATACGGTGTTGACCACGCTGTTTTCCGGGCGCCCCGCCCGCGGCATCGCCAACCGCCTGGTTCGCGAACTCGGCCCTCGCCCCGCTGCGGTACCGTCGTTCCCGCTGGCAGGCAACACGATCGCCAGCCTGCGCGCCCAGGCGGAGCCGCATGGGGTCGACGACTTCTCACCGCTCTGGGCCGGACAGAACGTCAGCGGCTGTCAGGCGGTCCCAGCCGAACGCTTGACCCGGACACTCGCGGCTGGCTGGCACGGTTGAGCGGCCGCCGGGGCAACGCCAGGCGTCGGGGCCGGGTGCGACCGGGGCGATGCAGCGCGTAGACTGGTGCGACCTGCCGAACGAACGGATCGGAGATCGCCGTGCTGACGCCTACATTGGTATTTCTCGCCACCCTGGCCGGTATGGAGCTGTTCGCATGGTGGGCGCACAAGTATGTGATGCACGGTTGGGGCTGGGGCTGGCACAAGTCTCATCACGAGCCACGCGCCGGCTGGTTCGAGACCAACGATCTGTACGCGGTGGTCTTCGCCGGCGTTGCGATCGTGCTGATCGCCCTGGGCACCGCCGGGTATGGCCCACTGGAATGGATCGGCGCGGGAATGACGGCCTACGGCCTGCTGTATTTCGTCGCCCATGATGGGCTGGTCCATCATCGCTGGCCGTTGCGCTATGTACCGCGCAACGGCTATCTCAAGCGTCTTTATCAGGCCCATCGGCTGCACCACGCGGTCGAAGGCAAGGACCGCTGCGTGTCATTCGGCTTCCTCTATGCGCCGCCACTGGCGGTGCTCAAGCAGCAACTGCGCGAGCTGCACGATGGCCCGCTGCGCAAGGCCGCTAGCGCGGACGCGCCCAGAGCGAATCGGGACGGGGCGTGATGCGCATTCGCCGCGAGGCGAGCGCCAGCATGCTCCCGCCCAGCAGGAATTGCAGCTTCTGCGCGCGGCTGGTCGACACGCGTGTATCCCAGGCCGCCGCGCCGCGGGCTTTCACCTCGATCCCGATCTGCCGGTAGATGCCATGGGCCGTTGCGATCGCCCATGCCGAGCGCAGGGGCAGATCGCGCAAACCCTGTGACGCGGACTGGTAGTAAGGCTCAGCCAGATCGACCAACCGCGCCGCGAGCGGCGCCAACGCGGCACGGTGCCGGGGCAGGCTGACTTCATCTTCGGGAACCCCGGCGTCGGCCAGCCAGTCGGCGGGCAGGTAGACCCGACCGATCTCGGCATCCTCGATGATGTCGCGCGCGATATTGCTCAGCTGGAAGGCCAGGCCCAGGTCGCAGGCCCGGTCCAGCGTCGTGTCCGCTTCGGCCCCCATCACACGCGCCATCATCAGCCCCACTACACCGGCGACGCGGTAGCCGTACAGCAGCGTATCGTCGACGGTCCGGTACGCGTAGCGCTGTACATCCATGCCAAAGCCGGCCAAGTGCTCAAGCGGGTACTGCCGGGGAATCCGATGGCGCTCGATGACTTGTTGGAACGCAGCGAATGCCGGATCGCTCATCGGCTCTCCTGCGTAGGCGCGTTCGGTGAGTTCGACCAGTTCGGCCAGGCGCGCCGCGCCGGCAGTGCGGTCGCCCTGGACCTGCCCTTGACCGAGCACCTGGCCGTCGATGACGTCGTCGCAGTGACGGCACCAGGCATAAAGCATCACCGCGCTCTGGCGGGTGCGCTCGTCGAACAGTCTCGCCGCCGCGGCAAAGCTCTTGGAGCCTGCGTTGATCGCCTGCGTCGAATGATCGATAACCTGCTCATTCATCGGGCAAAATCCTCCAGCATCAACCCCGCCGTGGCCTTGGCCGAGCCCACCACGCCGGGAACGCCCGCGCCCGGATGCGTGCCAGCGCCGACGATGTAGAGGTTGGGGATCACATCATCCCGGTTGTGCGGACGGAACCAGGCACTCTGGGTGAGGATCGGCTCCAGGGAGAACGCGGAACCGAGATGGGCACCGAGCTCATCTCGGAAGTCATGCGGGGTGAAGATCCGATGGGTCACCAGATCCTGGCGCAACCCCGGAATATAGTGGCGTTCGAGATATTCGAAGATGCGGTCACGGTACTTCGGTCCTTCCTCCGCCCAGTCGATGTCTGCCGTGCCCAGATGCGGCACCGGCGCCAGCACGTAGTGGCTGGCGCAACCGTCCGGGGCCAGCGACGGGTCGGTCACGCAGGGCGCGTGCAGGTAGAGTGAAAAATCATCGGCCAGGGTTTCGCGCTTGAAGATCTCGTCAATCAGTTCGCGGTAGCGCGGACCAAAACACACGGTGTGATGTTGCAGATGCCGGTGACGACGCTTGAGGCCGAAGTGAATGACGAACAGCGACATGGAAAAGCGCTTGCCGGACAGCCGTTTCGCCTCGTCGCGGCCGCGCGGCTCGTGGCCCAGCAATTGTTTGTAGGTGTTGACCACATCGGCGTTGGACGCCACCGCGTCGGCATCGAAACGGCGACCGTCGCGCGAGACCACCGCACAGGCTCGCCCTTGCGACAGATCGATACGTGCCACTTCGGCGTTCAGCTCCAGCCTGCCGCCCAGATCCTCGAACAGCCGGACCATGCCGCCTACCAGCGCACCGGTACCACCGCGTGGAAACCAGACGCCGCCCTGGCGCTCCAGTGCGTGGATCAGCGCATAGATCGACGAGGTTTCGAATGGGTTGCCACCCACCAGCAACGAGTGAAAGGACAGCGCCTGCCGAAGCCGGTCGTTCTCGACGAACCGCGCCACCACGCTATACACGTCGCGCCAGGCCTGAAGCTTCGCCAGTTGCGGGGCGACCGCGACCATGCTGCGCAACGACAGAAACGGCACGGTGCCGAGCTTGACGTAGCCTTCTTCGTAGACGGCGCGCGAGTAAGCGAGAAAGCGTTGATAGCCGGCGACATCCCTTGGATTGAGCGCGTGAATCTGTCGGTCCAGGGCCGACTGGTCGTTGACGTAATCGAAGCAGTAACCGTCCTCCCAGCACAATCGGTAGAACGGGCTGACCGGCAGCAATTCGACGTAATCGGCCATACGCTTGCCGGCCCCGGCGAACAGCTCCTCCAATGCCGGCGGATCGGTGATCACGGTTGGCCCGGCATCGAATGTGAAACCCTGCTCGTGATAGACATAGGCGCGACCGCCCGGCTTGTCGCGTTTTTCCAGCAGTGTGGTTTGCACGCCGCTGCGCTGCAGCCGAATCGCCAGCGCCAGCCCGCCGAAACCGGCGCCAATCACCACGGCTCGTTTCGCTACACCGCCCGTTGCCGCGTTCATTGATGGTCCTTTTGGTGCAAGTTGACGGCGGCGAGCGCTCGAAGCGCTTCGGCCACCGGCACGGGAGGTTTGCCCGAGACGATGCGCAAGCGGTCCCAGGCCGTCAGGTCAGCCGCGTAGAAACGCTGGATAAGCGGTTCGCGCAGGCCATAGAAACGCTGCATCACAGCCCAGCGGCGGTCCGCCGGCCCGGCCATGAACAACATCCGATTGAGCAGCCGGAAGAATCCGCGGCGCCGCCATTGCGCGAGCGAATAGGCGCGGATCGCTGCGAACAGGCCGGCGGCATCCCAGCGATCCAGCGCAACCAGATGATCGGTCAGGCGTACCGCATCGGGCAGCGAGTAGCCGGTGGTGGGATGGAACAGAGCCGCCGAAAGCCCGCTCTGCGGCACGCCTCGCGCCTCGTCCCAGAAGCCCGGCAGGTCACCGGACAACACGATCGGCAACACGCCCTGCTCCTCGCGCAATCGCTCGTCGACCTGCCAGCCACGCGCATCGACGTAGCGCGCTATGTTGGCTCGCAGGGTATCGAGCGCCACGGCCTCGCCATCGGCGTAATAGGTGTCCTCGATCAGCAGACGGTCAGCGCTCAATGGCAAGACGTAGACGAACCGATAACCGTCGTGCTGAGCGACGCTGGCATCCATGATGATCGGGATTTGCACACCGTGAGGTTGGCGCAGGCGCAACTCCTGGCCAAGGAACTTCTGGTAGCCCAGCGCCAGCCGCGCACTTCGCCGCACCCCACGTCCGTCGATCACCGCGCCGGCATCCAGCACCTGTCCGGTGGACAGGAGAACCCGTCGCGGTTCGATTTGCGAAACAGCCGTCGCCAGGCGCACGCTGTCGCCCAGTTCGGCCATCAGGTACTGGTGGAAGCGGTGTGAAAACAGGCTTGCGTAACCGTTGCCCAGACGCCGCCGCAAATCGGGAAAGATGACCTCGTAGGCCGGCCAGCACTGACCCACCAGCGGCGTCAGCCAAGCCCGCTGCGCAGGCCTCAGGTCGGTTTCGTGGAACGACCAGGTGTGGTTGCCACCCAGCGTGTCGCCCTGCTCCAGCAGCAGGATGCGCAGGTCGGGCCGCCGCTGGCGCAGCCGTAGCGCAAGCAGCCCGTTGGCCAAGCCACCTCCCACGAGGATCAGGTCTGCATCAGCCATGCTCTGCCCCTTTCGCGACCGGCGATTCGATGCCGAGCACCTGTTCGATCAGCCGCGCGGCGCGCGCCGCACCCCCAGCGTCGCGGACCTCCGCGCCCAGGGCCTTTGCTCGTTGGGCGAATCCAGGCTCGTGCAGCAGACGGCGAAGCGCCTGCGCGATGCGTGCACGACTGGCCAAGCGTGGATCGAGTTTCAACCCCACCCCGGCATGAACCACACGCGCGGCGACACCAGGCTGGTCGAAGGCGATCGGCAGCGCCAGGCTCGGCACGCCGGCCTCCAGCGCATCGAGCACAGTGTTAAGCCCGGCATGGGTGATAACGGCATCAGCCCGTGCCAGTACTGCGCGCTGCGGGGCGAAATCGGTGACCCAGCGGCTGCCCGCCCTCTGCAATCGCGCTTGCTGTCGCGCATCGAGGCGACCGCAATGGGCAATCAGCACGGCCACCCCGAGGTCGCGACAGGCCTTGGCGATCCGCTCGAACAACCCGACACGGTCGCCCTGCAGCGTGCCCAGCGAAGCGAATACGAAGGGCTCGCCGGTTGCGATTGGAAGCGCGAGCGCCGGTTCCTCGGATGACGTGTCTCGTAGCGGGCCGACGGCATGGAAGTGCCTGGGTAGCGCGACGCGCGGAAAATCGAAGCCGGGGGTGGCCTGGCTCAGCTGCAGCAAGGGCGACAGGCATTCATCGAGGCGCTGACGCGGCGACAGACCAAACGCGGCCGCATGACGCGAAATGACCTGGGCATGGGCGCGCATTGCCCAGTCATAGACGCCACTGCTGTGCAGATTCAACTGTTCGCCCCAGGGCTCATCGCGATAGCGCCACGGCATTACCGGCAGCGGAACGCGCGCTTCACGGTTGACCGGCAGCGCGCACGCCACCGACACGAAGGGCAGCCCGAGACACTCGGCCACCAGCCCTCCGGCTGGCTCCATTTGATCAGCGATGACGGCATCGGCGCCGATCGCACGCAGCACGGCCGGCGCGTCTCGACAGTACATGTCGGTCGCAGCGGCCATATCGGCGATAACCCGGCGGATGCCCCAGGGGCCGCCCGGCCTCGCTGCCCGATCGATCACGGCCTTGAGCGCGCCGGGCGGATGCGAAACGGCCCCAACCCGGGCGAAACCCAGCTGCGGTTGACGCAGCAGCGCGGCGACGTCCGCCTGCTGCACGAGGGTGACCCGATGCCCGAGGGCCAATAGCGCGCCAGCGATGGCCTCCATGGCGCGCAGGTGGCTGAGAAAGGGCGGTGCGATCACCGCAAAGTGAGCCATCGTGATTCCCCTTGCCGGCTGCGGGCGGCCTGCCGGCGGTTCCCGTCATAGGCTGGACGGATCAAAGACGGGTAACAGCGGCGCCCGCGCAAGTGACGCGAGGTCCGCCGAGCCGGTGCAGAAACAAGCGACTCTCAGCTGCTCGATCATGATCTGGAAATGCTCGATCACCGCCTGGGGTCCGATTAACGCCGCGTCCAGCACACCGGCCGCCTGGCCGACCAGGTCGGCCCCGAGGCGAATCGCCTTGGCCGCGTCGATGCCATCTCGGATACCGCCCGAAGCAATCAGATGCGCGCCGGGGCACGCCTGACGCACCCGCACGATGGCTTGTGCACTGGGGATGCCCCATCCGGCGAACGCCTGGGCGATGGCGCGTTGCCGCGGGTCTGGCGCGCGCTCGGCCTCGACCGCGGCCCAACTGGTTCCACCGGCGCCCGCGACGTCGATCACCGAAACACCGGCATCCAGTAGCCGCCGCGCCACCGACGCACAGATGCCAGCGCCCACTTCCTTGGCCACCAGCGGCACAGGGAGCCGTACGGCCAGCGCCTCGATTGCGCTCAGAACACCCCGCCAGTCGCGGTCGCCGCCCGCCTGCACAGCCTCCTGCAATGGATTGAGATGAATGATCAGCGCATCCGCGTCGATCATCTCTACCGCGCGCTGCGCCTCGTCCAGCCCGTAACCGGCGACCAACTGCGCAGCGCCGAAGTTCGCCAGCAGCGGGATGGAAGGCGCCAGCTGCCTCAACTGCCGCGTCAGCCCGTGATCCGCGCCGGTGTCCAGCGCGATGCGTTGCGAGCCGACGGCCAGGGCGATGCCCAGCACCTCGGCCGCCTCTGCCAGGTGTCGATTGATCTGGGTCGCGCGTGCAGCCCCGCCGGTCATGGAACTGATCAGCACGGGCGCTGCCAGGTCCCGCCCGAACAACACACTGCGGGTATCGATGTCCTCCAGACGCAACTCTGGCAGGGCGCAGTGCTCGAATCTCAGGGCGGCGAAGCCGGTGTCCACTGCGGAACAGGCGCGGCGCGGGTCAAGAACGATATCCAAATGTTCGTTCTTGCGGTCCGCAAAAGAATCTTTGCTCATAAGGCGCCTCGTTCGATGACTTTATGTTGACGGATGCGGTCATTAAAAGTGCCAAGACTTGTACAAGCTGTACAACATTGTCACAGCACCTGAACCGATACAGGAGGTCGCCATGGCCACCGTGATGCTGGATAAGCGGCTCGATTTCGAGCGGACACTCGGTGCGCTGCGCGCGCAGGTCGACGACCGGTTGAGCCAATGGCTGCCTCGGTGCCCACCCCAGGATGCCATCGGCGTCGCCATGCGTGACGGCACCCTGGCCCCCGGCAAACGGATTCGCCCGTTGTTGCTGTTGTTGACGCTCAAGGACTTGCAACAGGACGGCCTGCACGACGTTGCGCTCGACCTGGCCTGTGCATTGGAAATGCTGCACGCGGCGTCGCTGATTCTGGACGACATGCCGTGCATGGATAACGCCGAGCTGCGGCGCGGCAGACCGACCATCCACCGGCAGTTCGGCGAAGACGTAGCGGTATTGGGCTCGGTTGCTCTGCTCAGTCAGGCGTTCAGCATAGCCGCGTCCGCCGAGGGTATCGATCCGGCAACGCGAAACCGCCTGGTGCGCCTGCTAGCGACCAGCACCGGCACTCAGGGGCTGGTTCAAGGGCAGTTCCATGATCTGCGCGAAGGCAGGCAGAGCCGGCCCCTGGAAGCCATTACCCACACCAACCGCCTGAAAACCTGTCCGCTGTTCACCGCGGCCGTGGAGCTCGCCGCCCTGCTCAGCGGCGCGAGCACCTCCTGCGCACGCCATCTGACCGGATTCGCGACGGAACTCGGTCTGGCTTTTCAGCTGCTCGACGACCTCGCCGATGGGCTCAGCCCTCAACACAGCGGCAAGGATGCCGGCAAGGATCGGGGCAAGAGCACCCTCGTGACGCTGCTCGGCCCGGAGGCGGCCAGGCGCCAGGTCGAGCTGCATATCACGCACGCAGGCCAACACCTGACCGATGCCGATATTGCCGACGGACACCTCGCCCAGGCCCTTGAGTATTTCTGCACCCGCTGTCACTGAGAGCCCGCGGGTCACCCTGGCAGGGACCGCTGTGTCGTTTCATCACTCCAATGTATGGTGCTAGGCAGCCGTCTCGGCGCGTCCTTAGACTCTGGCGCATAGAAACGGAGAAACCTACATGTCCGAGACTCTGCTCTGCCCACGCAACCTGGCGTTCGAACTCTACGAAGTCCTCGACGCCGAAGCCCTGACCGAACGCGAGCGCTTCGCCGACCACAGCCGCGAAACCTTCACCGCCGCGCTGGACACCGCTCGCAGCATCGCCGAGAACCTCTTCGCTCCGCATAACCGCAAGGCCGACGAGAACGAGCCGATCTACCGGGACGGTGAAGCGGTCCTGATTCCCGAGGTGAAGCCGGCGGTCGATGCGTTCATCGAAGCGGGTTTCCACAACGCCTCGCGCAGCTTCGAAGACGGCGGCATGCAGCTCCCCAACCTGCTCGCCCGCGCCTGCTTTGCGCATTTCCAAGCCGCCAACGTCGGCACCTCCTCGTACGCCATGCTGACCATGGGCGCCTCGCACCTGATCGAAACCTTCGGCAGTGAGGAGCAAAGGCAGCGCTTCCTGCAGCCAATGCTCGAAGGCCGCTTCTTCGGCACCATGGCGCTGACCGAGCCTCATGCCGGTTCGTCCCTGTCCGACCTGCGCACCCGCGCCGAGCCGGCGGGTGATGGCACCTATCGGTTGAAAGGCAACAAGATCTTCATTTCCGGCGGCGACCATCCGCTGTCGGAAAACATCGTGCACATGGTTCTGGCCAAGTTGCCGGATGCGCCGCCCGGCGTAAAAGGCATCAGCCTGTTCATCGTGCCCAAGTTCCTGGTCAACGATGACGGCTCGCTGGGTGAGCGGAACGACGTGGTGCTGGCGGGGCTGTTCCACAAGATGGGCTGGCGCGGCACGACGTCGACCGCGCTGAACTTCGGCGACAACGGCCACTGCGTCGGTTATCTGGTCGGCGAGCCGCATAAAGGCTTGTCGTATATGTTCCAGATGATGAACGAGGCGCGAATCGGTGTCGGCATGGGTGCGATCATGCTTGGCTACGCCGGCTACCTGTACTCGTTGAACTACGCCCGCGAGCGTCCCCAGGGGCGTCTGCCTGACGGCAAGAACCCGGCGTCCGCCCAGGTTCCGATCATCCAGCACACCGACATCAAGCGCATGCTGCTGACCCAGAAAGCCTACGTCGAAGGCGCGTTCGACCTCGGCCTGTATGCCGCGCGCCTGGTGGACGAACAACATACCGCGCCGAGCGAGGACGACCGCAAGCACGCCCATGAGCTATTGGACCTGCTCACGCCGATCGTCAAATCCTGGCCCTCGGAGTTCTGCCTCAAGGCCAACGAGCTGGCGATCCAGATTCTTGGCGGCCATGGCTACACCCGGGAATATCCGGTCGAGCAGTACTACCGCGACAATCGCCTGAACCCGATCCACGAAGGCACGCATGGCATCCAGTCGCTGGACCTGCTGGCACGCAAGCTGAGCCAGAACGGCGGGGCAGGCCTGCGTCAGCTGGTCGGTCTTGTCCAGGGCACGTGCAAACGCGCCGGCGAGTTCAGCTCGCTGGATGCGCTGCGCCAGCCGCTGGAGCAGTTACTGGCACGCCTGACCGAGGTGACCCAAGGGCTGCTGGGCGACCTGATGGCCGGCAAGGTCAACCTGGCCCTGGCCAATTCGGCGCTGTACCTGAAGGTCTTCGGCCACACGGTGATTGGCTGGCGCTGGCTGGAGCAGGCGATTCGCGCCGAACAGGGGTTGGCGGGCGGCAACGCTGCTGATGCCGACTTCTACCGCGGGAAGCTGCAGGCGGCGCGCTATTTCCTGACCTGGGAAGTGCCGAGCTGCCATCACGAGCTGGCCATCCTCGCGCGCCGCGACGACACCTGCCTGAGCATGCAGGACGACTGGTTCTGACACCCGTGCACGACACGCAGCCGAGCCGGGGCGTGTCGCGCAGCTTGCCACCATCCAGCCGCGATCGACGGGCGCACCCCCGCCCGCACGCCCCGGTCTCTGCGTCAGACCTTTTTTGACAGCTCTCCAAATCAGCAGGTTAGAATCGCTGGCATGCGCCGTGCATATTGGCTGGCGGCACTAACCCTCGGAGAGCGCGCTTGGATATCGGCAACATCAACCACCTGTTTTTTATCGGTGCCTTGTTGGTTGCGGCGAGCATCCTGATGAGCTCTTTATCGACTCGCCTCGGCGTGCCGATCCTGGTGATCTTTCTCGCGGTTGGCATGCTCGCCGGGGTCGACGGCATCGGCGGTATCGTCTTCGACGATTATTCGCTGGCCTTTCTGATCAGTAACCTGGCACTTGCGATCATCCTGCTCGACGGTGGCATGCGTACCCGCGCCGCCACGTTCCGCGTCGCCCTGTGGCCGGCATTCTCGCTGGCGACTGCCGGTGTCGTGATCACTTCCGGCCTGACTGGCCTTGCGGCGGCCTGGCTGTTTCAACTGCCATTGATGCAGGGCCTGCTCATCGGCGCCATCGTCGGATCGACCGACGCGGCGGTGGTGTTCAACCTGCTCAACGGGCGCGGCCTCAACGAGCGGGTCGGCTCGACCCTGGAAATCGAGTCCGGCAGCAACGATCCGATGGCCATGTTCCTCACCGTTGCCCTGATCGACATGCTCGCCTCCGGCCAGAGCGGGTTTGGTTGGAGCTTTTTCGTCAGCCTGCTGCAACAGTTCGGGATCGGCACGTTGCTGGGCCTGGGCGGCGGTTGGCTGCTGCTGCACCTGATCAACCGCCTCTCGGTCGCCGATGGGCTCTACCCGCTTTTGGCCGTCAGCGGCGGCATCATGATATATGCGCTGTCTGGCGCCATCGGCGGCAGCGGCATCCTCGCGGTCTACGTCTGCGGCTTGCTGTTGGGCAACCGCCCCATCCGTAATCGTCACGGCATCCTGCACATGTTCGACGGCCTGGCCTGGCTCAGCCAGATCGGCATGTTCCTGGTGCTCGGCCTGTTGCTCACCCCCAGCGAGCTGTTGCCAATCGCCTTGCCGGCGCTGGCGCTTTCGCTGTGGATGATCCTGTTCGCCCGACCGCTGGCGGTGTTCATCGGCCTGTTGCCATTTCGCAGTTTTCATCTGCGCGAGCGGCTGTTCATTTCCTGGATCGGCCTGCGCGGCGCAGTCCCGGTGATCCTCGCCGTCTTCCCGTTGATGGCGGGCCTGGAAAACGCCCAGCTGTTCTTCAACGTCGCCTTCTTCATCGTGCTGGTCTCACTGCTTCTGCAAGGCACGACGCTGACCTGGGCGGCGAAGAAGGCCAAGGTCGAGGTCCCACCGTCACCGCTGCCGATCTCGCGTGCGGGCCTGCAGATCCATACCACCAGCCAGTGGGAAATGTTCATCTATCGGCTTACGGCCAAGAAATGGTGCGTGGGCGCTGCCCTGCGGGAACTGAAAATGCCGGCTGGCACGCGTATCGCCGCGCTGTTTCGCGGCAAGGCGCTGCTGCACCCGTCTGGCAGCACCCGCCTGCAGGTCGACGACATCCTCTGCGTGATCGGCCACGAGGAAGACCTGCCGGCCCTCGGCAAACTTTTCAGCGAGGCACCCCAGCGTGGGCGCGACATGCGTTTCTTCGGTGATTTCATCCTCGAGAGCGAGGCCCAGATGAGTGCCCTGGCGGCCCTCTACGGTCTGAAACTGGGCGATGTGGACGGCGACCAGCAGATCGGCCAGTTCATGGCCGAGCGGGTCGGCGGCAAGCCGGTCGTGGGCGATCAGATCGAGTGGAACGGCCTGACCTGGACCATCGCGGCAATGGAGCATGGCGAGGTGCGCAAGGTCGGCCTGAAGTTTCCCGAGGGCAACACGCCTGGCCCCAGCCTGCACTTCTGAGGGTCGCGCCGCCCATGCAGGCTGCGACCGAAGCGTTCCGATCTGCGGGCTCGCCTCGGCCACCCGCAGCCCTTAGACTCCGCACTCATTCTGCATTTCGATAGTACCCATGGCCTCTTTGCGCACCCTGATGCTGGCGACCTTGCTTGCCATCGCCCCGCTTTCCGCCTTCGTTCATGCCGCCCCTGCGGTGCCCGGTCTCACCGCTAGCCAGCCAGCCGAAGCGGAGACCCCCAAGGATGTACAACCCAGCGCCGATGAACGTGCTCAGCGATTTACCGAGCAGGCCGAATCCGCTCAACAGCGCCTGTCGGAGCTCAAGGCCGAGCTTGCCGGCGCCTCGAAGGAAATCGCCACCGCGCAGCAGGCGCTGAGCAAGCTCAAGGAAAGCGACACCCGTGAGCTGGCCGCCCAACTGGCGAAACTATCGGTCCCTGCGCTCGAACAACGATTGGCCGAACGCGTCGAGGAGCTGTCGACCTGGCAAACGGCCCTGACCGCGGCCAATAGCATGATCATCAGTGCGCAGACGCGCCCCGAGCGCGCCCAGGCGGACATCAGCAAGCACCAGACGCGCATCGACGAGATCAACAGCCTGCTGAAGACGGGGCGCGAAGGCGGCAAACCGTTGAACGACGAGCGCCGTGCAATGCTTGGCGCCGAGAAAACCGCCCTCAGCGCGCAGATCGAATTGCGCCGCAGCGAGCTGGCCGGCAATAGCCAGTTGCAGGATCTCGGCGTCGCGCGGCGTGACCTGCTGGCCGCGCGCATCGCCCGTGCCGAACAGGAAACCATTGCGCTGCAGACGGCGATCAACGACAAGCGCCGGGAAGAATCCGAGCAGACCGTCGCCGAGTTCTCGATGAAGGCCGAGAAGGCCGGCTCGGACAAGCTTCTGCCCGCCGAAAGCGCGGAGAACCGCCGGCTGTCGGGCTATCTGCTACGCGCCACCGAGCGCCTCAACGACCTGACGCAGCAGAACCTGCAGACCCGCCAACAGCTCGATACGCTCAATCAGGCCGATCAGGCGCTCGAAGAACAGATCGCCGTACTCGAAGGCAGCCTGTTGCTGTCCAAGGTCCTGTATCAGCAGCAGCAGGCGCTGCCACAACTGACGCTGGACAAGAACCTGGCGGACGAAATCGCCGATATCCGCTTGTACCAGTTCGAGCTGAACCAGCGCCGCGAGTCCAGCGGCAACGCCGAGGACTATGTCGACCAACAGCTCGCCAACCAGCCACCGAGCGAGGTGACGCCGGAATTGCGCAGCGCGTTGCTGGAACTGGTACGGACCCGGAGCGAACTGCTCGATCGACTCAATCACGAACTCAACGCCCTGCTCAGCGAGTCGATCACGCTGCAGTTGAACCAGCGCCAGCTACAGACCAAGGCCCAGGCCATGCGCGAAACGCTGGACGAGCAGATGTTCTGGATTCCGAGCAACCGGCCGCTCGACCTGGACTGGTTCAAGAGCGTGCCGACCCTGCTCGAACGCCAACTGCAGGCGATGCCCTGGGCCTCGGTATTCCAGGCGCTCGGCGCCGGACTGTTCGAGCGTCCGCTGTTCTTCGTGCCGCTGCTGCTGGTGATCGGGCTCCTGCTGTGGCGCCGCAACGCCATCAACGCCAAACTCGATTCGCTGAGCAACGACATCGGGCACTTCCGCAACGACAGTCAGTTGCACACGCCGCTGGCACTGCTGCTGAACCTGCTGCTGGCGCTTCCCGGCGCGCTGTTCCTGGCGCTTTGCGGGTATGTCCTGCAGATGGATGGCCGAGAGCAAAACTTCAGCCTGGGTGCCGCGTTCTACCAGATGGCGCAAGCCTGGCTGGTGTTCTACACCGCTTACCGCATGCTTTCGCCCAACCGCGTCGCCGAGACGCATTTCGGCTGGTTCCGTCCGCAGGTAGCGTTTCTGCGCAGCGAAATCCGTCGGCTGGGCCTGGTGGTGATGGCATTGGTCGCCGTGGTGGCGATCGCCGAACACCAGCCGGGCAGCCTGGTCGACGACGTGATCGGCATCGTCGTCGTGCTTACCTGCTATGCGCTGATGAGCTGGCGCCTGACCCGCCTGTTGCTCAAAGGTCCTTCCAGCCAGAACGCACCGCCGGTGAGGCGCTTCATCGGCCTGCTGTTCAGCATCCTGCCGCTGGCACTGATCGTGGTGGTAGGGCTCGGTTACTACTACACGGCGCTGAAGCTGACCGGCCGACTGATCGATACCCTGTACCTGATGCTCGCCTGGATCGTCATCGAGGCGACGCTGGTCCGGGGCCTGACCGTCGCCGCCCGACGCCTGGCCTATCAGCGCGCGCTGGCCCGACGCGAAGCACAGATCGACGACGGCACCGACACCAGCGAAGCCGCTGGCGAGCCCGGAATGGACATCGAACAGGTCAACCAGCAGTCGTTGCGACTGACTCGCCTGGCCATGTTCGGCCTGTTTTTCGCGGTGCTGTATTGGGTCTGGTCCGACTTGATCAGCGTCGTGTCTTATCTCGATAACGTGGTGCTGTACGAGTTCGTCAGCGGCGCCGGGGACACCGCGACCAGCAACGCCATCACGCTCAACAACCTGCTCGGCGCGCTGCTGATCATCGCCATTACCATCGCACTGGCGCGCAATCTGCCCGGCCTGCTGGAAGTGCTGGTGCTGTCCAAGATGCGCCTGGCGCAAGGCAGCGCCTATGCCACCACCACACTGCTGTCCTACGCGCTTGCCAGCGTCGGCATCGTTTCCACGTTGTCGACGCTCGGGGTCAGCTGGGACAAACTGCAATGGCTGGTTGCGGCGCTGTCGGTCGGGCTCGGCTTCGGCATGCAGGAAATCTTCGCCAACTTCATCTCGGGCCTGATCATCCTGTTCGAGCGCCCGGTGCGGATCGGCGACGTGGTGACCATCGGCAACCTGTCCGGCACGGTCAGCCGGATTCGCATCCGCGCCACCACCATCACCGATTTCGACCGCAAGGACATCATCGTCCCGAACAAGACCTTCATCACCGGACAACTGATCAACTGGTCGCTGAGCGATACCGTGACCCGCGTGACGATCAAGGTGGGCGTCGCCTACGGCTCGGACCTGGACCTGGTCAAGAAACTGCTCTACAAGGCCGCGCAGGACAACCCACGCGTGCTGAAGGACCCCGAACCTCTGGTGCTGTTCCTTACCTTTGGCGAAAGCACGCTCGACCATGAGCTGCGCATCCACGTGCGCGACCTCGGTGACCGCAACCCCGCGACGGATGAAATCAATCGATTCATCGACCGGGAATTCGCCAAGGCCGGGATCAACATTGCGTTCCGCCAGGTGGACGTGTTCCTGAAGAACTTCGACGGCAGACTGCTGCAATTGGGCGCCGCATCCGGAACCCGGCAGGCCGATGACAAGCCCGTGCCGCCGCCCGCCGACAGTCCGGCCTGAGGAACGTCGACACCGGCGCGGCCTCCAAGATTCAAGTGCGCTCGTTCAACGGGCGCGGCACACCCTTGCGCCGGAGACACCGTGAAGACACTCACCGAGCTGAATTTCGACAATCGCTTCGCCCGTCTTGGCGATGTGTTCTCCACCGAGGTGATGCCGCAACCGCTGCACGCGCCGCGCCTGGTGGTTGCCAGCGAAGCAGCCATGGCGCTGCTCGATCTCGACCCGGCGGTGAAGGACGATCCGCTGTTCGCCGAGCTGTTCTCCGGCCACAAGCTATGGAGCACTGCCGAGCCACGCGCGATGGTCTATTCCGGCCATCAGTTCGGCGGTTATAACCCGCGCCTGGGCGACGGACGCGGGCTGTTGCTGGGCGAAGTGGTCAACGAGGCGGGCGAGCACTGGGACCTGCACCTCAAGGGCGCCGGCAAGACGCCCTACTCGCGGATGGGCGACGGCCGCGCCGTGCTGCGTTCATCGATTCGTGAGTTTCTGGCCAGCGAGCATCTGCACGCACTCGGCATTCCCAGCTCGCGCGCGCTCTGCGTGACCGGCTCCGATACACCGGTCTATCGCGAGCGCCAGGAACGCGGCGCGATGCTGCTGCGCCTGGCGCCCAGTCACGTGCGCTTCGGCCATTTCGAGTTTTTCTACTACACCCGACAACACGATGAGCTGAAGCAGCTGCTCGACCACGTCGTCGAGTCTCACTTTGCCGAGTGCCTCGAGCATCCCGAGCCTTACCATTCGTTCTTCCGCGAAGTGCTGGAGCGCACCGCCGAGCTGATCGCTTACTGGCAGGCGTATGGCTTCTGTCATGGCGTGATGAATACCGACAACATGTCGATCCTGGGCATCACCTTCGATTTCGGCCCATACGCGTTCCTCGACGACTTCGACGCGCGCTTCATCTGCAACCATTCCGATGACGCCGGACGCTACAGCTACGAGAACCAGGTGCCCATCGCGCACTGGAACCTGGCTGCGCTGGCCCAGGCGCTGACGCCTCTGATTGCCATCGAGCAGCTGCGCGAGACGATGAACCTGTTCCTGCCGATCTATGAAGCCGCCTGGCTCGACCTGATGCGCCGGCGCCTGGGCTTGGCCAGCGCCGAGGATGACGACCAGGCACTGGTGCAGCGTCTGCTGCAACTGATGCAGGGCAGCGCCATCGACTATACGAACTTCTTCCGTGAACTCGGCGAGCAGGCGCCGGAGCAGGCCCTGGCTCGGCTACGCGAGGACTTCATCGACATCAAGGGATTCGACGAATGGGCCGCGACCTACGGCCAGCGCACCCAGCGCGAAGGCGACGACCAGGACGCTCGGCGAGCACGCATGCATGCGGTCAACCCGAAGTACATCCTGCGCAATTACCTCGCCCAGCAGGCCATCGAAGCGGCCGAAGCAGGCGATTACGGCCCGGTGCGTGAACTGCATGCCGTGTTGAGCCACCCCTTCGACGATCAACCGGGCATGGAACGCTACGCCGAGCGGCCACCGGAATGGGGCAAGCACCTGGAAATCAGCTGCTCATCCTGAACCTCGCAGGCCCCCGTTCGCGGAGCAACCCGACAGGGCCGCGAACGATCTCGGCCTCAGGATTCGCCGGCCAATGGCAGCAGCACACGGAACAGCGCACCCTTGCCCTCTTCGCTTTCGACCTGGATGCGACCGTTGTGCGCCTTGACGATCTGCTCGGCGATGAACAGTCCCAGCCCCAGCCCGGCGCTGTTTTCACTGCCTTCGGCTCGCTCGAACTGGCAGAAGATCCTTTGCAGGCTCTTCTTGTTGATGCCGATGCCCTGGTCGCTTACCTCGATACAGGCCGTGGTCGGGCTGGCATTGACGTTCACCTGCACCGGCTTGCCGGCGCCGTAGCGCATGGCGTTGGTCAACAGGTTCGCCAGGACCTGTTCGATACGGAACTCGTCCCAGACGCCCACGATGGGCTCCGGGCGCTGGAACAGCAGCGTGCAGCCACTGGCCTCCATCTGTGGCGCGAAGTTCTCCACCACGCTGGCGGTCAGCTTGCCCAGATCGACCCGGCTGGGACGGATCGACAACTTGCCGGTGCGAATCCTTGAAACATCGAGCATGTCGTCGATCAGGCGGATCAGGCTCTGGATCTGCCGCTCATCCTTGTCGACCATCTGCCGCAACTTGTCTTCGCTAAAGGCTGCGAAGTTGTTTCGCCCGAGTTGCAGCTTGCGCAACTGCACTTCGAGAATCAGCGTGTTGAGCGGTGTTTTCAGCTCATGGGAGACGATCGACATGAAGTCGTCGCGCATGCGCACCGCGTCCTCCAGCTCGCCTTTGATGCTGCGCAGTTCATCGAGCAGCACCTCCTGCTCACGGCGGCTTCGCTCCAGGGCTTCGAGCTGACGAGCCAGCCGCTTGCGGTTGCGGTACAGGTCGACGAATACGCTCACTTTGCTGCGCACGGCATGGGTGTCCAGCGGCTTCTGCATGAAGTCGACGGCGCCGCTCTCGTATCCCTTGAAGGCGTAGTTCAGCTCGCGCCCGGCGGCGCTGACGAAGACGATGGGAATCTGCTTGGTGCGTTCGGTGCCGCGCATCAGTTCGGCCAGCTGAAAACCGTCCATGCCGGGCATCTGCACGTCGAGAATGGCCAGCGCGAACTCATGTTGCAACAGCAACTCGAGCGCTTGCTCCGCCGATTCGGCCTGATGCACGCGAACGCCCGGGCTCCTGAGAATGGCGTCCAGCGCCAGCAGGTTTTCCGGCAGGTCATCGACGATCAGCAGGTTCGCTTCATCGGTGTAGTCGGGCATCGGTCACTCCAGTTCGCGCAACAGACGATGAATATCGCGCAAGGGCAAAATGTAATCCGGCGCAAAGCGCTGGAGTGCAGCAAGCGGCATGGTTGGAACCTCGGCTTGTGCCGGGTCCTGGACGATGGTGACGCCACCGGCGCGCCTGATGGCGTCCAGCCCGGCTGCGCCATCTTCATTGGCTCCGGTCATCAGGATACCGGCGACCCGCTCGCCCCAGGCGTCAGCGGCCGACTCGAACAACACGTCGATCGAAGGCCGCGAAAAATGAACGGCATCGTCCTGGCTGAGCGACAGGGTCAGGTCCGCCTCCACCAGCAAGTGATATCCCGGCGCGGCGAAGTACAGGGTCCCGCCACGCACCGTCTCCTTGTCGTCCGCCTCCTTGACCCTCAGGTCCGTCTTGCGCTGGAAAATCTCGGCCAGCTGCGTCGGCCCGCTCGCGGGTATGTGCTGGACCATCAGCAACGGCTGGCGCAGGGTGCGAGGCAACCCTTCCACCACCACGCTCAGCGCAGCCAGACCGCCCGCCGATGCGCCAATCACCACGGCATCGACCTGCCGGGCAAGAGGTTTGGCTTGAATGTCGGTGGCCGCGTATTTCATAGCTTGCGGAAGATCCGTTCCTGCTTGTCTAACGCTTCGTAGCGTCCAGCGTAGCCGGAGAACTCCACGGTTTCCTTGCTGCCGAGGCCGAGAAATCCGCGGTGGCAGAGGGAGTCGTGAAACAGGCCAAAGGCCCGATCCTGCAAGGGCTTGTTGAAATAGATCAGGACGTTGCGGCAGGAAATCAACTGGGTCTCAGCGAATACGCTGTCCGTCGCCAAGCTATGATCGGCAAACGTGACCTTCTCTTTCAATGACTTATCCATGATCGCCGAGTCATAGGCGGCCGTGTAGTAATTGCTCAGGCTCTGCTTGCCACCGGCGCGCTGGTAGTTCTCGGTGTACTGGCGCATGTCGCCGATATCGAATATGCCCCGGCGGGCCTGCTCCAGCGAACGCGGATTGATGTCGGTTGCATAGAGGATGGTGCGATCGAGCAGGCCCTCTTCCTTGAGCAGGATGGCCATCGAATAAACCTCCTCTCCCGTGCTGCAACCGGCGATCCAGACCTTGAGCGACGGATAGGTACGCAGCACCGGAACCACCTGCTCACGCAGCGCCAGGAAATAACTCGGATCGCGAAACATCTCGCTCACCGGAATGGTGAGGAACTGCAGCAGCTCCATGAACGCCTGCGGATCGTAGAGAATCCGACGCTGCAGTTCGGAGATGCTCTCGCACTGCATCTGCTTCAAGGCCAGCAGTATCCGACGCTTGAGCGAGGCCCCGGAATAGTCGCGAAAATCGTAGCTATAGCGCAGGTAGATCGCTTCGATGAGCAGCTTCAGCTCGATGGCCTGGGTGCGTTCGGGCATGTCACAGCAGCTCCACTTTCGGCAGCCAGACTCGGATCAACGAGAACAGGCGATCGAGATCGATGGGCTTGGCCAGGTAATCGTTGGCGCCGGCCTGCAGGCAACGGTCCTGGTCGTCCTTCATTGCCTTGGCGGTGACCGCGATCATGGGCAACTTGGCCATACGCGGGTCCTTGCGAATCTCCTGCATCGCAGTGAACCCGTCCATCTCCGGCATCATGATGTCCATCAGGACCAGATCGATGTCGCCGATCGTCTGAAGCTGGGCGATGGCTTCGTGGCCGTTGCGGGCGATCTCGATCAGCGCGCCTTTCTGTTCCAGCGCGCTGGTCAATGCGAACACATTGCGCACGTCATCGTCGACCACCAGGATCTTGCGGCCCTCGAACGCCTTTTCGCGGCTGCGTACGCTCTTGAGCATCTTCTGCCGCTCCGGCGGCATGTCCGATTCCACCTTGTGCAGGAACAGCGTGACTTCGTCGAGCAGCCGTTCCGGCGAGCGCGCGCCCTTGATGATGATCGAACGCGAGTACTTCATCAGCGCGGCTTCCTCGTCGCGCGTCAGGTTGCGCCCGGTATATACGATGACCGGCGGGAACGAGCAGATTTCCTCCCGTGCCATGCGTTCGAGCAACTGGTGACCGTCCATATCGGGCAGCTTGAGGTCGATGATCATGCAATCGAAAACAGTCGAGCGCAGCAGCTCGAGGGCCTGCTTACCGAACTCGACCGCAGTGATTTCGATATCGATGTCTTCGATCAGGCGCGACACGCTCTCGCGCTGCCGGGCATCGTCCTCGACCAGCAGGATGCGCTTGACCTTCTGCGCCAGCTTGGCGTCCAGACGGCTGAACACCTGCTTGAGATCGTCCCGGCTGGTCGGCTTGAGTGCGTAGCCGATCGCGCCCATCTGCAGGGCGGCCTCCTTGCGATCCTCGACCGACACGATATGCACCGGGATATGCCGGGTAATCGGGTCTTCCTTGAGACGCTCGAGCACCGTCAGGCCGGAATGATCGGGCAGACGCATGTCCAGCAGAATGGCATCGGGGCGGTACTCCACAGCGGTGTCGAAACCGGTGTCGGCGTTTTGCGCGATCAGGCAGTTGTACTTCAGCTCATGGGCGAGGTCGCGCAGGATGCAGGCGAACTGGGGATCGTCTTCGATGACCAGTACCGAGCGTTCGCCGAACCGTGCAGAGCCTCGATCGTCCGCCAATGCCGGCACCGAGGGTTCATCGACGCGTACCGGCATGGCCTGCGTGGCTGCGGGCTGGAGATTGTCCACGGCCGCCACCGGCTCCTGTCGAGACGGAGCCGGCCGCTGCTCGGCAACGGGTTCGCTGTAGTTTTCCGGCACGATCAGGGTGAATACGCTGCCAGCGCCCGGCTCGCTGTGCACCTCGATGGTACCGCCCAGAAGCTGAGCCAGCTCGCGTGAGATCGACAGGCCCAGACCGGTGCCGCCGTAACGACGATTGGTGGTGCCGTCCGCCTGGCGGAACGCCTCAAAGATCACAGCCTGCTGGTCCTTGGCGATGCCGATGCCTGAGTCATGCACGGCGAAGGCGATCCGATGATCGTCGTGGCGCGCCACGCGCAGGACGACCGATCCCTTTTCGGTGAATTTGAACGCATTCGACAAGAGATTCTTGAGAATCTGCTCGAGGCGCTGGCGATCGGTGTACAGGCTTGCCGGCAAACCATCGCCCAGTTCGACGTCGAATTGCAGTGTCTTGTCCAGCGCCTGGGCAAGAAACAGGCTTTTCAGCCCGTCGGCCATACGGGTCAGGATCACCAGCTCGGGCCGCACATCGAGCTTGCCGGCCTCGACCTTGGCGATGTCGAGGATATCGTTGATCAGGTTGAGCAGATCGTTGCCCGCCGAGTAGATGGAGCGGGCGAACTGCACCTGGTCGTCACGCAGATTACCCTCGGGGTTGTCTGCCAGCAGCTTGGCCAGAATGAGCGAGCTGTTGAGCGGCGTGCGCAGCTCGTGGGACATGTTGGCAAGGAATTCAGATTTGTAGCGGCTGGCACGCTGCAACTCCTCAGCACGCTCCTCGAGCATCAGCTGGACTTCGTGCAGGCGGCGATTCTTCAGGTCCATCTCGTCGCGCTGGCTGGCAAGCTCGAGTGCCTGCGCGGCAAGCTGTTCGTTGGTCTGCTCCAGTTCGGCCTGCTGCTCTTCCATGTGCGCCTGCGATTCGCGCAGTGCACTCGATTGCTCTTCAAGCTCCTCATTGGCGGCACGCAGCTCTTCCTGCTGGACCTGCAGTTCCTCGTTGAGCTGCTGGGTTTCGGACAGCGCACGCTGCAGCCGTTGACGGTAACGCGCCGCTTCGATGGCCGAGCCGATACTGCCGCTGATGCGTCGCAGCAACTCGCCGTCCTCTTCGCGCAAGGGTCGCAGAAAGCCGATTTCCAGCACGGCGTTGAGCATGCCGTTGTCTTCCACCGGGGCGATCAGTACCGAACTGGCGTCCGTGCTGCCCAGCGCCGAGCTGACTTTCAGGTAACCGGGCGGCAGGCTGTCGAGCCCCACCATACGAAGGTCCATGGCTGCCTGACCAACCAGCCCCTCGCCGAACGCCAGCGTGCGGCTGTCCTGCAGTTTGTCTTTGTCCCAGCCGAAGTCTGCAATGCGCTGCAGCTTGTTTTCGTGGGTGACGTAGAGCGCGCCCACCGCAACGTCAAGGTAGCGTGAGAGGAAACCGAGAATGTTCTGTCCCAGCGTCGGCAGGGCCTGCTCGCCAAGAATCGACTCGCTGAGCTGGGTCTGGCCGGTGCGATACCAGGCTTGCTTTTCCAGCGCCGCGGCATGTGCCTGCTGCTGCTCGAGCGATTGCGCATAGTTGTCCGACAGGCTGAGCAGATCACGACGCCCGAAATAAACCAGCAAGCCGCTGAAAATAAGGCTGAACAGCAGAAAGCCGCCGATCAGTGCGGTGGTGATCGTCTCGGCCGTGTCCGTGCGTTCGGCTCGAACCTGTCGCTCGAATGCAATGAAGTCGTTGAGCAACCGCCGCTGCTCTGTCTTGAGCTCCAGGCCGCGCTGGCTGCGCACGTACGGCACCACCGAATCGTTCTGCGCACGGCGGGCAATCGCTTCCTCGGCGAACCCGACCCACTGACCATGCAAATCTTCGACACGCTTGACACGATCGAACTGCACCGGGTTGTCGCTTGCATACTGCTTGATCTGCTGGAGCTGTTCTGCGAAGAACGGCAACTCACTCCGGTAAGGCTCCAGGAATATCTCGTCACCGGCAATCAGATAGCCGCGCATCGAGGCCTCCAGTTCGCCGATCTGCTTGAGCATCTCATGCGCGTAGGAGACGCCGAGTACCGAACGCTCCACCCAATGATTGACGTTCAGCAGGTAGTAGACGATGACGCTGAAGAAGAACGCGCTGAGAAAACCGAAGCCGAGCGGCACCGCTACATTGCGGTTGAGGATGCGCCTGAAATGATTCTGGTCGATGAATGAGTTGCCCATCTGGTTCCTTCCCAGGTGCTGCGTAAAGACAGTTACCCACGGCAGCGCGGGAGCTGCGTCGTCAGAAGGCGAACGCTCCAATCCCGTCAGGTTCAAGGTAATTCGCGTGAGATGAGCTCACGCCTGCAAAGTCGACCGAGGACTTTACACCGCCTCGCTTGCAAGCACAAAAAGCCCGGCCGAATGGCCGGGCTTTCGTTTGCGTGCCACCTTCAGCGTCGAGCGATGATCCAGACCGCGTGGATGATGCCCGGAATGTAGCCCAGCAGCGTCAGCAGGATGTTGAGCCAGAAGGCTCCGCCAAAACCGACTTGTAGGAACACCCCCAGCGGAGGCAGGAATATCGCGATGATGATGCGGATCAGGTCCATCTCGGGTCCTCTCGGGTCGGGTACTGCCAAAGCTTACTGTGAATCGACCCGATCGGGCCATGCGGGTTCCCTCGCTGTGGTTCGCCGCAGGCGCGCCGCTGGTGCTGAAAGGAACGGCGACCGCCACCGATAGGCAGCGGTTGCACGAACCGGCAGCGGCCGTTTGAGCCGCTGGGGGGCGCCTTGGGCGCCATAGGGAGGAGGCACGACTGGCAACCTGGTCGGGCCAGCTTCAATGCGCCGATACGCGTTCGCCTCGTAAGCGGTACGTATCGCCAGGCGATTGCGTCGCTCGGCCCGCGGACTATTGCACAGTCGAAGGTCATGCTCCATTCGCGGAAGGTCGAACACCAGTTAGGTCACCGTGCCGCCGCCTCGCGGCGGTTCGGCCTGCGGTTCATCGGCGGCGTTCGGGTTGCCCGCCGCGCTTGCGACGGATGTTGACCCAGGACAACGCCGCCAACGCCAGCATCAGGCCAGCCATATTGAAGTGGCCAACCAGCAGGTAACCCACGCCAGCCACCGAGCAGGCCACCAGTCCGACCCAGCGGACATACCCCATCATGGCGCGCACCGCCCCACCGACGCGCTCGTCCTGCGCTGGCATCATCCCGTCCCCGCCTGCATGCGCTCGAGTTCCTTGGCATCGTGACTGCAGAACAGCGTCACCTCGCCCTTGTGCTCCAGCGACAGGGTCCAGAGCCGATGCTGGTTGGCCAGGCGCGCCGGACGGTCCACCTCCATCATGCGCTGATAGAAGCGCAACCCCGGCGTACAGTGGCGTTCGGTCTGACCCACTTCGTCACGGTAGAAATACGCGTCCCCCGCATGCAGCAGCCAGCCGTCGCCGCCCTGCAGGGCGACGCCGGCATGGCCGTGCGTATGCCCCGTCAGCGGGATCAGCAGAATTTCGGGTGGCAGCCCGCGTAGCGCCTTGACGGCCTGGAAGCCAAACCAGGTATCGCCGCCCGGCTCGTAGAATTGCCAGTTGCGCACCCCGTCCCACTGCCGGTGCCGATAGCGCTGGTGCCCGATGAAGCTATGGGTCGAGCGCGCCGCGTCCATCTCCCGCTGCAGGACGTGCACCTGTGCCTGCGGAAAGTCCTCCAGCCCGCCGGCATGATCGAAATCCAGATGTGTCAGCAGGATATGCCGGACGTCCTGCGGGTCGAAGCCGAGTTGACGAACCTGCTCCAGCGCCGTGAAGCGGCGTTCGAGCCTGATGTTATTGAAGGCGATGAAGAAGGGGCTGAGGCGCTTGCGCGGTTCCAGCACATCGCAGCTGCCAAAGCCGGTATCGACCAGGACCAAGCCGTGCTGCTCGGTCTCCACCAACAGGCAGTGACACACCAGGCTCGCGGTCAGCCCACCGCTGAAGCCGTCGAACAATCTGCCTCCTACCGGGCACATGCACCCGCAGTTGAGATGATGTATGCGCATGGACGCTCCTCATGGCTGGGCGGCGAGGAAATGGATGGGGAACGGCCCCTTTGAATTGTGAGGGCCGATAGCGCATCAGAGTTCAGGCCGTATCGGCCCGGTCGGCAGAAGACCGTCCATACGGCAAGACGCCCAGGCCACCTGAACTATCCTCTTGGGTACTGTCGCGATTCGCCGTCGCGCCATTCGCCACCCCGGAGGGCCAGTCCATGCGCCACCGCCCCTGTGAACGACGGCCCTGGCTGTTGATCTTGCTGCTGTCGTGGCTGGGATTCGCTGGCTCGGCCCTGGCAGCCGCTCCGGTAACGGTGCTGCGCGTCGAGGGTGTGATCGGCCCGGCGAGTGCCGACTACCTGATCGGTGGCATACAGCGCGCCGCGCACACCGACGCCCAACTGCTGGTGCTGCAGCTCGACACGCCCGGCGGGCTGGACAGCTCGATGCGCGCGATCATCAAGGAAATACTCGCCAGTCCCGTACCGATCGCTACCCACGTCACGCCCAGCGGCGCGCGCGCCGCCAGCGCCGGGACCTACATGCTGTACGCCAGCCACATCGCGGCGATGAGTCCGGGCACCAACCTCGGCGCCGCTACGCCTGTGCAGATCGGCGGCGCGCCGGGCACGCCCCCCGAGCAAGCGCCGGAGCGGCAACCGGCCGACGATGGGGACGGCAACGATGCCATGACCCGCAAACAGGTCAACGACGCCGCCGCTTATATCAGGGGGCTGGCGCAGTTACGCGAACGCAACGCCGAATGGGCCGAACGCGCGGTGCGCGAGGCGGTCAGCCTGTCCGCCAGCGAGGCACTGGAGCTGAAGGTGATCGATTACGTCGCGACCGACCTCCAGGACCTGCTGGCCCAGCTGGACGGCAAGCGCATCGCGACCCGCACCGGCGAACGAAGCCTGCAGACGCTGGACGCCACGCTCGATCGCTACGACCCGGACTGGCGAGTGCGCCTGCTGGCGGTGATCACCAACCCCAGCGTGGCGCTGATACTGATGATGATCGGCGTCTACGGCCTGATATTCGAGTTTTCCAATCCGGGGACTGGCGGCGGCGGCGTGGTCGGCGGCATCTGCCTGCTGCTGGCCTTGTACTCGCTGCAGCTGTTACCGGTGAACTATGCCGGTGTGGCGCTGATCGTGCTGGGTCTTGCCTTCATGATCGCGGAGGCGTTCATGCCCAGTTTCGGCGTGCTCGGCCTGGGCGGCGTGGTCGCCTTCGTCACCGGTGCGGTGATCCTGTTCGACACCGATGTGCCGGGATACGGCATTCCCCTGTCGCTGATCGGCACGCTGGCGGTGATCAGTGCGTTGTTGGTGTTCGCCATTGTCAGTATGGCGCTCAAGGCGCGCCGACAACGCTTGGTCAGTGGCGATGCCGAGCTGATCGGCAGCCTCGCGTCGGTGATCCGGATCGAAGCGAACGCGCCCGCCTGCGGCTGGGTGCAATTGCAGGGTGAGCACTGGCATGTGGTCAGCCCGACGCCCTTGCACCCCGGTCAACAGGTCCGCGTCGTGGCAAGGCGCGGGTTGCAACTGGACGTCACAGCGGCCGACGCGCCGCCAACCGAGAAGAGGTGAACCATGGGTTTTGAAATGAGTTTCATCGCGGTGCTGGTACTGCTGATCGCGCTACTGCTATCGGCCTTTCGCATCCTGCGCGAATACGAACGCGGCGTGGTATTCCAGTTGGGACGTTTCTGGAAGGTCAAGGGGCCGGGCCTGATTCTGATCATCCCCGGCATCCAGCAGATGGTGCGGGTCGACTTGCGCACCCTGGTGCTGGACGTGCCGACCCAGGACGTGATCTCCCGCGATAACGTCTCGGTCAAGGTCAACGCCGTGGTCTATTACCGGGTGCTGGACGCCGAGAAAGCCATCATCCAGGTCGAGGACTACCATTCGGCTACCAGCCAGCTGGCGCAGACGACCCTGCGCGCGGTGCTGGGCAAGCATGACCTGGACGACATGCTGGCCGAACGCGAGCAGCTCAACAACGACATCCAGCAGGTGCTCGATGCCCAGACCGACGCGTGGGGAATCAAGGTGGCCAACGTCGAGATCAAGCACGTCGACCTCGACGAATCGATGATCCGCGCCATCGCCCGCCAGGCCGAAGCGGAACGCGAGCGGCGCGCCAAGGTCATTCATGCTGAAGGCGAGTTGCAGGCATCCGAGAAACTGATGCAGGCTGCCGAGATGCTCGGTCGTCAGTCCGGGGCGATGCAACTGCGCTACATGCAGACGCTGAGCAACATCGCAGGCGACAAGAACTCCACCATCGTATTCCCGCTGCCCATGGAGCTTTTGCAGGGCCTGGGCAGCCTCACCCGAAAACCCGAGTAACGCCTATGCGCAGCCGTCCAGTGGTCCCCGTTGCATCCTTGCTGTCGATCCTCCTGCTCGTACTGAGCCTGGCCGGTTGCGCGGGCTTCGGCCAGCGCGACCCGCTGAACGTCCAGGTCGCCGGCATCGAGCCCCTGCCCGGCGAAGGGCTGGAGCTGCGCATGGCGGTCAAGCTGCGGATACAGAACCCCAACGACAATGCGCTCGACTATAACGGCGTGGCGCTCGATCTGGAGGTCAACGGTCGGCGCCTGGCCAGCGGCGTCAGCAATGCACGGGGCAGCGTGCCGCGCTTCGGTGAGACCGTGCTGAGCGTGCCGGTGACGATCTCCGCGTTCTCGGCCGCGCGCCAGGCGCTCGGCCTGGCCGAGCATATCGCCATGGAGGAAGTGCCCTACGTGCTGCGCGGCAAGCTGGCCGGCGGACTGTTCGGCACCCAGCGCTTCATCGAGAAGGGCACGCTCGATCTTTCCGGCGCGCTCGCCGGCCCCTATCGTCGCGCGCCATAAGGCGCGACCCCGCACGGGCGCGGGTGTGGCTCGTGCATGACCGGGCGCGTCATCGCTGCGCCCATTCGGGCCGGCATTGACCCGCGCGGCAGCGGTGGGCCTGGTGTGTCGGGTCCTCCTGCATCAGCTTGCGGGTCACGCCGTTGGTCCAGCCGAAGCCGTCCTGCAAGGGGTATTCGCCGCCACCGGCGTGCTCGGCAGAGGGTCGCAGCACATATTTTTCCACCAGTTTGCTTTCTTGCTCGAACAGCACCGAGACGATGCTCAGCCAACGCTCCTCGATCTGCAACGCCAGCGCATCGTGGCCGTAGTGCTGGAGCCCGCGGATGCCCATCCACTGCAACGGCGCCCATCCGTTGGGGCGGTCCCACTGCTCGCCGCTTCCGCTGATTTCGGTGGTCGACAGCCCACCCGGCGCCAGCAATCGCTCACGGACGATCTCGGCGACCCGCCCCGCCTGCTCCGCGCTGGCGAGATGCAGGAACAACGGCGTAACGGTCGCCGCGGTGAGGTTGTCACGCGGCGATTGCAAGACCCAGTCGTAATCGAAATAAGCGCCGACGCGCTCGTTCCACAGGTAGCGATCGATCGCCGCCAGGCGCGCGTCGGCGCGCTGGCGAAACTCTTCGGCGCAGGCCTTCCAGCCCTTCACGTCGCTGAGCCGGGCAATCTGCCGCTCCAGCTTGTAAAGAAAGCTGTTCAGATCCACCGGGACGATGTGCGTGGTACGAATGCTCGACAGCCGCTCGGGTTCGCCCAGCCAGCGTGAGCTGAAATCCCACCCGGACTCGGCACCGGCGCGCAGGTCGCGATACACCTCGTGAGCCGGGCGCCCCGAGGCGCGCGCCGTCTCCACATCCTCGAGGTAGGATTCCTCGCGCGGCGTGTCGCGCTCGTCCCAGTAGCGGTTGAGCACGCTGCCGTCGGCCAGGCAGACGCAGCGGCGATGGGCTTCCCCGGGGCGCAACAGCTCCCCACCTGCGGTCCAGAACGCATGTTCCTTGCGCAATTGCGGCAGGTAATCGCTGGCACGATGCACGCCGGTTTCCTCGAACAGATCGGTCATCAGCGCGAACACTGGCGGTTGCGAACGGCTCAGGTAGTACGAACGGTTGCCATTGGGCACGTGGCCATAAGTGTCGATCAGGTAGGCGAAGTTGTCAGCCATCGAACGCAGCAACTCGCAATGGCCGCTCTCGTCCAGGCCGAGCATCGTGAAGTACGAATCCCAGTAGTACAACTCGGTGAAGCGCCCGCCCGGTACCACATAGTCGTGGGGCAGTGGCAACAGCGAGGAAAACTCCGGATGCTGACGGGGGTGGCGTGTCAGCACGGGCCAGAGCCGATCGATATGCTCGGCCAGGCTATCGTCGGGGTTGGCAACGAACTCCGTCGGCTCCATCCGGTACAGCTCGAAATGCTCCATCACGAAGGCTTTCAGGTTGAAATCCGGCTCGCCGCACTGGGCCCGGTACGCTTCGAGAATCCGTTCCGGGTGCTGCCGCGGCGCGCAGTCGACGAAGGTCTTGCTGTCGGGGAATACCCGCTGTGTCTGCACCGCCACGAACAGTTCCTGATAGCGGTCCGCTGGGGTCAGTGTGTCGGCGGTAGAGACCGCTCGGGTGTCGTAATCGAAAGGGCTCTGTCTGGTATCGGTCATTGCTCGCTGTAGTTCCATAGCAGTCCGCCATCTATCACCAGTGTAGTCCCGGTGATGTAGTCGGCCTCATCCGAGGCGAGAAACGCCACGGCACCCGCGACGTCGCGGGGCTGACCCAGGCGGCCGGCTGGGATGTTCTCCAGCAGGCCGGCCAGTTTTTCAGGCTGATTCATCAAGGCCCGGTTGATCGGCGTCTCGATCGCGCCCGGCGCCACGTTGTTGACCGTGATCCCCAGCGGCGCCAGTTCAATCGCCAGGTTGCGCATGAGCATCTTCAATCCGCCCTTGCTGGCGCAATAACCGGTGAAGTTGGGAAACGGCAACTCTTCGTGAACCGAACTGTTGTTGATAATTCGCCCAGCCCGACCGGCGTCACGCAAATGGCGGGCAAACGCCTGGGCAAGAAAGAACGGCCCGCGCAGATTGACGTTCAGGACCAGGTCATAATCCGCTTCATCCGCTTCGAGGAACGGACTGTGCTTCTGCACACCGGCATTGTTGACCAGGATATCCAGACGCCCCATCTGCTCCACCGCCTGCGCCACCAGCCGCTGGCATTGGGCGACCACACCGACGTCGGCGGCGATAAAGCAGGCACGGCGCCCCAGGGCCCGTACCTGTTCGAGCGTCTGGCGCGACTCATCGTCATCGTCACGGCCATTGATCACCAGATCGGCACCCTCCTCGGCCAGCCGTACGGCAATGCCGCGACCAATGCCCTGGGAACTGCCCGTCACCAGGGCAACCTTGTTCTGCAATTTCATCGGATACCTCACGTGGTAGTCGGACCGCGGGGCGGCCCGGGTTCATTCTCGTGAGACGGGTTGCCGCCGGCTGCGTTCAACCCCGCCTGTTTGCGAACGTAACAGGACGGCCAGAACGGCCGCGGCGGCAGACAAACACCCCCGCACAGGCGCAAAATGAACGGTTCTGCGCTGCTGCGTTTCGGAATCTCCATGGCCACTGCCGATCTGCGTAAAGGTTATCTCCTGGGTCTGACGACCTTCTGCATCTGGGGCATGTTCCCGCTCTATTTCAAGGCCATCGAACAGTACTCGGCGCTGGAAATCGTTACCCAGCGGGCCATCTGGTCGGCGCTCTTCGGCACGCTGGTGCTCATGCTGTGGCGCCACCCTGGCTGGTGGCAGGAGTTGCTCGCCCATCCGCGACGGATCGGCGTCCTGTTGATTTCCAGCGTGCTGATTGCCACCAACTGGCTGATCTACGTCTGGGCGGTGAACCATAACCATATGCTCGAGGCGAGCCTGGGCTATTACATCAATCCGCTGGTCAACGTGCTGCTCGGGCTGATCGTGCTGCGCGAACGGTTGCGTCCGCTGCAATGGCTGGCCGTGGCGATGGCCGCTGTCGGCGTGCTGTTGCAATTGATCACACTCGGCGACTTCCCGTGGGTTTCGATCATCCTGGCGCTGAGCTTCGGCAGCTACGGCCTACTGCGCAAGCAGGCCCCGGTGGCGGCGCTGCCAGGCCTGGTAGTGGAAACCTGGCTGTTGCTACCGATCGCCCTTGGCTGGCTGTTCTTCTTCGGTAGCGGACCGAGCACCGAGTGGTCATTCTGGACGCAACCGGAGGCGCTCTGGCTGGTGGCAGCCGGACCGGTGACCCTGCTGCCGCTGCTGTGCTTCAACGCCGCCGCACGCCACCTGCCGTATTCGACGCTGGGGTTTCTACAGTACATCACGCCGACCCTGCTGCTGATACTGGCGGTCTGGGTGTTCAACGAGCCCTTCCCGGCCGACCGCCAGCTCGCCTTCATGTGCATCTGGGCGGGCCTGGCGGTGTACAGCTACGACGCCTGGCGCCTGATGCGCAAGACAGCCGGCAACTGAAGTCTGCATTCAATCGGTCGATTGCAGCTTCAGCTCCACCATCAGCTCATCGGCGAGGGTTTCCAGGTGCTGCTGGAGTTCGTCCAGCGACAACTCCGCCGGCACCGCCAGGCGCGCGTCGGCATGGAACAGCAATTCGTTGGTCATCGGCGCAGGCAGCACATCGGTGTTCAGGCTCTCCACGTTGATGCCGTGCCCCGCCAGCAAGTGGGTAATGTCGCGCACGATGCCTGAACGGTCGTTACCCACCAACTGCAGTTGGATCATCTGCCAGCTGCGCTCCGGCGCCTCGCCACTTCGGGCCAACACCACGCGGATGCCCTGGCGCTCGAGTTGCTGCAGCGCGTCGGTCAGCCCGGCATGAGCCTCTGCCGGCACCGCGACCCGCAGGATGCCGGCGAACTGGCCGGCCATCCGTGACATCCGGCTGTCCAGCCAGTTGCCGCCATGCTCGGCGATGCATTGGGCCACGCGCTCGACCAGCCCCGGCTGATCCTCGGCGATGACCGTAAGGACGAGATGATCCATCTTGGTTCCTCCATCTATGGAAATGCGCCAGCCGCACGCATCGGGTGTAGGGGAATCGCCTGAGGAGCGTGGCTCCCTAGGTATAGAACACAGTACCGGTTTCGCCGCCCCGATGGGCAGGCCGCATAGGCACGCCGACCGCTGGTCCTGCCCGGGCCGGGCCGCGGCAAGCGCAGCGGACTGATTTTCGCCACGGCTTCATGTAGTATCCGGCGATCTGGACTACAAGAACCGAATTGTCCGTGTCGGATTGAAGAACCAAGTGAGGCGAGTAATGACTGAGCGCGTTGAAGCCGGTGGCCTGCAGGTCGCCAAAGTCCTGTACGACTTCGTGAACAACGAAGCGATTCCCGGTACCGGCGTCGATGCCGATGCCTTCTGGGCCGGCGCTTCCAGCGTCATCCATGACCTGGCGCCGAAGAACCGCGCGCTGCTGGCCAAACGTGACGACCTGCAGGCGCAGATCGATGCCTGGCACCAGGCTCGCGCCGGCCAGGCCCATGATCCGGTGGCCTACAAAGCCTTTCTCCAGGACATCGGCTACCTGTTGCCGGAAGTCGAGGACTTCCAGGCCACGACCCAGAACGTCGACGAAGAAATCGCACGCATGGCCGGCCCCCAGTTGGTGGTGCCGATCATGAATGCCCGCTTCGCGCTCAACGCGGCGAATGCCCGCTGGGGCTCGCTGTACGACGCCCTGTATGGCACCGATGCGATCAGCGAAGAGGGCGGCGCGCAGAAGGGCCCAGGCTATAACGAAGTCCGCGGCGCCAAGGTCATCGCCTACGCCCGCGCCTTCCTCGATGAAGCCGCACCACTGGAAAATAGCTCGCATGCCGACTCCACCGGCTACCGCATCGATGGCGGCAAACTGGTTGTCTCACTGAACAACGGCGGCACCACCGGCCTGAAGAACCCGGCACAACTGCTGGGCTTTCAGGGCGAAGCCGGCTCACCGATCGCCGTGCTGTTCAAGCACAACGGTATTCACTTCGAAATCCAGATCGACCCGTCCAGCCCCATCGGCCAGACCGACGCCGCGGGCGTGAAGGACGTCCTGATGGAGTCGGCCCTGACGACCATCATGGACTGCGAAGACTCGATCGCCGCAGTCGATGCCGATGACAAGACCCTCGTCTATCGCAACTGGCTGGGCCTGATGAAAGGCGACCTGGTGGAGGAGCTGGAAAAAGGCGGCAAGCGCATCACGCGTGCGATGAACCCGGACCGCGTCTATACCCAGGTCGACGGCGGCGAGCTGACCTTGCATGGGCGCTCCCTGCTGTTCATCCGTAACGTCGGCCACCTGATGACCAACGACGCCATCCTCGACAAGGACGGTAACGAAGTCCCCGAAGGCATCCTCGACGCGCTGTTCACCAGCCTCGCGGCCATGCACAACCTGAACGGCAACACCACCCGCAAGAACACCCGTACCGGCTCGATGTATATCGTCAAGCCGAAGATGCACGGCCCGGAAGAAGTCGCCTTCGCCACCGAACTGTTCGGCCGCGTCGAAGATGTCCTCGGCCTGCCACGCAACACACTCAAGGTCGGCATCATGGATGAGGAGCGCCGCACCACGGTCAACCTCAAGGCCTGCATCAAGGAAGCGCGCGAGCGCGTTGTGTTCATCAACACCGGCTTCCTCGACCGCACCGGCGATGAGATCCACACGTCCATGGAAGCCGGCCCCGTCGTGCGCAAGGCCGCCATGAAAGGCGAGAAGTGGATCGGTGCGTACGAAAACAACAACGTCGACGTCGGGCTGGCGTGTGGCCTGCAAGGGCGCGCGCAGATCGGCAAGGGCATGTGGGCAATGCCCGACCTGATGGCGGACATGCTCGAGCAGAAGATCGGCCACCCGATGGCAGGCGCCAACACCGCCTGGGTCCCCTCGCCGACCGCTGCGACCCTGCACGCGCTGCATTACCATAAGGTCGACGTGTTCGCCCGCCAGGCCGAACTGGCCAAACGCACGAAGGCCTCGGTGGACGACATCCTCACCCTTCCGCTGGCAGCCGATACCGGCTGGAGCGAGGAAGAAAAGCGCAACGAACTGGATAACAACGCCCAGGGTATCCTCGGTTACGTGGTCCGCTGGATCGACCAGGGCGTCGGCTGCTCGAAGGTGCCGGACATCAGTGACGTCGCGCTGATGGAAGACCGCGCCACGCTGCGCATTTCCAGCCAGCACATGGCCAACTGGCTGCGCCACGGCGTCGTGACGCAGGATCAGGTCGTCGAAAGCCTCAAGCGCATGGCGCCCGTGGTCGACCGGCAGAACGCCAGTGATCCGCTGTACCGCCCGATGGCACCGGACTTCGACAGCAACGTGGCCTTCCAGGCCGCACTTGAACTGGTCCTCGAAGGCACCCGGCAGCCGAACGGCTACACCGAGCCGGTCCTGCACCGCCGACGCCGTGAGTTCAAGGCCAGGAACGGCCTGTAAAGCGCCGCACCGAAGCGAAAAAGCCGCCCCCCCGGGGCGGTTTTTTTATGGGTCTGGAAACACTGCCAGCCTCAAGGAACGCGCTGATCCGCGTCAGCCCGGCCCAGCCGTCCGGCGACTAGACTTACGTCCAATGTGCCCCTTCGGACCCAGAGCCCACCATTGGGCGCTAAAAAAATGGACGTAGACCATGAGCAAAGCCGATGCTTTCGCCGAGGCAGGAAAGACCGCTGTCATGCAGAACATCCATGGCACCATGGAGTTCTTGCGCAAGTTCCCACCATTCAATCAGATGGAACCGGGCCACCTGGCCTATCTGGTCGAAAACTGCCAGCTACGCTTCTACAGCGAGGGCGACTGCATCATTTCGCCCGACGACGGCGTCGTCGAACATTTCTACATCGTCAAGCAGGGCCGCGTGCACGGCCAGCGGCCGCATACCAGCAAGCGCGGTACCGAAACCACCTTCGAGGTCATCGTCGGCGAATGCTTCCCGATGGCGGCCCTGATGGGCGAGCGCGCCACCCGTACCAGCCACTTCGCCGCTGAAGACACCTTCTGCTTCCTGTTGAACAAACCGGCGTTCGTGAAACTGGTGTCCAAGTCGGCCACGTTCCGCGACTTCGCGATGCGTGGGGTGAGCAGCCTGCTCGATCTGGTCAACCAGCAGGCGCAGATGCGCGCCGTGGAAAACCTCGGGTCGCAATACTCGCTGGATACCCGCATTGGCGAGCTGGCGCTTCATCACCCGGTCTCCTGTCTGCCCACCATGCCGCTCCCCGATGCGGTCGGCCTGATGAACGACAGCAACGTCGGCAGCATCGTGATCACCGACGAACAACTGCACCCGCAAGGCATCTTCACCTTGCGCGACCTTCGTCGCGTGATCGCCACCGGCACCACGGAACTGTCCGTGCCGATCTCTCGCTTCATGACGCCCAACCCCTTCTATCTGCCACCGGATGCCAGCGCATTCGATGCCGCGATCGCCATGACCGAACGGCATATCGCCCACGTCTGCATCGTCGAGAACGGAACGCTGTGCGGCGTCATTTCCGAGCGCGACCTGTTCTCGCTGCAGCGAGTCGATCTGGTGCACCTGGCGCAAGCCATCTCGCATGCCGACAGCGTCGATACACTGGTGATCATCCGCAGCCGGATACGGCAACTGGTCGACAACATGCTGGCGCATGGCGCTTCCTCGACGCAGATCACCCATATCATCACGTTGCTCAACGACCATTCGGTGTGCCGCGTGATCGAACTGGCGATCGCTGCGCTCGGCGACCCTGGCGTGTCCTTTACCTGGCTGTGTTTCGGCAGTGAAGGACGCCGGGAGCAGACGCTGCACACCGATCAGGACAACGGCATTCTGTTCGAAGCCGCCGATGCCGCCGAAGCCGCGCATATTCGCGGGCGTCTGCTGCCGCTCGCCGAACGCATCAACCGAGACCTGGACATCTGCGGCTTCGCCCTGTGCAAGGGCAACATCATGGCCAGCAATCCTCAACTGTGTCTTTCGCGACAGGAATGGCACCGCCGCTTCAGCTCGTTCATCCGCGAATCGACGCCCGAGAACCTGCTCAGCAGCACCATCTACTTCGATCTGCGGGCGATCTGGGGGCCATGGGAGGGCTACGAGCAACTGCGCAACGAGCTGCTCGAGGAAATTGCCGATAATCGTCTGTTCCAGCGAATGCTGGCCGAAAACGCCTTGCGCCAGCGCCCGCCGGTGGGCCGCTTCCGGGATTTCGTGGTCACCCGCAAGGGCGAGGGCAAGGCGACCCTGGATCTGAAGGTGCAAGGCCTGACGCCGTTCGTCGACGGAGCACGCCTGCTCGCGCTTAGCCACGGCATCGCCGCCTGCAATACCCTGGACCGATTGCGCCAACTGGTCGAAAAGAAAGTCATCGACGCAAAGGATGGCGCGGCCTACGAAGAGGCCTACCATTTCATCCAACAGACACGCATGCAGCAGCACCAGGAGCAGGCACGCGACGGACAGCTCTACTCCAACCGGCTCGACCCCGATAGCCTCAACCATCTGGACCGCCGCATCCTGCGCGAGTCCTTCCGTCAGGCCCAACGCCTGCAAAGCAGCCTGGCCCTGCGTTATCAGTTATGAATATGCCCTGGTTCAAACTACGCGGCCCGATCCTGACCTTTGAACAACTGCAACGGCGCGATCGGTTGCCCGCGCCCGCGGCGCTGGATGCCTGCCCGCTGCCGGAACAACGCATGGTGGTGCTCGATCTGGAAACCAGCGGGCTGGACATGCGCCGCGACGTCGTACTGTCCATTGGCGCAGTGACCATCGAGAACGGCGGTATCGATCTGGGCCGGCAATTCGAATCAACACTGCTGCGACCGGCTCAGAAAATCAGCGAGAGCGTGCTGATTCACGGCATTGCGCCGAGCGTGCTGGAAGCCGGTGAAGAACCTGCCGAAGCCTTGCTGGACCTCATGGAGTTCATCGGCGACAGTCCGGTTCTCGCCTTTCATGCCGGTTTCGACCAGCGCATGCTCGCCCGCGCGTTGCGACAGACGCTCGGCTACAAGTTGCGCCATTCGTTTCTGGACGTGGCCGAGCTTGCGCCGATGCTTCGCCCCGACAACCGGCCCCGTCACAATGGGTTGGATGAGTGGTGCAGCCATTTTGGCCTTCAGGTTGCGCAGCGCCACCACGCCAGTGCCGACGCGCTGGCGACGGCCGAACTGGCGCTCATCCTGCTTAGCAAGGCGCGCCGGCAAGGGCTCGTTAACCTCGCGGCGCTGAACCTGCGGCTCGCGAACTGGCGCCGCCGGCAACGCGCACAGTTGATGTAATCGCCACCGCCGCGCCTCTCTGCATTCGCCGCGATACCGGGCCGACAATCTGTCGTTGCACCAATGCCGGCAACTTGCGATCATCTGCGAATAGTTCTCGTTAACGGCCAATCCGGCCCTGGAGCGTTCGCCGTGTCGGCTGGTGAGTCGTCCAACCAACTTCTGGTGGGTTCGCTGTATCGCGATCATCGCGACTGGCTGCTCGGTTGGCTGCGCCGCTACCAGGCGTGCCCGCACCGCGCCGAGGACCTGAGCCAAGACACCTTCCTGCGCCTGATCAAACGCAACGACCTGGGCAGCGTGCGTGAACCGCGCGCGCTGCTGGCAACCATCGCCAGAGGGTTGCTGATCGACCATTTCCGTCGCAGCGCACTGGAGCGCGCCTACCTCGACGAGCTGGCGCTGCAACCCGAAGAAACGCAACCCAGTGCCGAGGAGCAACTGCAAATCATCGAAGCGCTGCGCGAGGTGAACGCGCTGCTCGGTCAGCTGTCGCCCAATGCTCGCGCGGCCTTCCTCTACAACCGCCTGGATGGCATGACCCACGCCGAGATCGCCCAGCGCCTCGGGGTCTCCGTCCCTCGCGTGCGTCAGTACCTGGCCCAGGCCCTGCGCCAGTGCTACATCGCCGTTTATGGCGAGCCCAGCTGAATATGGATCGCCAACCGGTATCGGCTCGCGTACTCGATGAAGCCATCGCCTGGCAGTTGCGCCTGGGTGACGAAACGAATGATCCCCGAGTGGGCAACGAGCTACAGCGCTGGCTGGACGAAAGCGCCGAGCATGCCAAAGCCTGGGCGCAGTTGAGCGGTATCGATCGACAACTGGCGCGAATCGACTCGCCGGTGGCAAGGCATGC
This sequence comes from Stutzerimonas stutzeri, assembly GCF_009789555.1. Taxonomy (NCBI): domain Bacteria; kingdom Pseudomonadati; phylum Pseudomonadota; class Gammaproteobacteria; order Pseudomonadales; family Pseudomonadaceae; genus Stutzerimonas; species Stutzerimonas stutzeri. The sequence continues at coordinate 256,840 of NZ_CP046902.1, forward strand.
CCTGCAAGCCAGTGCGATGCCCCGTCGACGCGGGCCGGCCGACCGCGCCTGGCTCGGGCTGGCGCTGTTCTGTGTGGTCGGCGCCGGGTTGGCGCTCAAAACGCAACCACTGCCGGTCTGGCTGGCGGACGAGCGCACCGGCCGCGGCGAGCAGCGCAGCATTACCCTGGCCGATCACAGCCACATCCAGCTGAACAGCCGCAGCGCAGTGGACATCCGCTTCGACGACCGCCAGCGCAGGCTGTTTCTCCACCAGGGCGAAGTGCTGATCGAAACCGCACCCGGCAACGACCCACGACCGTTCATCGTGGAAACCCGACAGGGCGACCTGAGAGCCCTGGGCACCCGCTTCATCGTTCGGCGCGAGGGCGACGACGCGACGCGTCTGATCGTGCTTCGCTCGGCGGTTTCCGCCCTGCCCGGTAACCTTAAGGCAGGCCGGACCCTGCGGGCCGGCGAACAAGTCGTGATGTACCGCAATCGCCTCGGCGCCGACCAGCAGGCGCCCACCGCAGCGGACGCCTGGAGCCACGGCATGCTGGTCGTCGAGGATTTGCCACTGGGTGAACTGCTGGCGAAGCTGGCCGAGTACCGCCACGGTTACCTCGGCCTCGATCCGAGCCTCGAATCCCTGCGCATCAGCGGCAGTTTTCCGCTGCATGACACCGACCGTGCATTGGCAGCCCTGCCGCCCAGCCTACCGGTGCAGATCGAGCGGCACACCGATTGGTGGGTCAAGGTGGTGCCGGCGCAACCCGTCAGCCATCCGGGCAAGTAGCTGCAGCATCCACCGCCGCGACGCTGCAGCCCCTAAAAAAATATTTTCAGCGACCCCTATCACTTTTCATTTCTGATCCGGCTTGATGAGTAACTGAGACATATTCCTATTCGGGAGTTATTCACAAATGCCACCTATTTCACTGTTTCGCCCCCGCTTCCTGGCCGTTGCTATTGCCGTCGCGCCACTGCCACTGGTAGCCCAGACGCCCAACGGCGAAACAGCTGTTGGCGAGGCTCGCGAGTACTCCCTGCCCGCCGCACCTCTGGCCTCGACCCTCAATCGTATCGCCGCCGAAGCAGGACTGGTGCTCAGCATCGACCCGGCGTTGACCCGTGACCGAATGGCCGAGCCGGTACAAGGCCGCTTCGATGGCCAGGGTGCGCTGCAGCGCGCCTTGCGCGGCACGGGACTTGAGCTTCGTCAGAGCGCCTCGGGCAGTTACAGCTTGCAGCCGGGAGCAAGTTCCAATTCCGCTGAAGCCATGGTTCTACCGGAAGTGGTGATTACAGGTAGCGAGACCGTTGCAGACGCCTGGGGCCCTGCGGACGGCTATCTGGCGACCCGCACCGCGGTCGGCAGTAAAACCGATACCCCGATACTCGAAGCCCCGCGCTCGATTTCGGTGGCCACCCGCGAGCAAATGCAAGACCGCAAGGTGCAGAGCCTCGACGACGCCGTGCGCTATATGCCGGGCGTGATCGCCAGCAGCTACGGCAGCGACAGTCGCGCCGACTGGATGAAGATTCGCGGCTTCGAACCCATTCAGATGCTTGATGGTCTGCCGCTGATCAAAGGCACCTACGCCATGCCCAAACTGGAAACCTGGGGCCTGGAGCGCGTCGCCATCCTGCGCGGCCCGGCCTCTTCGGTCTACGGCCAGACGCCACCGGGCGGGCTGGTGGATGCGGTCAGCCGCCGCCCACAGGCGCAGAGCAGCCACGAGATTCAGGTGCAGGTCGGCAACTACCAACACAAGCAGATCAGCTTCGACAGCACCGGTCGTATCGACGACGAAGGCCGCTTTCTCTACCGCTTCAGCGGCGTCGGTCGTGACAGCGGTACCGTCATCGAACACATGGATGACCAGCGATTCAACCTGGCTCCCAGCCTGACCTGGAACATCAGCGACGACACCACGTTGACCTTCCTGAGCCAGTTCAACCGCGACGATACCGGCGCCACCAGCCAGTTCCTGCCCCTGCAGGGCACCAAACTGGGCACGCCCGCTGGCAAGGTCGACTACAACGATAACCTGGGCGATCCGGGCTGGGAGTTCTATGACAAGCGCTACTACGCACTGGGCTATGCCTTCGAGCACCGCATCAACGATGTCTGGCAGTTCCGCCAGAATCTGCGCTACAGCAAGATAGACTTGGAAGCTCAAACGATTACAGCTGGCGGCTGGGCTTCTGCGGTTGCCGACGACGGCACCGTACAGCGTGGCGCCAACGTATATGACGAAGACATCAGCCACTTCGCGGTGGACAACAACTTCCAGGCGGATTTCAGCACCGGCGTCATCAGTCACACCTTGCTGCTAGGGCTCGATCATCAGCGCGTGAATACCAGCTACCGCTGGCAGTACGGCGCAGCACCTGCCAGCAACATTATCAACCCCATCTACGACCAGGACTTCAGCGGCGTCGCCTATACCGCCTACCAGGACTACAACCAGAAGCGCCGCAACACCGGCGTTTATCTGCAAGACCAAATGTCACTCGATGCCTGGCGACTGACCCTGGGTGGCCGCTGGGATCGCCTGGACACCGACTCGGTGTTCTACAACGCCGGTAACGCTCATGACAGCCGCCGCGACAGCGCTTTCAGCGGTAACGCGGCGCTGAGCTATGTGTTCGGATCGGGCCTGGTTCCCTATGTGTCCTATGCCGAGTCCTTTCAGGCCGAAGCAGGCGGGACCGGGGGGCAGACCTTCCGCCCGAGTACTGGCAAGCAATACGAGGCCGGCATCAAGTACCAGCCCATCGGTAGCGAGCTGCTACTCAGCGCGGCTGTTTACGACCTGACGCGCCAAGACATCATCAGTACCAACACCAGCGGTGTGACCGCCCCGGTCGGCGAAGTGCAAGTGCGCGGCCTGGAGCTGGAAGCTACTGGCAGCCTCACGGACAACCTCAAATTGACCGCCTCCTATACCTACGCCAACAGCAAGATGACGAAGGTCGGTGATCCGCTGGACAAGAATCGTCCGTTACCGCTTACGCCCGAGCATCAAGCAGCGATCTGGGCCGACTATGACTGGGCCGCAGGTCCGCTGGCCGGCTTCGGTGTTGGTTTCGGCGCGCGTTACGTCGGCTCCACCGACAATATTGCGGTAGGCAGCGTCGGCTTCGTGCGCGACGAATCAGATGGCCACTCCAGCGCTTACACGGTCTATGACGCGGCCGTTCGCTATGACCTTGGCCAGGTCGACAGCAGCCTTCACGGCGCCAGCGTAGCCATCAATGCGAACAATCTGTTCGACAAGGAATACCTGGCCACCTGCGACGGCTTCTACTGCTACGCCGGCGACCCGCGCCGCATTACGGCTAGCCTCAATTACGCCTGGTAAGCCAGTCAGCGGTATCAGAGGCCGCTGACCCGGCCTTTGGCATTCCTGGAGTCATGATGCAAAGCAAAACCATCCGCCGCTGGTCCTTCGTTCACACCTGGACCAGCCTGATCTGCACATTGTTTCTGCTGTTGCTCGCCATTACCGGCTTGCCACTGATCTTCCACCATGAACTCGAGCATCTGCTTGGCGAGGCGCCGGAACTGCGGCAGATGCCGGCCGGCACGCCACACCTCGATCTTCAACAGTTGGTCAGTGCAGCCGAGCGGCATCGCGCCGGGGAGGTCGTGCAGTATTTCGGTTGGGAGGCGGACGAACCCAATGGCGTGGTGGCGATCACCGCAGCCACGGCGGGGACCGAGCCGAACTCGTCCTATACCTTCATGCTCGATGCCCGAACCGGCGAGGCCGTTGAAATGCCGGCCGCCAATGGCGGGTTGATGATGTTTTTCCTGCGGATGCATGTCGATATGTTCGCCGGCCTGCCAGGCAAGCTCCTGCTGGCGTTCATGGGCATTCTATTCGTCGTTGCCATCGTTTCGGGCGTGGTGCTGTACGCACCCTTCATGCGGCGCCTGCCGTTCGCCGAAGTGCGGCATGAGCGCTCCAGGCGTACACGCTGGCTCGACCTGCACAACCTGATCGGTGTCGTCACGCTCAGTTGGGCGCTGGTGGTCGGCATTACCGGTGTCGTCAGCGCCTGTGCAGACCTGTTGATCGAAGCCTGGCGTGCCGAATCGCTCAGCGCGATGCTCGAACCCTACCGGGAGGCGCCAGCGCTGACGGAACGTGCACCGGCCAGCCAGTTGCTCGAAATTGCAACCCAGGCGGCACCCGGTATGCGACCGGACTTCATTGCCTTCCCCGGCACGCGTTTTTCCAGCGAGCACCACTACGCCGTGTTCATGAATGGCAGCAGCCACCTGACCTCGCATCTGTTCACGCCGGTGCTCATCGATGCACGAACGCTGGATGTCACCGCCGTTGGGGAGCGCCCGTGGTACATGGATGCACTCGGCCTGTCGCAGCCGCTGCACTTCGGTGACTATGGCGGGCGGCCAATGCAGATACTCTGGGCCGTGCTCGACGTGCTGACCATCCTCGTGCTCGGCAGCGGGCTGTATCTGTGGTGGGTACGCCGTCGCGGCGTGACCGCGACACGCGGGGAGGTCGCATGAACTGGCGCCAATCGACGTTTCTGCTGCCCGGTCTGATCGCCCTGCTCGCAACGGCCGGCTTGTTCGCCGCGCTGCTCGGCGACGGCTGGTGGGACACGCTGGCCTGGATTGGGCTGGGTACGCAGGCGGCACTGGGTCTATGGCCATTGCTGCCTCGACCCGGCAAGCCGAGCCGATAACCAGAGGATCAGCCCGCGCGGCGGCATCAGCCTGGCCGCCAGGCCTGCGTGGGCCGGGCTGGCGCGATCACGACGGGCTGGTGCAGACAGCCTGGTAAAGCGGGGCGTTCACGTCCAGTTCGGTCATGGTTTCGAACTTTGCCTCGCCGGCCTCGTTCAGCCGGAACATCACCTTCTCGCTACAGAGCGCCTGATAGGTCGCGCTTTTGACCGTAGACATCAAGTGGTGCTTTTCGAAGCGATACAGAACGAAACGGGCGATAGGGCCCTTGCTCGTCTCCTCGATCCGCGCACCGGCGCCGTCGAGTACCGTGTACACCAGCGGCATCGGGAAGCTGATGGTCCAGGGGCGCCAGAACATCTCGCCCTCTTCGCTCGACACCACAACGGAGCCTTGCGGCAGGCGCGCCTGCTTGGTATCGAACCATGTGTATTCGTAATGAATGGTGTAGGCGAGCATACCCAGCCCGGCAAATGCCGGAATGATCCACTTCGGGAGTCGTTTACGCGTCAGGCTGCGCAGCAACAGCGCAACCCCTGCACCCGCCACTGCGGCGACAATTGCAGCGATTAGATGCCAGATCATATGAATCTTCCTTAAAAAAATCGGGCTTCCGAATGGAAGCCCGACTTGTTTCAACCGTGGGTCAGATTCTAAACCCACCTGCTGCCGTTTACTTAGTGAGAGAGCGCAACGCCAGCACCTTTCGGCGTACGAACGCTTTCCACCAGATCCTGAATCTCCTGCGGCGGAGCTTCAGTGGCCATCGATACAGCGTAAGCGACACCGAAGTTCAGGATCGCTCCGATGGCACCGAAGGCCTGCGGGGAGATACCGAAAATCCAGTTGTCAGGCGTGTTGGCGAAGGACGCAGTGCCTGGGACGAAGAACCAGCCGAGGTACAGGAAGATGTACACGCTGGTGCTCACCAGACCCACCAGCATGCCAGCGACCGCACCTTTGCTGTTCACACGCTTGGAGAAGATCCCCATCATCAGGGCCGGGAACAGGCTCGCCGCGGCAAGGCCGAACGCCAGTGCCACCACCTGTGCCGCGAAGCCCGGAGGATTCAGTCCCAGCCAGGTTGCCAGGATGATCGCCGCCGTCATGGACAAGCGGGCAGCCAACATCTCGTTCTTCTCGCTGATCTTCGGATTGATGATCGTCTTGATCAGGTCATGGCTGATAGCCGAGGAGATGGCCAGCAACAGACCCGCCGCAGTGGACAGTGCAGCCGCGATGGCGCCCGCCGCAATCAGGCCGATGACCCAGCCCGGCAGGTTGGCGATTTCCGGGTTGGCCAGAACGATGATGTCGTTGTTGACGGTCAGCTCGTTACCGCTCCAGCCGCGCTCCTGCGCAGTGGGGGCGAAGGCAGCGTTGGCGTCGTTGTACATCTGCACACGGCCATCGCTGTTCTTGTCTTCCCACTTGATCAGACCGGTTTGTTCCCAGGTCTGGATCCAGCCCGGACGCTCTTCATACAGAATCGCTTCGGCCTGCGGACCTTCCGGGTAGATGGTGTTGACCAGGTTCAGGCGAGCCATCGACGCAACGGCCGGTGCCGTCAGGTACAGCATGGCGATGAAGACCAGGGTCCAGCCAGCCGACCAGCGGGCATCCGCCACTTTCGGTACGGTGAAGAAGCGAATGATGACGTGCGGCAGACCGGCGGTACCGATCATCAGCGACAGGGTGAACAGGAACATGTTCAGCTTGTTGTCGACGTCGGCCGTGTAGGCCGCGAAGCCCAGGTCCTGAACGACGGTATCGAGCTTGTCCAACAGCGGTACACCGGACTCGACATGAGTGCCGAACATGCCGAACATCGGGATCGGGTTGCCCGTCAGCTGGAAGGCGATGAACACGGCCGGGATGGTGTAGGCGATGATCAGCACGACGTACTGCGCCACCTGGGTGTAGGTAATACCCTTCATGCCGCCGAATACCGCATAGGCGAACACGATCGCCGCGGCGATCCAGATACCGGCCGAGTTGCTCACTTCGAGGAAGCGGGAGAAGGCGACACCGGCACCGGACATCTGGCCGATCACATACGTGACGGAAATCAGAATCAGGCAGACCACCGCCACCAGACGCGCGCCGCGGCTGTAGAAACGGTCACCGATGAAATCGGGTACGGTGAACTTGCCAAACTTGCGCAGGTAGGGCGCCAGCAGCATGGCCAGCAGAACGTAGCCACCGGTCCAGCCCATCAGGTAGACCGACGTGCCGTAACCACCGGCGGCGATGATGCCCGCCATGGAAATGAACGATGCCGCGGACATCCAGTCGGCTGCAGTCGCCATGCCGTTCGTCACGGGATGAACCCCGCCGCCCGCCACATAGAATTCCTTGGTGGAACCAGCCCGGGCCCACACCGCAATCCCTATATATAGGAGAAAGGAGGCGCCCACGAACATCATGTTAATCCAATATTGACTCATTCTGGCTTACTCCTCGACCCCAAATTCCTTGTCCAGTTTGTTCAGCCGCCACGCGTAGTGGAAGATGATCGCAATGAACGTAATGATGGAACCTTGCTGAGCGAACCAGAACCCCAGATCTGTTCCGCCGACCGGTATTCCGGACAGCAACGGGCGCAAGAGGATAGCGAAACCATATGAGACGAGAGCCCAGACCACGAGGCTCCATGTTATGAGGCGAACGTTCGCCTTCCAGTACGCAGCAGCATTTTCTTTATCGGCGTCGGCCATTGACGTTCTCCGTCTTATTTTTATTACGAGTGAGGGGAACCACAGCGTGAATCTAGCAAGGAAGGGTTCAGGAAAGAAAGCCCCGACTTTAGTCTGAGGACTTCGCCGGAAACGCCCTGTAAGCCGCGGTTTGACGGCCTTCGGCAGACGTTGCGCAGCGAAGCGGATGATCGCGCGCAGCACCCGATGTGGGCATCGCCGCCTGGACGCATGACGGTCGATCAGGCGCGGGTATGGGCGCGCCCTGCCGGATGGCCACGTTCGAAGGCCACGCCCTCCAAACAGGGAAACTTGCGGAGTATTAAGCTTTTAATACGAAAAAAGGGTAACAAGCACAAAAAGGATTAATCAAACGCAGCCCAGGTCAGCGTTTATAAGTATCAAGACGAAGCGTCTTATTAATAACCCTCTGCAACTCACTACATATGGAAAAGGGGTAAAGGCGTGGGCAAAAGGATAATGACTTCGGCCGTTTTTTGCCTTTACCCGCTTTCGTCTCAGCAGGTCGGACGCCCCGCCGTGTATTTGTCAGCCGGATCGATGGCGGCATTCAAGTCACGAATGGTTCGGGCACCGATCAGCAACGGATAACTGAAATGCGTGCGGTCGGTGAGGTTCACCTCCGCCTCGCGCAGCTGGTCGCCGATGCATAGCTGCATACCGATGACCGGCCGCTCTGCCCGTGGCGGCTCGCTGCCGGGAGAGGCCTCGCTCCCCTCCTCCGCGCGGGTTTTGATCTGGCTGATGCCGATCAGGGGCTGCTCGTACAACGTATCGTCGGCACCCTCGACGGCCAGGCGGAAACGCACCCAGTCGTCGCCGTCACGCTGGAATTGCTCGATGTCACGCGCCGACAGCGATGCTGTCATGGCTCCGGTATCCATCTTGGCGGGTAACGTCTTGCCAATCTCTTCGATCTTGATGTGTTCGTAACGCCCATACAGAGCGGGTTCGGACGCCATTGCCGGAATCGACAACAGCCCTGCAAGCAATATAACGCGAGACAAAAACAACCTCCTGGGACGAGCGATGGACAAGGTATCGATCAACCACTCTGCCAACCGGTTCCATTTGCCTGTCCTACAAAACGTTTCGCTACGAAGGGGGCTGTCCCGATGGCCCGCCTCCGCATGGGCCAACGGCCTGTTAGACTGAACGTCGTTTCCCCGCAAAAGTATTTTTCCGTGCCCAGTACCGCCTTTTCTTCACTGCCCCTTGGCTCAGCCATGCTGGCCAACCTCGACGCGCTCGGATACACCGAGATGACGCCGATTCAGGCTCAGAGCCTGCCCGTGATGCTCAAGGGCATGGACCTCATCGCCCAGGCCAAGACGGGCAGCGGCAAGACCGCTGCCTTCGGCATCGCGCTGCTTGAGCCTCTCAATCCGCGCTATTTCGGTTGCCAGGCCCTTGTTCTGTGCCCAACCCGCGAGCTGGCCGACCAGGTTGCCAAGGAGCTTCGCCGGCTGGCGCGCGCGGCTGACAACATCAAGATTCTCACCCTCTGCGGCGGCGTCTCCATCGGTCCCCAGATCGGCTCGCTGGAACACGGTGCGCACGTCATCGTCGGAACCCCCGGACGCATTCAGGAACACCTGAAAAAGGGGTCGCTCAAACTCGACGGCCTCAACACGCTGGTACTGGACGAAGCCGACCGCATGCTCGACATGGGTTTTTACGATGCGATCGCCGAGATCATCGAGCAGACGCCAGGCAAGCGGCAGACGCTGTTGTTCTCGGCAACCTATCCGCCCGGCATCAAGCAGCTCAGCGCAACGTTCATGCGCAACCCGCAACAAGTGAAGGCCGAGGCGCTGCATGACGATTCACAGATCGAACAGCGCTTCTACGAAATCGACCCGGAAGACCGCATGGACGCCGTGGTGCGCATCCTCGCCAGCTTTCGCCCCGAGACCTGCGTCGCGTTCTGCTTCACCAAGCAACAATGCCAGGAGCTGGTCGAGCAGCTCACCGCCAGGGGTATCTCCGCCATGGCGCTCAATGGCGATCTGGAGCAACGCGACCGCGATCAGGTCCTGGCGATGTTCGCCAACCGCAGCCTGTCGGTTCTGGTGGCCACCGATGTCGCCGCGCGCGGGCTTGATATCGACGCGCTGGACATGGTCATCAACGTCGAGCTGGCGCGCGATTCGGAAATCCACATCCACCGGGTCGGTCGCACCGGGCGCGCCGGCAAAAAGGGCATCGCCATCAGCCTCGTCGCACCCGCCGAAGCCCATCGCGCCCGGGCCATCGAGGAACGCCAGAACGCACCGCTCAACTGGCAACCGCTGAGCGATCTGAAAGCGCAGCCTGGCGGCCCGCTGCAGCCTCCGATGGTGACGCTGTGCATCGGCGCGGGCCGCAAGGACAAGTTGCGCCCCGGCGATATTCTCGGCGCACTCACGGGCGATGCGGGGATTGCCGGCACGCAGGTCGGGAAAATTGCGATATTCGATTTCCAGGCGTTTGTCGCGGTCGAACGCGGTGCCGCCCGTCAGGCACTCAGTCGCCTGAATGCCGGAAAAATAAAAGGTCGCTCGCTGAAGGTCAGGCAGCTTTGATCAGGCGGCTGGCCAGCGCGTAGGGTGATCACCGGCCACCGGTCCGAAGCAAGGTGGATGACGACGTCCACCTCGCCTCAGGCCGGACGCTCTTGCGCCTGGACTCCTTGCTTCGCTGCTACAGCGATCCACGCGCCCAAGGGCCCCAGATGGCGAAGGTGATGCCCGGCGTCTGGATGTTGACGAACAGGAAGTGCCCGGTCGGGTCGAAACAGGCGCCGCAGAATTCACGGTTGCGGTAATCGCCGCCGGACACGTTCTTGCCAGCCGCCGCGGCCTGAACGTCATCGAACACCACGTTGTTCTTGGCGAAGATGTAGGGCTCACCCGTCATCGTCAGACCCAACAGGCGCTCGCCGAAGCCGTACGCATCCTGCACGCCGCCACCGTCCTCGCACAGCAACAGGCCACCCCGCGGACTGACGGTGATGTTGTCCGGGTTGTTGGCGATTTCGGCATCGGTGGAGGCGAACAGGCAGGTCAGCTGGTCGCTGGCCAGGTCGTGCATCCACACCGCGCCGCGGCCATAGCCTGGACGGCCCTGAGCGTCGGTACCGGCGCTGGTGTCGACGATAAACAGCTTGCCTTCGCTGTACCAGATACCTTCGCCGCGACTCATGCTCAACCCGCCGGCCCGGCGCGCCTGGGCGTAAGGCCCGCTGCCCTCGGCTTGCGGATCGAGGTCGGGGTTGGCCACCTCGACCCATTCGAGCAGATAGCTGTCGCCCTGCTTCGGCGCATGCAGGTCGATCAGCGCGCGATTGCGCACACGCGCCGCCTGCAGAATGCCGCCCGCCGCGAGCGAGCCAGGCTGTTGGCTGGCGTCGGTGGGGATGTAGCGGTAGTAGCCGGCGCGGTTACGGGCGTCTTCGGTCAGGTAGACATAACTGTTGCGCGGGTCCACCGCCACCGCCTCGTGGGCGAAGCGGCCCATCTGGATGATCGGTTCACCGGTGGTCAGCGCCGGATCGGCGGTCACTTCGAATACATAGCCGTGGGCGCGACCACCGGCGCTGCGGTAATCCTCGGTCGTTTCTTCGCATGACAACCAGGTGCCCCAGGGCGTTACGCCGCCGGCGCAGTTGGTGCGCGTACCACCAAGACTGGGCAGGGTGCGAACCGGCTGCTCGATGCCCCGCGAAACGTACAGGTTAGTGGTACCGCCGGCTGGGCGCTGACCGTTGGCCAGGGTGACGCTGTCGTAGATGCCCGTCGCGTCGATCAGCTTGCCGGTGCTGGCTTCATGGTTACGCACCAGCACGATCTCCGGGCCATGCGGGCCACGACGCACCTCGATGACGCCCATGCCGTCATGGGAGGTGGGGACTGGCTGGCCGTTCTCCATCAGGTCGCCCGTCCAGGAAAAGCTCTTGTACTGGAAGCCGTCGGGCAGTTGCAGCAGTTCCAGCCCCGTGCTCAGGTCCTTTACAGGGCGCAGCGGGCCGTAGCTGCTGCGGACCAGGCCGGCACCGCGGCCCTGCGCGTTGCGTGCGGCGAAGGCTTGTAGCGTGCCGAGAAAAGGCGTGGTAGCGACCACGGCGGCGATGGCACTGCCCTTGAGCAGATTGCGGCGGCTGGCATCATGTTCACGGTTCATGCGTTGTCCTCTTTTATCGGGATGGGGATGCGCGCATGAATGAAGCCAGACGATTAAGGCGCAACGATGACCATGCGATGGCGTTCCGGTGATACGGGACGAAAGGACGGTATAAGCTTTGCAGCCCGAACCGTGACGTGACGCCCGGATGCCTCGGGCGTCCAAACAGCTTCTACCGCCAGGTCTGATTGCCCTATGCCCTCACCATCGCTCAGCCATTCCCTGCGCCGCCTATGGGCCCTGGAGAAATTCGGCTACAGCCTGCGCGTATTGATCGCGCTGGCGGGCAGCATGGGCGTCAGTTGGTACCTCGGCCGACCCACGATGGCGATCCCGCTGTTTCTCGGTGTGATTGCAAGCGCGCTGGCGGAGACTGACGACAGCTGGCTCGGCCGGCTCTCGGCCCTGCTGGTGACGCTGCTGTGCTTCAGCATCGCGGCGGTCTCGGTGCAGTTGTTGTTCCCCTACCCCTGGCTTTTCACCCTCGGCATGGCAGCCGCCGCCTTCGGCCTGATCATGCTCGGCGCCCTCGGCGAGCGCTACGCGACCATCGCGCAGGCCACGCTGATATTGTCGATCTACAGCATGATCGCCGCCGATCAGCGGGGCGGTGAGGCCCTTCATCCGTGGCGCGACCCTGTGCTGCTGCTGGCTGGAGCAACTTGGTACGGCGTGCTTTCGGTACTCTGGAATGCGCTGTTTTCACATCAACCGGTGCAGCAGAGCCTGGCCAGGCTGTACCGGGAGCTGGGGCAGTACTTCAAACTCAAGGCATCGCTGTTCGAGCCGGTGCGACAGCTGGATGTCGAGGAGCGCCGGCTGCAACTGGCACAGCAGAACGGACGTGTCGTCAGCGCCCTGAACGCCACCAAGGAAACGCTGCTGCACCGTCTCGGCAACGGGCGTCCTGGGGTGAAAATCAGCCACTACCTCAAGCTCTACTTCCTTGCACAGGATCTGCACGAGCGCGTCAGCTCTTCGCACTACCCGTATCAGGCGCTGGCCGAGGCCTTCTTTCACAGTGACGTGCTGTTTCGCTGTGGGCGACTGCTGCGCTTGCAGGGAGTGGCCTGCGCCGAGCTGGCCCAAGCCGTTCAGCTGCGCCAGCCCTTTCGCTACAGCGAAGCCAACGCACAAGCACAGGCCGACCTGGAATCATCGCTGGAGCATCTGCGCATGCGGAGCAACCCGGCGTGGCGCGGGTTGTTACGCTCGCTGCGCGCCTTGTCGGGAAACCTTTCGACGATGCAGCGCCAGCTCGCCAGCGCCAGCAATCCCGATGCGCTGGAAGGTGAGCAGGACAGCAGCCTGCTGGACCGCGATCCTCAGTCGATCGGCGATGCCTTCGCCCGCATTCGCCTGCAACTGACGCCGACCTCACTGTTGTTCCGCCACGCCCTGCGGATGAGCCTGGCACTCGTCTGCGGCTACGCGGTGCTGCACGCCATCCATCCGGAGCAAGGCTATTGGGTGTTGCTGACCACCGTGTTCGTTTGCCAGCCCAACTACGGCGCGACGCGAATCAAGCTGGTGCAGCGGGTAACCGGCACCATGCTGGGACTGGTGGTCGGCTGGGCGCTGTTCGATCTGTTCCCAAGCCAACAGGTCCAGGCGCTTTTCGCCGTGGTGGCCGGGGTCGTGTTCTTCGCCACGCGCAGCAGCCGTTACACGCTGGCGACGGCCGCGATCACGCTGCTGGTGCTGTTCTGCTTCAATCAGGTCGGCGACGGTTACGGCCTGATCTGGCCGCGCCTGGTCGATACCGTGTTGGGTAGCCTGATCGCCGCGGCCGCGGTCTTCCTGATCCTGCCGGACTGGCAGGGCCGTCGCCTCAACCAGGTGGTCGCCAATACCCTCAGCCGCAGCGCGGATTACCTTCGGCAGATCATGCGCCAGTATGAAAGCGGCAAACGCGACGATCTGGCCTACCGGTTGGCCCGACGCAACGCCCACAACGCCGACGCGGCGCTGTCGACGACGCTGTCGAACATGCTGTTGGAGCCCGGTCATTTTCGGAAGGATGCCGAGACCGGCTTTCGCTTCCTGATCCTGTCCCATACCCTGCTCAATTACCTGTCGGGACTGGGCGCGCATCGCGAGAGCCTGCCCGATGACGCCCGTGATGAGTTGCTGGAGCGCGCCGCCCAGCGGCTGGCAAGTGGGCTCGATGAACTGGCAACGGCCCTGCGCAACAACCAGCCCGTGGCGGTATACAGCGAAGACGAGGAAGCCCTCGCGCAGCAACTCGAGCATGCCTCTGACGAGCTGGACGATGCGCACCGGCTGTTGCAGACCCAGCTAGGGCTGATCTGCCGACAGCTGGCGCCATTGCGCAGCATGGCCAGCCATCTGATCCGCCAGGCCCCCTCGAGTCGTTACCGAGGCAATGACGTCGGCGCCGGCAAACCATGACGATGGAACACGTCGGCATAGCTGCCATCGGCCAGCATCGCTTCGATCTGCCGGTTGAAAGCAGCAATGATCTCGCCCTGATGCGGATGATCGGCACGTACTATCAGTGCAAGGTCCAGCACGCGAAACTCTCCCGGCACGAACCGATAGGCGTCCTGCAAGGGCTTGAGTTCTCTGCGCATGTGAAACAGCGCCGTGCGCTCATCCTCAAGCGTCAGGTCGATACGCCCCGCGCTGAGCATCTTGGCCGCCTGGACGAAATTGGCGGCGTAGCCCTTGTTCAACCGAGGATCGCCCGCCAGCGCCTCGCCGTAGGCGTAACCGCGAACCAGACCGAGGCGATAATTGACGAGGCTGTCCAGGCCCCGAGAGACGACATCGTCGTCGCGCCGCTGTATCCAGCGCACACGATTGCTCAGGAAGGGACGGGAATACACGGCGTAGCCTAGCCGACGCGAAGTGGGCCAGGCGTTGGCCATGTCGTAGCTGCCTTGCTGGAGCCCCAGCAGCGCACGCTCCCAAGGTACCTCGATGAAATCGACCTGATAACCGGCTCGCCCAAGCGCGGTACGGATAAGCTCCACGGACAATCCGCCGCCCGGCAGGCGCTGGTCCGTATAGGGCGGCCAGACATTGCCTGCCAGGCGCAGCGCCTCGCCATGGGCCGAGCCTGCTCCAAGCGCCGCCAGCAAAAGTACAATCCGTATCCCTGTCACATGCATCTTTCCCGCGCCGAATGATGGCCAAACGCCCGATTTACGAAGCACGAACCGGGCCGTTTTTTCGCAAGGCTATCGCTTAACAGCCCTGCATGCGCCCACCCGGCGGGGTACCATGACGCGTTTGAAGCCTGACCGAGGTGAGCGGTGTTGCAGACGGATGTAGTGGTGATCGGTGCCGGTGCGGCAGGGCTCATGTGCGCCTTCACGGCGGCGGCACGGGGGCGCCGGGTGCTGCTGCTCGATCATGCCAACAAAGCCGGCAAAAAGATCCTCATGTCGGGCGGCGGTCGCTGTAACTTCACCAATATGTACACGGAGCCGGCCAACTTTCTCTCCGCCAATCCGCATTTCTGCAAATCCGCCCTGGCCCGTTATACCCAATGGGATTTCATCGATATGGTCAGCCGTCACGGTGTGCCCTATCACGAGAAGAAACTGGGACAACTGTTCTGCGACAACAAGGCCAGCGACATCCTCGACATGCTGCTCGACGAGTGCCAGCGGGCGGGGGTCGATATGCGGCTGAATACCGCCGTGCAGTCCATCGAACAATCCGCCGATGGCTATCTGTTGCAGAGCAGCGCCGGCGAACTGGTCTGCCAGTCGCTGGTCATCGCCACCGGCGGTCTATCGATCCCGACACTCGGTGCCAGTGGCTTCGGCTATCAGGTTGCGCGGCAGTTCGGCCATCGCGTGCTGCCAACCTGCGCGGGCCTTGTGCCGTTCACCATTACCGAGCCGCAACTCAAGAGCATATGCGAAGCGCTGTCGGGCACCTCGGTGCAGGACTGTCTGGTCAGCTGCAACGGACAGAGCTTCCGCGAAAACATCCTGTTCACCCATCGCGGCCTTTCCGGCCCTGCGATCCTCCAGGTGTCCTCCTACTGGCAACCGGGCGATACCGTCGAAATCAACCTGCTGCCCCATCTGGACCTGGGCCAGTGGCTGGATGAACAGCGACGCGAACGGCCCAACACCGAGCTGAAGACGCTCCTGGGCGAGCTGTTCACGCGCAAGATGGCGGGCTTGCTTGCCGATCACTGGTTCGCCTCCAAGCCGCTGAAACAGTACAGCCCAGGCGAGATCGACGAGGTGGCGCAAAAGCTTGGCAGTTGGCAACTGGTTCCAGCGGGGACCGAAGGCTATCGCACCGCGGAAGTCACGCTAGGCGGTGTCGATACCCGGGAGGTGTCTTCCAAGACCATGGAATCGCACAAGGCGCCCGGCCTGTACTTCGTGGGCGAGGTGCTGGATGTCACCGGTCACCTGGGAGGGTTCAATTTCCAGTGGGCCTGGGCGTCCGCCTACGCCGCAGCGCAATACGTGTAGCGCAAGCCCCCGAGGCTCAGGCCGCGGGGCGTCGGCCACGTCGTTCAGCGGATCACTCGTTGGACAGGTTCGACGGCGGCGAACTTTCGCGCGGGCCGGCCGGGTCGGTTGCGGTGTTCTGGTATTCCTGTTGGTTTTCGCTGTTGTTGTCCATCGCCGAGGGCTCATCGTCTGGCGAACAGGCGGCGAGCATCAGCGAAAGCGGCAGTACCGCGGCTACGGCAGTGCGCTTGAATTTCATACGCAATCTCCTGCAAAAGCGACGTCTCGCCAGGCGGCGAGACGTCCGATGGATGGACCGTTTACTGCGAGGCGCCCGTCCCGGTGCCGGTGCTGTTGGGCGCGGTTCCGGCGCCCGACTCGGTGCCCATGCCGCTGCCGTTGTCCGCTGGCGCCGTGTTCATGTCACCGCTGGGGCCTGTGCCCATTCCGGTGCCTGTACCGGTTTCGGCACCGGCTCCGGTGCCCGTGCCAGTGGTGCCTGGGCCTGCGCCCGTACCGGCACCCGTTCCGGTATCCGCCGGTGGCGTGGTGGCCGGCGGTGTGGCGGGCTGCTCAGTGGTTGGTTGCGGCGGCATCTCGTCGCGCTCGGGTTCTTCGTCCGGGCCACAACCGACCAGCAGCAGGCCCAGAATAGGGGCAGATAAGTAAGCAAGACGCATAGGGTTCACCTCCTTCAGAGTGAGCCGGCAGTGAGCCGGCGACTTCTTGAATCATCAATATCCAAAGAATTGACCCCTGCAACGCCCAAGAGTGCCTTGGCCCGCCAATGTGAGCGTGCCAACGGTGTTGCCTGCGTTCCGGCAATGGCGCGAAGCGGACGGCTCGATCGACCGCTGACGCCGCGTCCAGATCAGCTCAAGCAAGACGAATTCGAGCGGGCCGGGGGCAGCCCCGGCCCCGGCGTTCATGCAGCCTGGCTGGCGCTGAACTCTTTCTTGAGGCGGTTTCTCAGCTCGGTCATCTGCTCGCCCATTTCTTCCAGCCGGCTCTGACCGAACAACTCACGAGCCTTGGGAAACATCTCGGACTCTTCCTCCTCGATGTGATGTTCGAGCAGTTCCTTGCACACCTTGACGCGCCCGGAAAACTCGACGGTCGACGGGTCGGTAACCTTGAGGTCGGGCAGCACGAGGGAATCCACTGCGCGGTGCTCCTCCTTCGCCTCGTGGTACATCTTCAGTTCTTCCTTGCCGCCGGCTTCCTTATAAGCGGGATACAGGATCTGCTCCTCGAGCTGGGTGTGAATGGTGATCTCCATTTCCAGCTTCTGCAGCAGCTCGGCGCGGGTCTTGACGGCACGCTCGGTGCTTTCGCTCAGGCGCGTCAGGATGTCCTTCACTTTTTCGTGATCGTCGATCAACAGGTCAATGGCGTTCATGCGGCTTCCTCATCGCTATCAGGACTTTCGAAGTCCCAGGCTCTTCGGCCCGGTCGATTCGGCTGTGCCATGCACAGCCGTTTGTGCAGCTGACCGGCCCGCCATGACGGACCGGTCGCTTGGCTCAGGCGTACTCGTAGGTGGGCAGTCCGGTGCGGCTCTGGCTCTGCAACCGGGCGATGGCCGGCGACATGCCAGCCTCGAGTGCCAGGTCGCGGCGTATCGAGCTGATTACCCATTCCAGTTGGATCTGGGTCTGGGTCTGTCCCTTGGAAAGGGCGCGTTTGATGACATCCCGATCATTGTTGCGCAGCGTCAGTAGCAGCCCGCCATCCGGACGAGGGTTGGTCAGTACTTCGAATTCGGGAAACGCGGCAGCGAGAATTTCAGCGGCGATCATTATTGTGTACTCCGGTTATGGTCCAGCACCCATAGCTAGAGCAGCGTTCGTGCCAACCGCAGCAGATAAATAACAACTCTAAATTCAGTGACTTGCGTCACATAATAGCGTTTTGAGCCCATGCAAAACGCATGAAGCTACGTTTTCGCGGCATGCATTCTGCTTTACCGGGTGAACAAACCCGTGGCTTTCGATGTCCGCGCTTCAAGCCTTGCGCCAGACGCTGGCGAGCCAGGGCTGCTGTTCGCGGGGCAGACCTGTCGGTCGGTAAAAGTGTTCCAGTTCGATGAAACCGGCCGATTCCAGTAACCCCTTCCAGGTCGGCCAGTCATACCAGGCGCCATAACGTGGCCCGCTCCAACCTTCCTGGTTGTTGCCGCGCGGGTTGGAGCTGAACAGTACGCCCTCACGGCGAAGCGCCGCATGCAGCTTCAGCAGCACACCCCTTATTTCGCGGCTGGGAACGTGGAACAGCACCGCGTTGGCGAAAATCCCATCGAAGGATTCGGCCGGCAGATCCAGTTCCAGAAGGTTCTGGTGCAGCACCGGGCAACCGGTATCGGCCCGCGCCATCCGCACGAAGGGTTCGGCCCCGTCCAGCCCGACGGGGGCATGACCACGCGCCGTGAACGCCTTGAGGTCCCGCCCGGGACCACATCCTAGGTCGAGGATGCGAAACGGTGGCTCGCCGCCGATATGCCGCAGCAGGGCATCGATATTCTGGCTGACGTCATGGTCGCGGGTGCCCTCGCGAAAAGCCTCGGCGTTGGCGCGGTAGTCATCCAGGGTGCGATCGGCGATGGCACGGACGTTTTCGTCATTCATGAGGGGCCTCCCAAGGTACAGTGGTTGAGCCTAACCGTGCAGGGCCGGCTTGCGAAGGGCCGGCCAATCGCGGTTGCGCCCACGAAAGCTTGCCGAATGACTGCCCGCGCCTGAACTTGCGTAATGCCGAGACGCTCCAACGTGTTCGTCCCGAGCAGGATTAATTAGCGCTCTGACGCACTACGTTCACCGAAAAACGTCGAGAATCGCTCCGATGAGCCAAACACCATCCAAAGTCGTCCTGCTGGTCGAGGACGAACCCCATATCCTTTGCCTGCTGTCCGATTATCTGGCCGACGAAGGCTACAAGGTCCTGGAAGCGTCGGATGCCACTCAGGCTTTCGAGATACTGGCAACCAAGCCCCAGCTGGACCTGCTGGTCACCGATTTCAGGCTGCCGGGCGGTGTTTCCGGTGTGATGATCGCCGAACCGGCGCTCCGGCTGCGTCCGGAACTCAAGGTCATCTTCATCAGCGGCTATCCGATCGAGATTCTCGAGTCCGGCAGCCCCATCACCCAGTCAGCACCAATCATCGCCAAGCCCTTTTCGCTGGATACGCTACGCAGCCAGATTCAACAACTGCTCACCTGAGGTTCAGCCTTGCCTCGCCCATGGTCGACACCCCATAACGCAACGAGCCCGCACAGGGCGGGCTCGTGGTTTGCAGCAGCGGCTCAGTTGACCTTGGGGTCCAGCTCGCCGCGGGCGTAGCGCTCGAACATACCTTCCAGTGAGATCGGCTTGATCTTCGAGGCATTGCCGGCAGTGCCGAAGGCCTCGTAGCGGGCGATGCAGATGTCGCGCATGGCCGTCACGGTCTTGGCCAGGTACTTGCGCGGGTCGAACTCGCTGGGGTTCTTCGCCATGAATTCGCGAATCGCGCCAGTGGACGCCAGACGCAAATCGGTGTCGATGTTCACCTTGCGCACGCCGTACTTGATGCCCTCGACGATTTCCTCGACCGGCACACCGTAGGTTTCCTTGATGTCGCCGCCGTACTCATTGATGATTTTCAGCCACTCTTGCGGGACCGAAGAGGAACCGTGCATCACCAGGTGGGTATCGGGAATCCGCTGGTGGATTTCCTTGATGCGCTGGATCGACAAGGTGTCGCCGGTCGGCGGCTTGGTGAACTTGTATGCGCCGTGGCTGGTACCGATGGCAATTGCCAGGGCGTCGACCTTGGTCTTGGCAACGAAGTCGGCCGCCTCTTCCGGATCGGTCAGCAGTTGGCTGTGATCCAGCGTCCCTTCGGCACCGACGCCGTCTTCTTCACCGGCCATGCCGGTTTCCAGGCTGCCCAGGCAACCCAGCTCACCTTCCACCGACACACCACAGGCATGGGCGAAGGCGACGGTCTGCTGGGTCACGCGGACGTTGTATTCGTAATCGGACGGCGTCTTGCCGTCTTCACGCAGCGAGCCGTCCATCATCACCGAGCTGAAGCCCAACTGGATCGAGCGTTGGCAGATGTCCGGGCTGGTGCCGTGATCCTGGTGCATGACCACCGGGATGTGCGGGAATTCTTCGATGGCCGCGAGAATCAGATGACGCAGGAAGGGTGCGCCAGCATATTTTCGGGCACCGGCCGAAGCCTGAACGATCACCGGGGAGTCGGTCTTGTCGGCCGCTTCCATGATGGCTCGCATCTGCTCGAGGTTGTTCACGTTGAAGGCCGGCACGCCATAGCCGAATTCGGCGGCGTGGTCGAGCATCTGGCGCATGCTGATGAGTGCCATGTTTTCCTTTCTCCCGGTCAGGGTCGATTGATCGTGTAAAGCCTGCCGCAGGGGCCGGCGGTATTCAAGCACCGCGCTATAGGCGCGGCATTGTAGTGGCGGACGCGCCAAAAGCCATCAAACTCTGGCGAAACGCCGCGCATTCGCCTCATGCAAGGCGTCGGCCGTGGGCGCTCAAAGGATAATCAGCGAAGCGCTGCAGCCATGGGCCAGCAGCGTGTCGTCGGCGAGCCTGAAGACCAGCGCCTCGTTGCCTCGGTCGTGGAAAGCCACAACGCCATCGCTATAGAAAGCACCATGGGTGGCAGGTTCCTTGCGCAGCGTATGAACCTGCTCGCTGTTGCCGATCTTCAGCTCCACTGCCTGCTTGCCAGCATCGGCGTAGCGCCAGGCGATATTGTCCTGGCTCTGGCATTTCCAACGCACGAACGGCGCGTCGGGGCCGGACTGCCAGTGACCGCAGCCGCCAAGCAACAGTGCGGCAAACGCAATGAACAGGCCTCTCATCATTTCTCCCTGCCTGGCTGCATCGTATTCAAGGGCAATCCCGAGCATCTGCAGCGGTACCCAGGGTGGGGTCGCCAGTGCTCTGCATCTGCACGCGCTGGTCGTTCTGTGCCGTCGGGCTTTCCACTGGCGCAGGCATGAACACTTCGCAGGCCGAGTCCGGCGCATCTCCGGCGCAACCGGCCAATCCGAGGCAGCAAACAGCGATAGCGGCATAACGCATGGTGAGTCTCCGTTCCTGATTGGGACAGAACAGAGACAGCACCAAACGCCAGGGGTTGCCTTTACCGTTGCGCTTGTTACACCCAGCGGAGCAGTTCCGGTGCGCCCTTATCCCTTCGCGCGCTGCTCGAGGATCTCGACGGCAGGCAGTACCTTGCCCTCGACGAATTCGAGGAACGCACCGCCGCCAGTGGAGATATAGGAAATCTGCTCACCGACGCCGTATTTGTCGATTGCCGCCAGAGTGTCGCCACCACCGGCGATGGAGAATGCAGGGCTCTCAGCGATGGCCCTGGCCAGCACCTTGGTACCCTCGCCAAACTGGTCGAACTCGAACACGCCGACCGGGCCGTTCCAGAGGATGGTCTTCGAGGATTTCAGCAGCTCGGCAAAATTAGCTGCGGTCTGCGGGCCGATGTCCAGGATCATGTCGTCGTCCGACACATCGGCGACAGCCTTGACCGTGGCTTCGGCATCCTCGGCGAACGCCTTGGCAACGACCACATCGACCGGCAACGGGACGCTGACCTTGGCGGCGATGGCCTTGGCAGTGTCGACCAGATCGGCTTCGTACAGGGACTTGCCCACCGGCAAACCGGCGGCGGCGAGGAAGGTATTGGCGATGCCGCCGCCAACGATCAACTGATCGCAGACCGTGCTCAGGCTGTTGAGCACATCCAGCTTGGTGGACACCTTGGAACCCGCGACAATCGCCGCCATCGGCTTGGCCGGGCTCTTCAGCGCCTTGCCCAGTGCGTCCAGCTCGGCAGCCAGCAGCGGACCGGCGCAGGCAACCTTGGCGAACTTGGCTACGCCGTGGGTCGAACCCTGGGCGCGGTGAGCCGTGCCGAAGGCGTCCATGACGAAGACGTCGCACAGCGCGGCGTATTTGTGCGCCAACGCATCGGCGTTCTTTTTCTCGCCGTCGTTGAAGCGCACGTTTTCCAGCAGTACCACCTCACCGGCGCTCACCTGCACGCCCTCCAGGTAGTCCTTGACCAGCGGCACCTCGCGACCGAGCGCCTTGCTCAGATAGTCAGCGACCGGTTTGAGGCTGTCTTGCTCGCTGTAGACGCCCTCTTCCGGACGGCCGAGGTGCGAGCAGACCAGCACCGCCGCGCCCTTTTCCAGCGCCAGCCTGATGGTGGGCAGCGAGGCCAGGATGCGTGCATCGCTTTTCACAGCGCCATCCTTCACCGGCACGTTGAGGTCCTCGCGGATCAGCACGCGCTTACCCTGGAGGTCGAGGTCGGTCATCTTCAAAACGGTCATGTGATCTTCCTTAAATTTCAAGAACGGCGATGTTGTCGAGTCGAAGCCAGCGAGGCACAGCTGGCTACGCGCGGTGGGCGACGCGCAGATAATGTTCGGCCACCTCGAGCATGCGGTTGGCGAACCCCCATTCGTTGTCGAACCAGGCCAGCAGGTTAACCAGCCGCGGGCCGGAAGCACGCGTCAGGCTGCCATCGACGATCGCCGAATGCGGGTCGTGATTGAAGTCGCAACTGGCATGGGGCAGCTCGGTGTACGCGAGCAGGCCTTTCAACGGACCGGATTGCGCGGCGTCCCGCAGGATATGGTTGATCGTCTGTGCGTCGGTATCACGGGCCATCTGCAGGGTGATATCCAGGCAGGACACGTTCACCGTCGGCACCCGCACGGCTTTGGCCTGAATCCGCCCCGAGAGTTCCGGCAACAGCCGCTCGATACCGCGAGCGAGGCCGGTCGAGACAGGAATCACTGACTGGAAGGCCGAACGCGTACGACGCAAGTCGTCGTGGTGATAGGCGTCGATCACCGGCTGGTCGTTCATCGCCGAGTGAATCGTGGTGATCGAGACGTAGTCGAGCCCGATGGCGTCGTTGAGCAGCTTGAGCAGCGGCACGCCGCAATTGGTGGTGCACGAGGCGTTCGAGACCAGGCGCTCGGTGCCGGTCAACTGCTGATGATTGATACCCATCACCACCGTCGCGTCGACATCGGTGGCGCCACTCATGGGCTGTGAAAACAGCACGCGCGGCACACCGGCATCGAGGAAGCGCTGTCCACCGGCGCGCGTGTTGTAGGCGCCGGAACATTCCAGCACCAGGTCCACGCCCAGGGCGCGCCAGTCGACCGCTTCGGGCGCCGACTGGCGCAGCACGTTCACGCAGTGACCGTTGAGGTGCAGACAGCTGCCTTCGGCGCTGACCTCTCCGGGGAAGCGGCCATGAGTGGAGTCGAAGCGGGTGAGGTATTCCAGACTGGCCATGTCGGCCAGGTCGTTGAGTGCCACGACCTCGAAATCGAATGCCGCATTGCGTTCATGAAAGGCACGCAGCACACAGCGACCGATGCGGCCGTATCCGTTCAGGGCGACGCGGTA
Source organism: Stutzerimonas stutzeri (assembly GCF_009789555.1). Taxonomy (NCBI): domain Bacteria; kingdom Pseudomonadati; phylum Pseudomonadota; class Gammaproteobacteria; order Pseudomonadales; family Pseudomonadaceae; genus Stutzerimonas; species Stutzerimonas stutzeri. The sequence goes on from NZ_CP046902.1 coordinate 280,329, forward strand.
TGGAAGAGTTCGGGACATTCGCGGCTCGTCTTGGGCGAGCTGGAAGGGAAGCGGAAAGCTGGAAATGGTCCGTGCCGCCGCCACTCCAGTCCCGAGCCCTTTCAGCTGCTGTGATCCCTCAAACCTGAGCCGGGCAGCATCTACACCAGGCGTCCCGCATCAGGCTTGCAGCTTGCTTATCAGTCTTCCAGCAGCTCTTCGGCCACCGCAAGCACGTTATCGACGGTGAAGCCGAACGCCTCGAACAGTTGGCCGGCCGGAGCCGACTCACCGTAGGTGGTCATGCCGATGATGCGACCGTCGAGCCCGACGTACTTGTACCAGTAGTCGGCGTGACCCGCCTCGATGGCGATACGCGCGCCGACTTCGACCGGCAGCACGTGCTGCTTCCAGGCGGCGTCCTGCGCATCGAAGACGCTGGTGCACGGCATGGAGACGACGCGAACGTTGTGCCCCTGGGCGGTGAGCCTGTCATACGCCTGCACCGCCAGCCCAACCTCCGAACCGGTGGCGATCAGGATCAGTTCAGGCTCGCCGACGCAACTCTTGAGGATGTAGCCACCCTTGCTGATGGCCGCTTCGGTCTCGTCGTCCCGAAGATGATACGGCAGGTTCTGACGCGAGAAGATCAGCGCGCTCGGACCGTCCTTGCGCTCGAGCGCGTGCTTCCAGGCCACCGCAGACTCCACGGTATCGGCCGGGCGCCAGGTGTCCAGGTTCGGCGTGGTGCGAAGGCTGGTCAGCTGCTCGACCGGCTGGTGGGTCGGGCCGTCTTCGCCGAGGCCGATGGAATCATGCGTGAAGACATAGAGCACGCGCTGCTTCATCAATGCTGACATGCGCACCGCGTTACGTGCGTATTCCATGAACATCAGGAAGGTCGCGCCGTAGGGAATCAGGCCACCGTGCAAGGCGACACCGTTCATGATCGCGGCCATGCCGAACTCGCGGACGCCGTAATACATGTAGTTGCCCGAGGCGTCCTCGGCCACCACCGGCTTGCAACCCTTCCAGAGCGTCAGGTTGGAGCCGGCCAGGTCTGCCGAGCCGCCAAGCAGTTCCGGCAGCAGCGGGCCAAAGGCATTCAGGCAGTTCTGGCTGGCCTTGCGGCTGGCGATGGTCTCGCCCTTCTGCGCGACTTCGCGGATGAATGCCGACGCTTTTTCGGCGAAATCTGCCGGCAACTCACCGGCCATGCGGCGTGTGAACTCACTGGCCAGCCCCGGGAATTCGGCCTGGTAGGCGGCGAAACGCTGGTTCCACTGGTTCTCGGCTTCGGCGCCCTTCTCCTTGGCGTCCCATTCGGCATAGATATCGGCGGGAATTTCGAACGGGCCGTGCTTCCAGCCCAGTGCTTCACGGGTCAGGGCGATTTCCGCGTCGCCGAGCGCAGCACCGTGGGACTCTTCCTTGCCCTGCTTGTTCGGTGCGCCGAACCCGATGATGGTCTTGCAGCAGATCAGCGTCGGGCGGTCGCTCTTGCGGGCCGTTTCGAGCGCCATCTGGATCTCGTCGGCGTCATGGCCGTCGACGTTGCGGATCACTTGCCAGCCGTAGGCTTCGAAGCGGCGCGGCGTGTCGTCGGTGAACCAGCCATGGACTTCGCCGTCGATGGAGATGCCGTTGTCGTCGTAGAAACCGATCAGCTTGTTCAAGCCGAGGGTGCCAGCCAGCGAGCAGACCTCGTGCGAAATACCTTCCATCAGGCAGCCGTCGCCCATGAACACATAGGTGTTGTGATCGACGATCTCATGGCCGGGGCGGTTGAACTGCGCGGCCATGATTTTTTCCGCCAGGGCGAAGCCCACGGCATTGGCCAGCCCTTGGCCGAGCGGCCCGGTGGTGGTCTCGACGCCTGCGGTGTAGCCGAACTCGGGATGGCCCGGGGTCTTGCTGTGCAGCTGGCGGAAATTCTTCAGATCATCGATGGACAGGTCATAGCCGGTCAGGTGCAGCAGCGAATAGATCAGCATCGAGCCGTGACCGTTGGACAGCACGAAACGGTCACGGTCCGCCCATTGCGGGTTGGTCGGGCTGTGCTTGAGGTGGTCACGCCAGAGGACTTCGGCGATGTCCGCCATGCCCATCGGGGCACCCGGGTGGCCGCTGTTGGCTTTCTGCACGGCATCCATGCTGAGGGCGCGGATGGCATTGGCTCGCTCACGACGGCTGGGCATCGCTGAATCTCCTGCGGGGGTGTACTGGAAAAAGGCGGCCATTTTCCCCTACCGGGGGTGGCGGGGCAATGACTGAATATCGTGCGCCCCGCTGCTGGCGAGTCCGCTCAGTCAAGCAGCGTGACGCCACGGTTGCCGACGTCCGGCAAATGCTGCAGCAGGTAGTCCTTCATGCGCGTCAAGCTCTCGGGGGTTTCGCCGGTCGCAGGCCACACTAGGTAATAACTGTCGCCTGAACGCACCGCCTGATCGAACGGCAACGCCAGCGCGCCCTTGTGCAACTCGGCGGCGACCAGTGCGAGATCGCCGATGGACACGCCATGCCCCTGCGCCGCGGCGGAGATTCCCAGCTCCAGCGTGTCGAACAACTTGCCCCGCTGCCACGCGACGGCATCGATCAGCCCTACCCGCTGCAACCAGCGCCTCCAGTCGCGGCAATCGCGCGAGGGATGGATCAGCTCGGCAGCCGCCAACTGGGCAGCCGTCCAGCGCGTGCTGCCGAGAACGTCAGGCGCGCACACGGGCACCAGCCATTCATCGAACAGTTTCACGCGGTTCCAGTCGGCCGGAAATCCCCCATGCCCAAGCAGGATTGCACAGTCGAAGGGCTCGTTATGGAAATCGACCGCGTCAAGATCCATCCAGGCGCTGGTGAGCTGCACGCGATGCTGCGGATGGGTCAGCCGGAAGTCCTCCAGAGCCCCGAGCAACCAACGCATGGTCAGCGTCGAAGGGGCCTTCAGCCGGAGTGCGTCCTGCTGTCGGTTGACCGCGATGCAGGCGTTTTCGATGGTCCGAAAACCAACCTTGAGCTCCTGGGCCAGCATCCGCCCCGTGTCGGTCAGTGCCAGGCGAGAACCGCGCCGTTCGAACAGCTGACAGCCAAGGTTCTCCTCCAGCGTTTTCACGTGCCGGCTGACCGCGCTCTGTGTGATGCACAGGCTCTCGGCCGCCTGCGTGAACGATCCGAATCGCGCCGCCACCTCGAACGCGCGCAAGGCATACAACGGCGGTATCCGCAACGTCATGCCGTCGCGCTCCGCCATGAGTAAAACTCATTGCAGATGGACCTATTTTCCATTTTGAACCCTCCCGAACCGCACCAATACTGCGCCAGCAACCGGGCCAACAGTGCGATGGCATCGACTCACAAGAAAGGCATTCGCCTCGTATAACCGCAGGGAAGGATGACATGTCCGATCGCAACTTTGACCTACTTCTGTCCGCCAGCATCAGCCATGGTGGCCTGAGCCAGGACCAGATTGCGCAAATCCTCGACTTCAAGCTGTTCGGCAATTCAAAAGGGTTCCTGCTGCTGGAAGACAGCGAGATCGGTAATATCCCGCCGACGCCCGCCTCGCGTGCCGACCTTTGCAAGCCGGACGACCGCAGCGAACGGTTGCTGCTGCAGGCCACCGCCCTGCTTGGCGAGCCGATCGGCTACGTGCAAGAGTCGGGCGGCTGCATCGTCAACAACTTCTTTCCGCAGCAGACGCAATCACGCGCCGCCACCTCCGACAGTTTCGACACCGAGCTGGACCTGCATACCGAGAACGCCTTCCACGCGATCCAGCCGGACTATCTCCTGCTGCTTTGCCTGCGTCAGGACCCGGCGGCAGAAGCCGTCACCTACATCGCCTGCGTCGATCGCATCCTCGAGCGCCTGAGCTACGAACAGCAGGCGTTCTTCCTCAACGAACCGTACAACTTCTTCTCCGATTACGGCACGACCGAGAAGAACCAGCGCATCGATATCAACAAGCACCAGACGGTCCTGTATGGCGATCCCGATGCGCCTTTTTTTCGCTTCGACCCGCAATTCATGGTCGGCTACAGCGACCGCGCCCAGCGCTCGATCGAAACCCTGCGCAGCATTGCCTGGGAAGTCGTCGAGCCGGTGCGCCTCGGTCGTGGCGACCTGCTGATCATCGACAACCGCCGCACCGCGCATGCCCGCAGTCCCTTCACCGCCAGCTTCGATGGCAGCGACCGCTGGATGCAACGCACCTTCGCCACTTGCAACCTTCGGTTCTACACGGAAAAGCTGGGTAAACAGTCGCGCATCTTCGAACTGGTGACCGAACTATGAACGCCACCTACCTCGCCTTCGCCGCCGCCGTCGCCCTGCTGATCGCCTCCCCAGGACCGGTCGTCGCGCTGGTCATCGCCGATGCGCGCCGCAGCTGGCCTGCCTGGACCATCCTCGGCGGCGTGCTGTCGGCCCAGATCCTGCTGGTCGCCGCACTGGTCATGATCTACCTCGCGCTCGATCTGGAGCCGGTCATACTGGAATGGGGCCAGGTGGTGGGTGGCCTCTATCTGATCTGGCTCGGCGCGGATGGGTTGTGCGGGGGCAACGAGAACCAGCCGCAACTGCCACGCTCGCACGTCCACTATTTCTGGCGCGCCATGGCGGTCGGCTTGTCGAACCCCAAGGACATCCTGTTCTTTCTCGCCTTCCTGCCGGGCTTCATTCTTCCCGCTCAACCCTTTGCGCCCCAGGCAGCGGCTCTGATTGCGATCTGGGCGCTGGTCGACGTGTCGATTCTGATTACCTACAGCCTGGTGTCGCGCCACCTGTCCAGTCAGGGGCGCTTGCAGCAGGTACTCGACCTGCTGCCGAGCTTTTTCCTGCTGGCCCTCGGGCTGGTGTCGTGCGGCATGGGGATTACCAGCCTGGTGAACTGATCACGCCGCACCCAATATCAAAACTTTTTGATACAGCCATTGCTGGACGAAAAACGACCGACTAGACTGCGCGGCCTATGAGCCTGCGCATTCCCCAGATTTCCTTCGATGACAGCGATCAGCTCGCCGCCCTGTGCAAGGCCGGCGGCGATGCGCTGCGTCTGAATGTGTTGCGCGCGCTGGCCAGCGATTCGTTCGGTGTGCTCGAACTGGCGCACATTTTCGCCATCGGCCAGTCCGGCATCAGCCATCATCTGAAAGTCATGACCCAGGCGGGGCTGCTGGCGACGCGTCGCGAGGGCAACGCGATCTTCTACCGCCGCGCGCTGCCGCAGAGCGAAACCCTCGGTGGCCGGCTGCATGCCGCCTTGCTGGAAGAAGTCGACCAGTTGATCCTGCCGCTCGATGTCCAGGCGCGAATCGCGGCGGTGCACGCACAGCGCAGCGCGGCCAGCGAGGACTTTTTTGCGCGCATCGCCGGCAGCTTTCAGGCGCGTCAGGACTTGATCGCGGGATTGCCGCAATACCGCGATAGCCTGATCGCGCTGCTCGACGCGCTGAACTTCGCGCCCACCGCGACGGCGCTCGAAGTCGGCCCCGGGGACGGCAGTTTTTTGCCCGAACTGGCACATCGGTTCGCGCGGGTGGTGGCCGTCGATAACAGCCCGGCGATGCTCGAATTGGCACGCACCCGCTGCGAACACGCGGCGCTGGGCAATGTCGAGCTGAAACTCGCCGATGCATTGCAGGACGAATGTCCGACAGCCGACTGCGTCGTATTGAACATGGTTCTGCATCACCTGGCGGCGCCGGGTGAGGCGATGAAGCAACTGGCGCGGCTGGTCAAGGCGGGCGGCAGCCTGCTGCTCACCGAGCTGTGCAGCCACAACCAGAGTTGGGCCAGGGAGGCCTGCGGCGATCTATGGTTGGGCTTCGAACAGGACGATCTGGCCCGTTGGGCCGATGCCGCGGGGCTCACGCCCGGCGAGAGCCTCTACATTGGCTTGAAGAACGGTTTTCAGATCCAGGCCCGGTACTTTTCCCGGCCCGCCACTGACAGCCGACTCACCCACCGGTAATTAGGAACCGATAGATGAGCGAATATTCGATTTTCACCTCCGAGTCCGTGTCCGAAGGGCACCCGGACAAGATCGCCGATCAGATCTCCGATGCGGTGCTGGACGCCATCATCGCCGAAGACAAGCATGCCCGCGTGGCCTGTGAAACGCTGGTCAAAACCGGCGTTGCGATCGTCGCCGGCGAAGTCACCACCAGCGCCTGGGTCGATCTCGAGCAACTGGTACGCGACGTCATTATCGACATCGGTTACAACAGCTCGGACGTCGGCTTCGATGGCGCCACCTGCGGCATCATCAACATCATCGGCAAGCAATCGGTGGACATCGCCCAGGGCGTCGATCGCACCAAGCCTGAAGACCAGGGCGCCGGCGACCAGGGGCTGATGTTCGGCTATGCCAGCAACGAAACCGATGTGCTGATGCCCGCCCCGATCCGCTTCTCTCACGCACTGGTCGAGCGCCAGGCCGAGGCCCGCAAGAACGGCCTGCTGCCGTGGCTGCGGCCGGATGCCAAGAGCCAGGTCACCTGCCGTTACGAAGGCGGCAAAGTGGTTGGCATCGACGCCATCGTGCTTTCGACCCAGCACAACCCCGAGGTCAAGCATTCCGACCTGCAGGAAGCGGTGATGGAGTTGATCGTCAAGCACGTGATTCCGGCCGAACTGCTGCACAAGGACACCCAGTTCCACATCAACCCGACCGGCCAGTTCATCATCGGTGGCCCGGTGGGCGACTGCGGCCTGACCGGTCGCAAGATCATCGTCGACACCTACGGCGGCATGGCCCGCCACGGCGGTGGCGCCTTCTCCGGCAAGGACCCGTCCAAGGTCGACCGCTCGGCGGCCTATGCCGGTCGCTACGTGGCGAAGAATATCGTCGCCGCGGGCCTCGCAGAGCGTTGCGAAATCCAGGTGTCCTATGCCATCGGCGTCGCGCAGCCGACGTCGATATCGATCAACACATTCGGCACTGGCAAGCTGAGCGATGAGAAGATCGTCGCCCTGGTTCGCGAGCATTTCGACCTGCGTCCTTATGCGATCACGACCATGCTCGACCTGCTGCACCCGATGTACAAGGCCACCGCGGCCTACGGGCACTTCGGGCGCGATCCGTATGAAATGACGGTCGGTGGCGACACCTTCACCGCCTTCACCTGGGAAAAGACCGACAAGGCCGCCGCGCTGCGCGCCTCTGCCGGGCTGTAAATAGAAGCGGCACGCGCCAAGCGGCACGAAAAGCCCCGCCAGCATCCGCTGTGCGGGGCTTTTTTTCGTCGCGCAGCGGCCTGAACCCTCCAGCGTCTGGACCGGCGCGTGGTGGCTTCGTCGAAGCGCAGCGCGGGCCGCAACCGCTCCGCGGCGATATCTGCCTGTGAGCTTGCACCCCGCCGCGGCAGGGTGCGAACCGTCAGTTCTTCAACCGATAGCCGGTGCGAAATATCCACCAGATCAGCCCGATGCAGAGGGCCAGGAAACCCAGTGTCATGCCCAGGCTGACCGCGACATTTACATCGGCAACACCGTAGAAGCTCCAGCGGAAACCGCTGATGAGATACACCACCGGATTGAACAGCGTGACCTTCTGCCACAGCGGCGGCAGCATTTCGATGGAATAGAAACTGCCGCCGAGAAAGGCCAGCGGCATGACGATCAGCGAAGGGACGATCTGCAGTTTTTCCCATCCATCGGCCCAGATGCCGATGATGAAGCCGAACAGGCAGAAGGTGACCGCCGTCAGCACCAGGAACAGCACCATCACCAGCGGGTGGGCAATCTGGTAGTCGACGAACAGCCGTGCGGTGAGCAGTATCACGACGCCGAGGATGATCGATTTGGTCGCTGCCGCACCGACATAGCCAATAACGATCTCGATGTACGACACCGGGGCCGACAACACCTCATAAATGGTGCCGGAGTAGCGCGGCATGTAAATGCCGAACGAGGCGTTGGAAATGCTCTCGGTCAGCAAGGCCATCATCACCAGGCCGGGAATGATGAACGCGCCGTAAGGAATGCCGTGCATGGCCTCCATTCGAGAACCGATGGCCGAGCCAAACACCACGAAATACAGCGAAGTGGAAATCACCGGCGTGGCGATACTCTGAAGCAGCGTGCGCCAGGTGCGCGCCAGTTCGAACAGATAGATGGCGCGGATCGCGTGAACATTCATGTGCGGCTGCCTTTTACCAAGCTGACAAAGATTTCCTCAAGCGAACTCTGACTCGATTGCAGATCCTTGAAATCGATCCCATGCTCGCCGAGGCGCTTGAGCAACTCGGCGATGCCGGTGTCCTCATGCTGAGCGTCGAAGGTGAACACCAACTGGTTGCCGGAATCGACCAGCTCCAGCGGATAGCCGGCAAGCTCGGCCGGAATCGTCGCCAACGGCCGTTGCAGATGCAGCGTCAATTGCTTGGTACCGAGCTTGTGCATCAGCACCTGCTTGTCCTCCACCAGAATGATCTCGCCTTTGCTGATCACCCCGATGCGGTCGGCCATCTCCTCGGCCTCTTCGATGTAGTGAGTGGTGAGGATAATGGTGACGCCGCGCTCGCGCAGGCCCCGCACCATCTCCCACATGTCGCGGCGCAGCTCGACGTCGACACCTGCGGTCGGTTCGTCGAGGAACAGGATGCTCGGCTCGTGGGATAACGCCTTGGCGATCATCACGCGACGCTTCATGCCGCCGGAAAGCTCGATGATCCGTGCGTTCTTCTTGTCCCAGAGCGAAAGATCGCGCAGCAGCTTTTCCAGATAGGCGTCATCGGGCGCCTTGCCGAAAAGTCCACGGGAAAAGCGTACCGTGGCCCAGACGCTTTCGAAGCCCTCATTGAACAGTTCCTGCGGCACCAGGCCGATCTTCGACCGAGCCTCGCGGTAGTCACCGATGATGTCGTAACCGTCGACCAGCACCTGCCCACCGCCGGGATTGACGATGCCGCAGATGATGCTGATCAGTGTGGTCTTGCCCGCCCCGTTGGGGCCGAGCAGCGCGAAAATCTCGCCCTTGCGAATCTGCAGGTCGATGTTTTTCAACGCCGGGTGCCCCGACGCGTAGGTCTTGCTGAGTCGTTCGATGGAGATCACAGGTTGCACGGGACTGATACTCCGCAAAGATTGGCAGGCAATTGTAAGCGCAACGGCTTGGTGCGCTCATCAACCATGAGCGACCGTAGAGGAACTGACCCCGGTCATGCCGCCGCCGATCCCGCAGGCGCATGCTCGCACCGAAACGGCCAGGATTCACAAGCAGGACAATGCAATGAAACCGATCAGGTTGGCTTTCTTTACGCTATTCATCGGGCTGACGCTTGTCTGGTTGCTGGCGAACGGCTTCGATAGCAGCAACTACTCAGACTTCTGGCCACTGCGCAAAGAGATGGTTCGCTACAGCGGCATTCTCGCCATCGCCGCGATGAGCATAGCGGTGTTCCTGGCGGCCCGTCCGGTGCGGATGGAGCCCGTGTTACGCGGCCTGGACAAGAGCTATCGGCTGCACAAATGGCTGGGGGTCGCCGCCCTGGTACTGTCCGTGCTGCACTGGAGCTGGGCGCAGATTCCCAAATGGCTGGTCGGCTATGGCTGGCTGGAACGACCGGAGCGGCACGCCGCCACGCTACAGAGCGGCCTGCTTGGCTGGCTGCATGAGCAGCGCGGTCTGGCCGAGAATATCGGTGAGTGGGCGTTCTACCTGGCGCTCGTGCTGATCGTGCTCGCACTGATCAAACGGCTCCCCTACCGCTGGTTCTTCCGCACGCACCGCTGGCTGGCCCTGGTGTATCTGGCGCTCGTGGTGCATGGGGCCGTGCTGTTTCCCCCCGAGTGGTGGCCATCGATTCTCGGCGCCGCGATGGGGCTGTTATTGATCGCCGGGAGCGTCGCCGCTTGCGTCTCGCTGCTGCGTCGCATCGGGCGCAAGCGCCAGGTGATCGGTCGTATCGACGCATTGACGTACCACCACGACAACCAGGTGTTGCGCGTCGAGATCATGCTCGACGGTCCGTGGCCGGGTCACAAGGCCGGACAGTTCGCCTTCGTCACCTTCGACGCGCAAGAGGGGCCGCATCCATTCAGTCTCTCCAGCGCCTGGCGCAACGACGGCAAGCTGGCATTCTCCATCAAGGGCCTCGGTGACTACACCCGCACCCTGCCGGATGCCTTGAAGCAGGGCGATCTGGTCATGGTCGAAGGCCCGTACGGCTGCTTCGATTTTCGCGGGCGCAAAGCAGGACAGATCTGGGTGGCAGGCGGGATCGGCATTGCCCCCTTCATCGGTCGGCTGCAGGCGCTCGCCCACAACGACCAGCGCCGCGATATCGTGCTGATCTATTGCACCAGCGCGCCTGATCAGGCCTTCATCGAGCGGATACGAGCACTTGCCGCGCGCGCACGGATACGCCTGCACGTGCAGGTGTCGAGCGAGGATGGTCGACTCACGCCCGAACGCCTGCGCCAGCTCACGCCTGACTGGAAGACGCGCGATATCTGGTTCTGCGGCCCCGCCGGCTTCGGCAATGACCTGCGCGATGATCTGACCGAACGAGGCCTGGCAGCCGCGGACTTTCACCAGGAACTGTTCAACATGCGCTAGCGCTCGCCGCTGGGCTTCGCATTCCAACCGAGCAAGGACGCTCCGTCATGTCACGTCTGGCCGCACTCGCCGTGCTGTTGTGGGCACATGCCGTACAGGCCAGTTGTCCAGACTGGCCCGAAGCGCGCGCTGAGCGCGAGCTAACTGCGCTGGGCCGGCAGCTCCAGCGCTGGGACGAGGCGTACCACGTGCACGGCCAGTCGCTGGTGGACGATGAACTCTACGATCAGGTACGCAACCGCTTCCACCAGTGGCAGGCATGTTTCGCGCGCACCGCCATGCCCGGTACACAACCGCTGGCCGGCAGCGCCGGGCCCGCGCTGCATCCGGTTGTTCAGACCGGGCTCGCCAAGCTGACCGAAACCGCCGAGGTACAGGCCTGGATCGCGCCGCGCAAAGACCTGTGGGTCCAGCCGAAGGTCGATGGTGTCGCGGTCACGCTGCTCTACCGGAGCGGCCGCCTGGTACAAGCCATCAGCCGCGGCGACGGCCATCGCGGGCAGGATTGGACCGCGCGCGCCTTACAGCTGCCAGCGATTCCTCGACACCTGGCACGCGATGACGAGCTGATTCTGCAAGGCGAACTTTACTGGCGCCTCGATGGCCATATCCAGGCGGACGCAGGCAGTGCCGGCGCACGCAGCAAGATGGCCGGGGCGATGGCTCGCCAGACCCTCGACGCCCAGACCGCCGCGCAGATCGGCCTGTTCGTGTGGGACTGGCCCAATGGACCGGCGCAGATGCAGGCGCGCCTGGAGGGTCTCGCCGCCCTTGGCTTCGGTGCGAGCGTTGAGTTGACTCAGCCGATTGCTGACTTTCAGCAGGCCAGGCACTGGCGCGAACATTGGTATCGCCGGCCGCTTCCCTTCGCCAGCGATGGCGTGGTGCTGCGCCAGGGTCAACGTCCGAGCGGCGTGCGCTGGCAAGCCCAGCCGCCGCACTGGGCGGCCGCCTGGAAATACCCGCTGCGCACGACGCTGGCTGAGGTGCGGGACGTACAGTTCACGATAGGCCGAAGTGGCAGGATCACACCGCTGCTGCAACTTCAGCCAGTCCTGCTCGACGACCGCCGCATCACACGCGTCAGTCTCGGCTCGCTGGAGCGCTGGCGCTCCGAGGACATCCAGCCCGGCGATCAGGTCGCGATACGCTTGGCCGGGATGACGACACCCCAGCTCGACTCGGTGATATGGCGAGCCCGCGAGCGGCAGCAGATCGAAGCACCCAATGCTGCCGCCTACCATTGGCAAAGCTGCTGGCAGGCCGGCCCCGGCTGCGACCAGCAGTTCGTGGCGCGGCTGGTCTGGCTGAGCGGCAAGGAGGGGCTGGACCTGCCGCGCCTGGGGCCTGGAACCTGGATGGCATTGGTCGATGCCGGTGCGTTTTCCGGGCTGCTCGGCTGGCTTAATCTGGACGCTGTCCGACTCCAGCAGGTTCCGGGCATCGGCCGGATCGAGGCCGAGGCGCTAATGGCCAGTTATCGACTCGCCCGCGAGCGCTCGTTCGCCACCTGGCTGCGCGCGATCGGCCTGCCACCCAGCGGCGAGGCCGACATCGAGGCAGACTGGGACACTCTGGCCAGAAAAAGCGCAACGCAATGGCAGGCCGAACCCGGCGTCGGCGCTGTCCGAGCACACCGGTTACGGGCGTTTTTCAGGGAACCGGAAGTCACCAGCCTTCGCGAGCGACTGCACGCGGCGGGGATTGCCGGGTTCTGACGGCACTTAGCGGCCTCGCCCCAGTCAGACCTTCAACAATAAAAGGAGTGCGCATGTTCCGGCCAAGCGTTTTGATCCTCTTGACCATCGGCGCCTGCGGCTGGCAGGCCTGCATGGCTGCGCCCGAGCCCGCCGAGGCATGCGGTGAAACTCGCGAACTACTCGGCCAGCAAATCCAGGATGCGCGGCTCAAGGGTGACGACAGTCATCGGATAGGGCTGGAAGAACGCTTGGCGAGCCTTAACGAACGCTGCCGCGGCGTAGTCCCGATACAGCCGAACCACGTCCAGATAGAGCGCGCGACTCGCCTGGCCCGCGAACGGGAAGCGCAACTTCGCGAGGCACTCGGAACAGGCGATGCGCAAATGATCGAGCTGCGCAAGCGCCGCCTGGATCACGCCCGTGAGCAGCTCGAAGCCGCCAGGCGCTGATCCAGGCAACGCCTGGCGGCTTCAATAGGCGCGGAACTCCTTGTGGCAGGCTTCACAGGCGTCTTCGACCCGTTGAAAAGCCGGCGCGACGCTTTCAGCGGTCACGGGTGCCTCGGCGGTGGCCGCGACCAGCGCTGCGGTGCGTGATTCCAGCTCGCGGGCCATCTGGTTGAAGCGTTCCTGCCGCTGCCAGACCTCTTCGCGGGCATCACTCTGCGCCTCCTTGACGTCCGGGTAGTGCTGCCAAGGCTGCCGGGACAGCGCGTCCAACCTTGCCGCCCCATCGACGAAACCTTGCGAGTTGAATTCCAGACGACCGCGCAGCATGCCGCCCAGATCCTCTTTGGTGTCGAGCATCTGCTGGTAGATCGCCTTGCGCTTGCCAAGCGGTGAATCGGGGTCGATGCGGTCGCAACCGACCAGGGCAAAAATGGCGACCAGCGACAAACTCAACGGCAACAGCTTCATGACTCAACCACTCGAACATACGACGGCCAGCGATTATCCCCGCAAGGCGACATTTCACCAACAGTCACGAGACTACTGCGACCATTCACCGCCTGCGCTCTCGCAATCGATCTTGGCCTGCGCACGATCACTCGCCTGATAGTGGTAGGTCACGACTCGCGCCTCCTTGGGCACGGTGGTCGGCAAGGTGCCGTTGTCCGCCTGGGTTCCGGTGGCACGCTCGTTGGCCAGGGTCTCCGGGGTCAGAGCCGCGGTGCAGACCCCGAAATGCCCGGTCGGGCAGCTGTCACGAATTTCCCGCCGTGAGTTTTCGATCGCCTCGTTGTCCTGGCATACCCAGTCGATCGACTTGTCTTCCACGCCCTGATATTCGAAACATTTCTCCGTGACCACGGGCGGTGGAACGGCCCCCGATGTGTCGGCGCTGACGTAGCAGGAGTTGGCGGTTGCCGGCAGGCTGAACGCGGCAGACAGGGCAAGCAGAATGGAACGGAACAAGAGAGTCATGTGGCAGCTCCTGAGGTCGTGCGCCGGCGAGATTCACCGAACCTATTGGTGTGACCCCCTTGCCACAAGCCGAGTTCGGTCGCCGGGGCGCCGGCGCTTGGCCCGGCACGATCACTGCGCTGGCGGGTCCACTTTGCATCACCTGTAATGCCGCTTGTTCGGGGAACGCATGCTTGAACTCTCAGCCATCTTCATCAGCCTCACCGCACTGCTCGCCTATCTCAACTACCGATTCATAGGCCTGCCGCCGACCATCGGCGTGATGGCGACGGCGCTGGCATTCTCCCTTGCGCTGCACGGTCTGGCGATGCTGGGGCTGCCGGCATTCGAAGCACAGATCGAAACGCTGATACGGCGTATCGACTTCAACCACCTGCTGATGGACGGGATGCTGTCATTCCTGCTGTTCGCCGGCGCGCTGCACATCAACCTTGCGGACCTGCGCGCCCGGCGCTGGTCCATCGGATTGCTGGCCACCGTCGGCGTCCTGTTCTCCACCGCCGTGATCGGGTTCGGCAGCTGGTGGCTCCTCGACCTGTTCGGGCTGCAGCCTGCGCTGATCTACTGTCTGCTGTTCGGCGCGCTGATCTCACCAACCGATCCTATCGCGGTACTCGGAATCATGCGTTCGGCCGGCGCGCCGAAGGCGCTTGAAACGACAATCGTGGGCGAGTCGCTGTTCAACGACGGTGTCGCCGTAGTGGTCTTCACGGTGCTGCTGGGGGTTCTGGCACGGGGCCAGGCGCCGGGCGTCGGCGAAGCGGTCTGGCTGTTCGTCGAGGAAGCCGGTGGTGGCATCCTGCTCGGTGCAGTACTCGGCGCCCTGACGTTCGCCCTGCTCAAGAGCATCGATCAATACCAGGTTGAGGTGCTGTTGACGCTGGCGCTGGTGCTGGGGGGCTATACCCTGGCGACCTACCTGCACGTCTCCGGCCCGATCGCCATGGTGGTCGCTGGGCTGATCATCGGCAACCAGGGAAGGCGCGACGCGATGTCGGAACACACCCGCACGAACCTGGACAACTTCTGGGAGCTGCTCGATGAAATACTCAACGCCGTGCTGTTCGTGCTGATCGGCATGGAGCTGGTGCTGCTGCCGTTCAGTGCGCATTATCTGCTGATTGCTCTGTGCGTGACGCTGTTGATCCTCGCGACGCGCCTGGCCGCGGTCGGTCCGCCCGCGTTGCTGCTGCGCAGGCTGGGCCGCGCACTGCCCAACGGCACGGTACGTATCCTGACCTGGGGCGGGCTACGGGGCGGCATCTCGGTGGCGCTGGTCCTGGCGCTTCCAGCCAGTGAAGAGCGCAACCTGCTGCTCAATATCACCTACCTGGTCGTGCTGTTCTCGATACTGGTTCAGGGCCTGACCATCGGTCGGCTGGTACGTCGGATCTGCACCCATGACAGCCGTGCCGGTCACTGATCAAGGCGCTGCGCCGGGCTTGGGATTGCGAGCGGTCACGGCTATAATCGTCCAGCTTCACACCGCCGACACCGTTCGGCCGTGCCCGCCACCTGTCCGAGGGGCGCTGCAGCAGGACTCCTTCCGGGAGCCTGTCAGGCTCGGATGGGGCGTTAACCATACGCATCAACGGCGCCCATTCGCACAAAACGAATGGAGAACTCTTCAATGAGCGCTGTCATGACGCCTGCTGGTTTTAACGATTTCAAGGTCGCCGACATTTCCCTGGCCGACTGGGGTCGTCGCGAGATCATCATCGCCGAATCGGAAATGCCCGCCCTGATGGGCCTGCGTCACAAGTACGCCAGCGAGCAGCCGCTCAAAGGGGCGAAAATCCTGGGCTGCATCCACATGACCATCCAGACCGCCGTGCTGATCGAGACGCTGACTGCGCTCGGCGCCGAAGTACGCTGGTCCAGTTGCAACATCTTCTCCACCCAGGACCAGGCCGCCGCCGCCATCGCCGCCGCCGGCATTCCGGTGTTCGCCTGGAAAGGCGAGACCGAGGAAGAATACGAGTGGTGCATCGAGCAGACCATTCTCAAGGATGGCCAGCCCTGGGATGCGAACATGATCCTGGACGATGGCGGCGACCTGACCCAGATTATTCATGACAAGTATCCGCAGGTGCTCGAGCGCGTTCACGGCGTAACCGAGGAGACCACCACTGGCGTGCATCGCCTGCAGGACATGCTGAAGAAAGGCACCCTGAAAATCCCGGCGATCAACGTCAACGACTCGGTCACCAAGAGCAAGAACGACAACAAGTACGGCTGCCGCCACAGCCTCAACGACGCCATCAAGCGCGCCACCGACCATTTGCTGTCAGGCAAGCAGGCACTGGTCATCGGCTATGGTGACGTAGGCAAGGGCTCGGCCCAGTCGCTGCGTCAGGAAGGCATGATCGTCAAGGTTTCGGAGGTCGACCCGATCTGCGCCATGCAGGCCTGCATGGACGGTTTCGAGCTGGTTTCCCCCTACAAGGATGGTCTCAACGACGGCACCGATGCCAGCATCGATACCGCGCTGCTGGGCAAGATCGACCTGATCGTCACCACCACCGGCAACGCCAACGTCTGCGATGCGGGCATGCTCAAGGCGCTCAAGAAGCGCGCTGTCGTCTGCAATATCGGCCACTTCGATAACGAGATCGACACGGCCTTCATGCGCAAGAACTGGGCCTGGGAAGAGGTCAAGCCGCAGGTGCACAAGATTCACCGCACCGGTGCCGGCAGCTTCGATGCGCAGAACGACGATTACCTGATTCTGCTCGCCGAAGGGCGTCTGGTTAATCTGGGCAACGCCACCGGCCACCCGAGCCGGATCATGGACGGCTCCTTCGCCAATCAGGTGCTCGCGCAGATGCATCTGTTCAACGGCAAGTTCGCAGACCTGCCGGTCATCGAGAAGACCAAGAACGTCACCGTCATGGTTCTGCCGAAGAAGCTCGACGAAGAGGTGGCAGCCGAGATGGTCAAGGGCTTCGGTGGAGTCCTCACCCGCCTGACGCCAACCCAGGCCGAATACATCGGCGTCACGGTCGAAGGCCCGTTCAAGCCCGACACCTATCGGTACTAATCGCTGGTGGCTGAACGCGCGACGTCGATCCGGCTTCGCGCTTCATTCTGCAGGCTTCAAGCTTGGTAAAAACAAATGACGTCTTCGAATACCCCGTCCATCAGCTTCGAGTTCTTCCCCACCAAGACCGATGCCGGGCATGAAAAACTCATGGCCACCGCCCGCCGGCTGGCCGAATACAAGCCGGATTTCTTCTCCTGCACCTATGGTGCTGGCGGATCGACCCGCGACCGCACGCTGAACACGGTGCTGCAACTGGATGGCGATGTGAAGGTGCCGACCGCACCCCACCTGTCTTGCGTCGGCGACAACAAGCAAGAGCTGCGCGAGTTGCTCAACCTGTACAAGGACGCCGGGATCAAGCGCATCGTCGCCCTGCGCGGCGACCTGCCGTCGGGCATGGGAATGGCCAGCGGCGAGCTGCGCTATGCCAACGAACTGGTCGAATTCATTCGCGCCGAGACGGGCAGCCATTTTCATATCGAGATCGCTGCCTATCCGGAAATGCACCCGCAGGCGCGAAACTTCGAGACCGACCTGGCCAACTTCGTCCGCAAGGCGAAAGCCGGTGCCGACAGCGCCATCACCCAGTACTTCTTCAACGCCGACTGCTATTTCTATTTTGTCGAGCGTGTGCGCAAGCTGGGCGTCGAAACGCCGATCGTTCCGGGCATCATGCCGATCACCAACTACAGCAAGCTGGCGCGCTTCTCGGACGCCTGCGGTGCGGAAATCCCGAGATGGGTCCGCAAGCAACTGGAGTCCTACGGCGACGATCTGGACAGCATCCAGGCCTTCGGCGAGCAGGTGATCAGCGAAATGTGCGAAAAGCTGCTGGCTGGCGGCGCGCCGGGCTTGCACTTCTACACGTTGAACCAGGCCGAACCCAGCCTGGCGATCTGGGACAACCTCAAGCTGGTGCGCTGATCCATCGATCCAGCTCTCTGCAAAAAAACAGAGAGCTGGTCAATGAACCTGCAAACTGCCACACTGTCCTAGCAATGCGGCGTTAACAAGCTTTGTTATACTCCGCGCTTCCGCCAGGCTTACGCCCGGATGCAGCATCTTCCAATGCGGCAGGACCGGACGGGATCGCACGCCAGTCGCGATTCGAGCCAGGCATGATCATCCCAGGGCCACGCCCTATACAAGACAGGATTTCTCATGTCCTTTGCTTCCCTCGGTCTCTCCGAGGCTTTGGCCGGTGCCGTCGAGGCCGCCGGTTACACCCAGCCTACACCGGTGCAACAGCGGGCCATTCCCGCCGTGTTGCAAGGACGCGACCTGATGGTCGCTGCACAGACGGGCACCGGCAAGACCGGTGGTTTTGCGCTCCCCGTCCTTGAAATTCTCTTCCCGGGCGGCCACCCCGATCGCGAACATCGGCACGGCCCGCGCCAACCGCGCGTGCTGGTACTGACGCCGACACGCGAACTTGCCGCCCAGGTTCATGACAGCTTCAAGCTGTACGCCCGTGACTTGCCGCTCAAAAGCGCAGTGATCTTCGGTGGCGTCGGCATGAATCCGCAAGTCCAGGCGCTGGCCAAAGGCGTCGACGTACTGGTGGCCTGCCCAGGCCGCCTGCTGGACCTGGCCAACCAGAAGGCCATCGATCTTTCCCACGTGGAAATTCTGGTCCTCGATGAAGCCGACCGCATGCTCGACATGGGCTTCATTCACGACGTCAAGAAGGTGCTGGCCAAACTGCCGGCCAAGCGCCAGAACCTGCTCTTTTCGGCAACCTTCTCCAAGGACATCACCGACCTGGCGGGCAAGCTGCTGCACGAGCCGGAAAAGATCCAGGTCACCCCGCCGAACACCACGGTCGAGCGTATCGAGCAGCGTGTATTCCGCCTCGCGGCTTCGCACAAGCGTGCGCTCCTGGCCCACCTGATCACTCAGGGCGCCTGGGAACAGGTATTGGTTTTCACCCGTACCAAGCACGGCGCCAATCGCCTCGCCGAATATCTCGACAAGCACGGCCTTCCGGCCGTGGCGATTCATGGCAACAAGAGCCAGAACGCGCGCACCAAGGCACTGGCTGACTTCAAGGCCAACCAGGTGCGGATTCTGGTCGCCACCGATATCGCCGCACGCGGCCTGGATATCGATCAATTGCCCCACGTGGTCAACTTCGAGCTGCCGAATGTCGAGGAAGACTATGTGCACCGTATCGGTCGTACCGGCCGTGCCGGACGCAGCGGCGAGGCCATCTCGCTGGTCGCGCCCGACGAGGAGAAGCTCCTCAAAGGCATCGAGCGGATGACCAAGCAGAAGATTCCGGACGGCGATCTGATGGGTTTCGATGCCAGCACCATCGAGGCGGAAAAGCCTGAAGTGCGTGAGCCCCGTCAGCCGCGCCCGCCCCGCAATGCTGAACGCAAGCCACGCGCGGCCAAAGCGACGGAGTCCAGCGGTGAGCCCAAGGAACGCGAGCGCAACCGTCGCGGGCGGAACAAGCCGCGCAACGCAAACGCCACCGCCACCGCCACCGCCAGTTCGAGTCCGGCGACAGCAGGCGCCGCCGCACCGGTCAGTCGTCCGCCGCGCCTGCCCAGCGACCGCGACCCGGAAGTGTTCCTCGACGATGAGCTGGACAACTTCGGCAACCGCGTCGACTACGTCAGCCCGTATCAGAACAAGCAGGGCCGCGGCCGGCGTCCGGGTGCGGCCGCTCAGCCAGGCGGCGGCCAGCCGCGCGCTGCGGCCGGCCCGCGTGGCGCTGCAGCCCCGGCAGGCGGCGCTGGCAAAGGCAAAGGCAAACGCCAGGGACAGGGGCAGGGCCAGCCACGCAATGGCCAGCCACGACGCAAGAACGAGGGTCGCCGGATCGACAGTGAAGGCGGCGCGCGCCAGGAGGTCGCGGCCAAGCCGAAGGAAAAGCAGCCGCTGATCATCCACAAGGAGTCGAAGCTCGACCGGCTGCCTAGCGCTGAGCAGTTGGAGCAGCTTCCGACTCGCCCCCGTGGCGAGAAGCCGGCGTTGCTGACCCGCAATCGCTGAGCCGCAACGCATGAACAAAAAAGCCGCCTCGTAGGGCGGCTTTTTGTTCATGCCCGTCAGGGCCGTGCAGGCGATGGTCGCCGAAGACGATCAGCCCTCTCCGGGGATCGGGGCAGCCTGCATGTCCCAGCCACCCCCCAGCGCTTTGAACAGATTGACCTCGCTGGTCATCTGCGCCAAGCGATCGGTGATGTACTGTTGCTGGACCTCGAACAACTGACGCTGGGCATCCAGCAGAGTTAGGTAGCTGTCCACACCGGTTCGGTAACGTCGCTCCGCCAGCCGGAAGTAATCTTCGCTGGTATCGAGCAGGTCACGTTGGGCCTGCACTTGCCGCGTATAAGTGGCTTGCGCGGCCAAACCATCGGCCACCTCGCGGAAAGCGGTCTGGATCGCCGTCTCGTATTGAGCCACCTGGATGTTGCGGCTGATTTCGGCATAGTCGAGATTGGCGCGCAACTGGCCGGCGTTGAATATCGGCACGCTGATGCTCGGCGAGAAATTCCAGTAACTGGAACCACCGTCGAACAAGCCAGACAGCTCGCTGCTCGCCGTGCCGGCCGCTCCGGTCAGGCTGATGCTCGGAAAGAACGCGGCGCGGGCCGCACCGATGTTCGCATTCGCTGCCCTGAGCTGACGCTCGGCCTGGATGATGTCGGGCCGTTTCTGAAGCAGATCGGACGGCAGCCCGATGGGCAGCGCCGCCAACTGATCGCGCTCCAGCTCGCCAGCGGCAGGCAGCTCGGCAGGCATGTTCTGCCCCAGCAGCAGCGTCAGCGCGTTGCGATCCTGCGCGACCTGGCGCGTGTACTGCTCGATTCGCACCCGCGCGGTATCCACCGCGCTGCGTGCCTGGCTCAAGTCGAGCGCCGAAGCGACGCCCACATCGAAGCTGTGCTGCGTCAGACTGAGGCTTTGCTCGTAGGTCTTCAGCGTGTCACGGCTGACCTGCAACAGCGCCTGATCAGCCTGCAGCGTCAGCCAGGCGTTGGCCACGCTGGCGATCAGGCTGATCTGCGCGCTGCGCTGCGCCGCCTCGGTGGCGAAGTACTCTTGCAACGCCTGTTCACGCAGACTACCGAGGCGACCAAACAGGTCCAGCTCCCAGGAGACGCCGAACGTCGCGCTGTACTGGCTGCTGATCGCGCTCCGCCCCGTCTGGTTGAGATCGCCCGGCGTGCGGGTACGGCTGCCGGCGCCATCGGCGCTCACGGCTGGCAGCAGGTCGGCTCGCTGGATGCGATACAGCGCGCGATACGCCTCGACGTTCAACGCCGCGACACGCAGATCGCGGTTGTTCTCCAGCGCCACACCGATCAGTTGGCGCAGCGCTGGATCGCGGAAGAACGTCTCCCAATCCAGATTCTGCTGCCCCTGGGTCGCGCCTGAAGCACCTTGGTAGGCCTCACCTTCCGGCCAGTGGGCCGCTACAGGAGCATCTGGCTGCTGGTAATCAGGAATCAGGGAGCAGCCGCTCAGCGCTGCCATCAGCGCCAGGGTCATTGCCGACTTGTTCATTGCGCGTCTCCCTTGGGCGATTCCGCGACATCTTTTTTACGCTCACTCAGCGAAGACACCAGGACGTAGAACAACGGCACCCAGAAAATGACCAGTAAGGTGGCCGTGACCATGCCACCAATGACGCCGGTACCGATGGCATGCGAACTGCCCGCGCCCGCCCCGCTCGCCAGCGCCAGCGGCACCACGCCGAGGGTAAAGGCCAGAGAGGTCATGACAATCGGTCGCAAGCGCATGCGACAGGCCTGGACCGCCGCATCGAAGCGGCTCATGCCCTGTTCATGCAGATCCTTGGCGAACTCGACGATCAGAATCGCGTTCTTGGCGGTCAGACCGACGGTGGTCAGCAGGCCGACCTGGAAGAATACATCGTTGGACAAACCACGGCCCAGGGTAGCAAGCAGCGCACCGATGACGCCCAGCGGCACCACCAACATCACCGCGAACGGAATCGACCAGCTCTCGTAAAGCGCCGCTAGGCAGAGGAACACCACCAAAAGCGACAACGCGTACAGCGCGGGCGCCTGGTCACCGGAGAGCCGTTCTTCATACGACAGCCCCGTCCAGGATATGCCCACGCCTTCGGGCAGTTGTTGCGCCAGCTCCTCTACCGCCGCCATCGCATCGCCGGAGCTGTAGCCAGGCGCCGCCTGTCCGAGAATCTCCATCGCCGACACGCCGTTATAGCGCGACAGCTTCGGAGAGCCGTAGATCCACTTGCCGCTGGCGAACGCGCTGAATGGCACCATTTCACCGGCGTCGTTGCGAACGAACCACTTCTCCAAATCTTCGGGGTTCATTCGTGAACTGGCTTCGCCCTGCATATAGACACGCTTGACCCGGCCACGGTCGATGAAATCGTTGACGTAGCTCGAGCCCCAGCCGATCGATAGCGTGTTGTTGATCGCCGCCAGCGAGACGCCCAGTACCCTGGCCTTCTCGTCATCGATATCCAGTTGATACTGCGGTTCGTCATTCAACCCATTCGGGCGCACGGCCATCAACGTCGGATGCTGAGCCGCAAGCCCCAGGAACTGGTTGCGCGCATTCATCAGCACATCGTGACCAACGCCCGCACGGTCCTGGAGGAAAAAGTTGAAACCGGTGGCGTTACCCAGTTCCATCACCGCCGGCGGTGCGAATGCAAACACCATGGCATCTCGGAAGGAATTGAAGCGCTGCTGCGCGCGCTGGGCAAGGGACGCCACATCCTGGCCTTCGTCGGTCCGCTGGTCCCAGGGTTTCAGGCCGATAAACGCCATCGCCGAGTTCTGGCCGCGACCCGCGAAGTTGAAACCGGTGACGGTGAATACCGAGTTCACCACGTCCGATTCTTCGGTCAGCAGATACTCGCGCATGGCGTCGACGGTCTTTTGGGTGCGCTGAGCCGTCGAGCCCGCCGGCGTCTGGACCTGGGCGAAGAGCACGCCCTGGTCTTCTTCAGGCAGGAACGAGGTCGGCAGCTTGGTGAACAGCACGGCCATGGCCGCAACGATCGCCACATACAGCAGCAGATAGGGAATCTTGCGCTTGAGTACGCTGCGCACGCCCTTTTCGTAGCCACCCACGCCCCGCTCAAACGTCCGGTTGAACCAGCCGAAGAAGCCTCGCTTCTCATGCTGATGCCCCATTGGGATGGGCTTGAGCAGTGTTGCACAGAGTGCCGGTGTGAATATCAGCGCCACCAGAACGGAGAGCGTCATGGCCGAAGCGATGGTGATCGCGAATTGCCGGTAGATTACGCCTGTCGAGCCACCGAAGAATGCCATCGGCACGAAAACGGCGGACAGCACCAGGCCGATGCCCACCAGCGCCCCCTGGATCTGGCCCATCGACTTTCGTGTCGCTTCGAGTGGAGACAAGCCCTCCTCGGCCATGACCCGCTCGACGTTCTCGACGACGACGATGGCATCGTCCACCAACAAGCCGATCGCCAGCACCATGGCGAACATGGTCAGGGTG
Source organism: Stutzerimonas stutzeri (assembly GCF_009789555.1). Taxonomy (NCBI): domain Bacteria; kingdom Pseudomonadati; phylum Pseudomonadota; class Gammaproteobacteria; order Pseudomonadales; family Pseudomonadaceae; genus Stutzerimonas; species Stutzerimonas stutzeri. Next base: position 303,510 of record NZ_CP046902.1, read on the forward strand.
TTGACGCTGAAGCCGAACGCCGCGAGCACGCCGAACGTGCCGAGCAGTACCACCGGCACCGCCAGCGTCGGGATCAATGTCGCACGGAAATTCTGCAGGAACAGGTACATCACCAGGAAGACCAGGGCGATGGCTTCGAACAAGGTGTGCACCACACCGGTGATCGATGCCGAAACCACTGGCGACGTATCGTAGGGATAGACGATCTCCATGCCCGGCGGGAAGAAAGGTCTCAGCTCGTCAATGGTGGCGCGCACGGCCTTGGCGGTTTCCAGCGCGTTGGCGCCTGTCGCCAGCTTGACGGCAATTGCCGAGGCCGGCATCCCGTTGTACAGCGCGCTGATTGCCGAACTCTGCTCGGCCAGTTCCACCCGAGCCACATCCCCCAGACGAACCTGGGAGCCATCGTTATTGACCTTCAACAGGATGTCGCGAAACTCCTCCGGAGTCTGCAGGCGCGTCTTGCCAATGATGGTAGCGCTCAACTGCTGGCCCGGAACGGCTGGCAAGCCGCCGAACTGCCCCGACGATACCTGGACGTTCTGCGCGCGAATGGCATCGCCCACATCCACAGGCGTCAGCGCGAAGTTATTCAGCTTGGCCGGATCGAGCCAGATTCGCATGGCGTAGGGCGAGCCGAACACCTGGAAGTCGCCAATGCCCGCAGTCCGGGAAATCGGATCCTGAATGTTCGAAACGATGTAGTCCGACAGGTCGCCGCGGGTCATGCTGCCGTCGACGGATACCACGCCGATGACCATCAGGAAGTTACGCACGGCCTTGGTCACCCGGATGCCCTGTTGCTGGACTTCCTGCGGCAACAACGGCGTGGCCAGCTGCAGCTTGTTCTGCACCTGGACCTGGGCGATATCCGGATCGGTGCCCTGCTCGAAGGTCACGGTGATCGACATGCTACCGTCGGAGTTGCTCTCCGATGACATGTAACGCAACCCGTCAATACCGTTGAGCTGCTGCTCGATAACCTGCACCACGGTGTCTTGCACGGTCTGGGCGGAAGCGCCTGGATAGTTGACCGAAATACCGACGGCCGGCGGCGCGATACTGGGGTACTGGTTGACCGGCAAACCCAGGATCGACAATCCCCCGGCAAGCATGATCACCAGGGCGATTACCCAGGCGAAGATGGGGCGATCGATAAAGAATCTGGACATTGGGCAATAATCCTTGGCTCAGCCTTACTGGGCTTGTGGCTGGGCGGACGCAACGTTGGAAGCCGGCACGGCCGTGACTTCGATACCGGGCTGGATAAACTGCAGCCCCTCGGTGATCAGGCGATCGCCAGCGCTCAGGCCTTCGTTGATCAGCCAGCGGTTGCCCACAGTACGGGACGCCACCACCTGGCGGAGTTCGACCTTGTTGTCAGCGTTGACGACCAGTGCCGTCGCGTTGCCGCTGGGCGTACGGGTGATACCCTGCTGCGGCGCCAGGATGGCTTCGCTTCTCACGCCAGCCACCAGTTGGGCATGAACGAACATGCCAGGCAACAGCAGCTTGTCCGGGTTTGGAAACACGGCGCGCAGCACAACCGAGCCGGTGCTGGCATCGACCGACACTTCGGAAAATTCGAGCTTGCCTTCATGTTCGTATTCGCTGCCATCTTCCAGCGTCAAGGTCGCCTTGGCGGCATTTTCGCCCGCTTTCTCGAGTCGGCCCTCTGCCAGGTCTCGGCGCAGGTTGAGCAACTCGCGCGCGGGCTGGGTCACGTCGACGTAGATGGGGTCGAGCTGCTGGATAGCCGCCAGCTCCTGGGCCTGGCCGTTGTTGACCAAGGCGCCTTCGGTGACGGCTGAGCGGCCAATACGGCCCGAAATGGGCGCCAGAACCTTGGTGTAGCGCACGTTGATACGCGCCTGCTCGAGGTTGGCTTCGGCTTGCAGGCTGGCCGCACGAGCCTCTTCATACGCCTGCTTGCTTACCGCCTGCTCTTTAACCAGCAGGGCATAGCGATCCGCCAGCGATTTGGCAGAAGCCAGGCTGGCCTGCGCACTCTTGAATGCCGCCTGATAGACCGCATCGTCGATCTGATACAGCTGCTGGCCCGCCTTGACATCGCTGCCTTCGGTAAACATGCGCTTCTGAATGATGCCATCGACCTGAGGGCGCACTTCCGCAATGCGGTAGGGTTGAGCCCGGCCAGGCAGTTCGGTGGTCAAGGCAAAGGACTCTGCCTCGAGCGTCACCACTCCGACCTGCGGTGCTTGCTGAGCGGCGGGCGCTTCCGCCTCTTTGTCCTGACAGCCGCCAAGTAGCGTTACCACGGCGAAAAGGGAGATCAGAGCAGCACCGGCTGGCTTGATTGACATGGGGAAACCTCGTTTGTACGGGCAAACCAGGGGACGAACGTCCTGGCCGAATTCGGATGGCAGAGTGCAGCGAATATTCTTACATGCAACGTTGTTTGTAAATAGCCAGATGAGGACTTAAACGCTATCGCTGTCCTTTCGGATGAGGTGGCTTTCGATACCCCGTACCGCTCCTGCGGACCGGCCGCCGCAGGCTTGCCGAAAGCAAAACGCCGGCTTGCGCCGGCGTTTGCATTCACGCGCGGCCCGTTACTGGCGCACGCCTTCAACCGAGATGATCAGATCCACGGTTTGCGATGCAGGCCCAAGGTCCATCTTGATATCGAAATCTTTCAGCTTTAGCGTCGTGCTGCCCTCGAAACCCGCACGGTAGCCACCCCAGGGATCTTTGCCCTCGCCGAGGAACTTGGCCGCGATCACCACCGGCTTGGTTACGCCGTTGAGCGTGAGATTACCGGTAATGTCAGCGGTACCCTCGCCCGTCGACTTGACCGACGTGGACTCGAAGGTAGCGGTCGGGTGCTTGGAGACATTGAGGAAATCGTCGCTGCGCAGATGCTTGTCACGCTCGGCATGATTCGAGTCGATGCTGGCGGTCTGCAGCGTGACGTTCACGCGGCTCGCTTCCGGCTGTTCGGCATCGAAACTGAAGCTGCCATCGAACTCCTTGAAGGTGCCCCACAGCCAGCTATAGCCGAGATGGCTGATCTTGAAATTGACGAAGGCATGTTGCCCTTTAGTGTCAATCGCGTAATCGGCGGCGAGCACTTGGCCGGCGAAAAGCGCCGAGCCCAGGGCCAGTGCTGCAATGGTTTTCTTCAACATAGCGTTCTCCTTGAGTAGTGATCAGGCATCGGCACGGCCGAGCATTCGTTTGAGCGTCGCATCGCGATCGATGAAATGGTGCTTCAGCGCCGCCAGGGCGTGCAGGGCAGAGAGAATTACCAGCGCCCAGGCCAGGTATTCATGGACCAGGCCTGCGATGTCTTCCTGATTAGGAATCGAAGTGATCAGCGCAGGCACCTCGAACCAGCCGAATACGCTGATGGGGCGCCCATCGGCCGTGGAGATCAGATAGCCGGAAATCATCACGGCAAACAGCCCGAAATAAAGAATGCCATGCCCTGCCCGGGTCGCCAGGCGTGTCAGCCTTCCATGCTGAGCCAGTGGCTGCGGACCGTGGTTCAGGCCCCGCCAGATGACTCGAAACACCATCAGGGCCAGCAGCAGCAGGCCGACACTCTTATGGATATCCGGCGCAGTGCGATACCAACTGCTGTAATACGTCAGTCCCACCATCCAATAGCCCAACGCGAAAAGCCCGATCACGACAACGGCCACTACCCAGTGCATCACGATGCTGACCAGACCATAGTGACCGGAGGTATTACGCCATTGCATGGGGCCGCGTTCCAAGATTGAAGTGCTCACAAGCCTAACGACTAATAGATCGAAATGGCGCGCATTTTTTTGTTTCTACCTATCTATCGGCTAGATGGATCGGGAAACGATTAAGCCGTACGGACCACTTCTGCTAGGCTGCGCCGATCCCCCTTCACGACGGAGCCATGATGAGCCTGAACGACAGCTGGATGCAGCGTGACCTTTCCGTACTCTGGCACCCGTGCACCCAGATGAAAGACCACGAACAACTCCCGCTGATCCCCATTCGGCGCGGCGACGGCGTCTGGCTCGAAGACTTCAATGGCAAACGTTATCTCGATGCGGTCAGCTCCTGGTGGGTCAACGTATTCGGTCATGCCAACCCACGCATCAACCAGCGCATCAAGGACCAGCTCGATCAACTCGAACACGTGATGCTCGCCGGATTCAGCCACCAACCTGTGGTCGAACTGTCCGAGCGTCTGGTGCGGATCACACCTGCAGGCCTCGACCGGGTGTTTTATACCGACAACGGTTCGACGGGCATCGAGGTTGCGCTGAAGATGAGCTTCCACTACTGGCGCAACAGTGGAAAGCCTGACAAACAGCGTTTCGTCACGCTGACCAACAGCTATCACGGCGAAACCGTGGCGGCCATGTCAGTAGGCGACGTGGCGCTGTTCACCGACACCTACAAGCCATTGCTGCTGGACACCTTCAAGGTCGCCAGCCCGGACTGCTACCTGCGCCCCGACGGCATGAGCTGGGAAGAACACTCGCGCAACATGTTCGCTCATATGGAGCAGACCCTGGCCGAGCACCATGACCACATCGCCGCCGTGATCGTCGAACCGCTGATCCAGGGCGCTGGCGGCATGCGCATGTATCACCCGGTCTACCTCAAATTGCTGCGCGAGGCCTGCGACCGCTACGACGTACACCTGATCCACGACGAGATCGCCGTCGGCTTCGGCCGTACCGGAACCATGTTCGCCTGCGAGCAGGCGGGCATCACACCCGACTTCCTCTGCCTGTCCAAGGCGCTGACCGGTGGCTACCTGCCGATGGCCGCCGTGCTGACGACCGACAAGCTGTATCAGGCGTTCTACGACGACTATTCGACCTTGCGCGCCTTTCTCCACTCGCACACCTACACCGGCAATCCGCTGGCCTGTGCCGCGGCGCTGGCGACGCTGGACATCTTCGAGCAGGACGGCGTCATCGAAGCCAACAAGGCCCTGGCGGATCGGATGACGAAGGCCACCGCGCATCTCGTCGACCATCCCCAGGTGGCCGAAGTGCGTCAGACCGGCATGGCCGTTGCCATCGAAATGGTCCAGGACAAGACAAGCAAGACACCGTATCCCTGGCAGGAACGACGCGGCCTGAAGGTCTACCAGCACGCACTGCAACGCGGCGCACTGCTGCGCCCGCTGGGCAGCGTGGTGTACTTCCTGCCGCCTTATACCATCACCGAGGAGCAGATCGACTTTCTTGCCGAAGTCGCCACCGAAGGCATCGATATCGCCACGAAGGCGACGGTAAGCGTCGCCGTCGCCCCGGGTGCGCCCAATGAGTTCCGTGACCCCGGTTAGCCTATGGGCAGCTTCAGGCGCCGCGGCTAACGCTATAGACTGCCGCCTTCATTTTTTCCGACCGTAGTTTCCCCGATGCGCACATCCCGCTTCTTCGTCGATACGCCGCTCTCGATCGGCACTCACATGCTGCCTGAAGCCTCGGCCCACTACATCAGCCGGGTCTTGCGGCTGACGACAGGCACCGTTGTGCAGCTGTTCGATGGCCTCGGCCAGGAATACCGGGGCGAGCTGGTCGAGGTGGGCAAGAAGCAAGTCAAGGTAGCGGTGCACGAGCAATTGCCGGGCCTGCCCGAATCGACACTCCGAATCCATCTCGGCCAAGGACTTTCGCGCGGCGAGCGGATGGATTGGGCGATTCAGAAAGCGACCGAGCTGGGCGCCACCGAAATCACGCCAATCGTCACCGAGCGCTGCGAAGTTCGCCTGAAAGATGAACGGGCCGACAAGCGCCTGGCGCATTGGCGCCAGATCGCAATCAGTGCCTGCGAGCAGTGCGGCCGCTCGGTCATTCCGGTGATTCATCCACCGATGTCACTGCACGACTGGCTGAAAGTGGAAGCGGAGCTGAAGTTGGTATTGCACCCAGTCGCCGAACCGCTGTCAGCGCATCGTCCGCCCTCCACGCTGGCGTTTCTGATTGGCCCTGAAGGCGGCCTGAACGATGCGGAGGTCGAGCAGGCACGCAACGCCGGCTTTCAGCCCGCCCGCCTCGGACCGCGCGTGCTACGCACCGAGACCGCGCCGGTAGTGGCCCTGAGCGTCGCACAGCAACTATGGGGCGACTTCCAGCCCGGGGTGTGAGGGCGCATCGTTATCGCTTTGACCACTGAGCGCGTGCAGCCGGGTTGGCCCGGCCCGTCAGATCAGCCCGGCATCGGCCAGCTTCTGCTCCAACGCGACCAAGTCCGGAATCCGCGCTTGCACGTCGCCGAGGTTGACCGCATCCAGCTCAAGCGGAGCCAGCGCCACGTCCGAGCGCGCCAGACTGGCATCGACCTTGACCGAGCGGGGAATGCCCTGCACCAGCAAGGCGATGAATTTCACATGATCACGTCCGCCCAAGGCATTGAGCACTGCCACACGTGCGTGCGCGCCCGTCTCGGGCTCACCATCCGACGCCGCCTCGAATGACAGTAGCGGCAAGGTCAGGTCCCGCCAGGCGACCTGTCCGAGAAACCAGGACGGAGTGCCTTGGCCTGGTTGCGGGGCGCGATAGGGAATCAACTCGGCGACGGCGACGTTGGGCAACAGCAGCGTGCGGTCGGCCAGCGGCACCAGTAGGCCGGTGATACTGGCGGAAGTGTCCTGGGTAATAGCGGGTTGGCTCATGGAGTATCCAGTTGCAAAGCCGCAACGGGCTGGTGGGCCTGTTGCGCAAGATGATTGACCAGGGCCTGCGCCAGTTCGCGCGGGTCGCCGCTGAACGAGCTGTAGCCGCCTTCGCGAAGGCTGTCCGGCATGCTCGAACAGACGCACGAATCGGCACGCTGGGTCCAGACACTGCCGCCCTGGCGAAGCACGTATGCGGCTGCGGCGTTACCGTCGCTGCCCATGCCGCTGAAGGCGATGACACCGCAGCGACTACCGAACTGCTGCGCCAGATTCAACATCATTTGATCGATGGATGGGCTGTACGGCTCGGGCCAGTCGCGCCCGCTCAACAGCATGGTGCCGTCCTTGCCGAAACTCATTTCCTGGCTGATGGGCGCCACCACGACCTCGCCGCAGCGGATCGAGTCGTTTTCCCGGCTCTGATTGACGCTCCACTGGCTATGGCGGCCCACCACCTGCGACAGAGCCGACTCGAAACTGGCCTCGATGTGCTGTGCATAGACGAAACCAACCGGCAGTCCGCCCGGCAACGCGTCGAGAAAGGCTTTCACCGCCTCGGGACCTCCCAGCGATGCGGCCAACAACCAAATCTCACGTGCCGGTTCGCCCGCCAGTGAATCGGCGTTGGCCAGGGCCCCGGGCAGTTCGAGGCGCGCCGGGCGCTCGGCCTGTCCACGCAGCACTTCGAGACGCGGGCCTACGACGCAGGACGGATCGCCCACCAACCGTTTCAGTTTGCCGAACAAGCGACGTTCCCAGCGCGGATAGTGCTCGGAATGGCGTTCGGGCGCGTGTCCCTCGCCGAACAGTACCGGGCAGCTGTCCCGCTCGAGCAGCGCATTGACCAAGGGTGAATCTTCCGTCTGCGCCAGATCGACGAGCCATAGGTCGGCGTCGACGACCATCAGGTCCGCTTCCTGCAACCGCGCAGGATCGCTGTTGAGCACAACCTTGTAGCCATTGGCACTCAACGCTTGCTGCAGTACATGCCGTTGCAGCGAAGTGTCGGCAATCACGCCGATGCGTGCCGCAACGACCTCAGTCATGGCGCTTGACCAATTGCTGGATGGTTTCAAGCAGCAGCGACTCCTGATACGGCTTGCCGAGATACTGGTTAACACCGATGGCCATCGCCCGGTCCCGGTGTTTTTCCCCGGTCCGCGAGGTAATCATGATGATCGGCAGATCCTTCAGGTGCTCGTCGTGACGTACCAGGGTCGCCACTTCGAACCCGTCCATGCGTGGCATCTCGATATCCAGGAGCATGACGTCCGGCTTGCGCTCCTGCAGCTGGGTGATCGCATCCACCCCATCCTTGGCCGTCAGCACGTTCATGCCGTTGCGCTCGAGCAGACGGCTCGTGACCTTGCGCACGGTGACCGAATCGTCGACGACCATGACCAATGTCGGCCGATCGGCCTCGGCCTCCGTCTGCTCGTCGTCGCCAAACAGGCGCAGCGGCTGTTGTTGGGTAAGCAGTTGGGCATGCAGCACTCGGATGGTCGCGAGCAGATCGAGAATCACCACCACCCGACCGTCGCCGAGAATGGTTGCACCTGAAATGCCCGGCACCGTGGAGAACTGCGGGCCCAGGCTCTTGACCACGATTTCGCGCGAGCCGGCGAGACTGTCGACCTGCACCGCCACGCTGTGCTCGTTCGAGCGCACCAGGATGACCGGCAACGGCAGGCTCTGGCCGACCAGCTTGGGCCGCTGTCCGTTGTTCAGCAGTTCGCCGAGGTAACGCAACTCATAGGTCTGCCCTGCATATTCGAAGCGCGACGCACCGGGCTGGTAATAGGCTTCCAGCTCATAGGGCGAGACCCGCACGATACCCTCGATGGTGTTGAGCGGAATCGCGTAGAGATCCTCGCCGGAGTAGACCATCAGCGCCCGGTTGACCGACACGGTAAAGGGCAGGCGGATCAGAAAGCGCGTACCGCCTCCAACGGTCGACTCGATGCTCATGGAGCCGCCGAGCTGCTTGACCTCCGAGTGCACCACGTCCATTCCGACACCGCGCCCGGAGATCTGGGTCACCTGCTCGGCGGTGGTGAATCCGGCTCCTAGAATGAACTGCAGCACCTCATGATCCGATAGCTCGCTACCGGCCTGCATCAAACCCCGCTCGACCGCCTTGCGTCGAACGGCTTCAAGGTTGATCCCCGCTCCGTCGTCGCTCAATGCCAGAACGATGTCGCCGCCTTCACGGCTCAGATCCAGATGAATGTTGCCCTGCTCGGGCTTGCCCGCCGCCACCCGCTTGGCAGCGGTTTCGATCCCGTGATCCACCGCATTGCGCAACATGTGTTCCAGCGGTGCGACGATGCGCTCGAGCACGCTGCGGTCCATCTCGCCGGTGGCGTTGCCGACATGGAATTCGACCTGCTTGCCCAGTTCGCCGGCGACTTGGCGAACGATGCGGCGCAGGCGCGGTACCAGCCGATCGAAAGGAACCATGCGCGTGCGCATCAGGCCTTCCTGGAGCTCGGTATTGACGCGAGCCTGCTGAAGCAGCAGCGTCTCGGCGTCGCGGTTACGCGCCGCCAGGGTTTCTTTCAGGTCAAGCAGGTCGGACGCGGACTCGAACAGCGCGCGAGAAAGCTGCTGGAGCTGCGAGTGACGGTCCATTTCCAGCGGATCGAAATCGTCGTAACCGGCGCGCTCTGCCTCGGCCTGATAGCGGCTGAGAATCTGCGCCTGGGTTTCGGTATCCAGGCGCCGTAACTGATCGCGCACCCGCTCGATGGTGGCCTCCATCTCTCCCAGCGTGAAGCCGACATCGCTCACCTGTTGCTCGACCCGCCCGCGGAAGATCGACGTCTCGCCCGCCAGGTTGACCAGACCTTCCAGAAGGTCAGCCGGCACTTTAACCAGTTCCTGCGGTGCGCGACGGGACGCGGCATCCAGCGCCGCCTGCTCGGCCCTACGAATGAACGGCAGGACCTTGGCTGACGCGTTGTCGGTTGGCGCCTGGACACTGGCCGCGACGATAGGGGTTTCGAGCACGATGACCGAGGAGTCGACCTCATCGCCCTGCGGGTCTGCTGGCGGCCTCTCAGCCGCGGCGACGTCGGGCTCGCTCGCCAGGCGTGAGCGCATCGATTCGACTTCATTGAGCAGCGCGTCGTAGCCGCTCTGCACATCCAGGAACAGGCTATCGGTCCAGACGCCGCCCTGAAGTTGCGCCTCGCTAAGGCGCTGTTCCAGATCGTGGGCCATATCGCCCAAGCGGCTTTGCGCCGCCAACCGCGCGCCACCCTTGAGCGTGTGCAATACACGCATCATGTCGGCCATGGGGGCTGCGCCATCACGCGTGGATTCCCATCGCCCCAGCGCGCCCTCCATTTCCTCGAGCAGCTCATCCGCCTCTTCAACGAAGATATCCAGGATTTCGGCCTCGGCGGCATCCTGGGCGCTGTCCTGCGCGGCCTTCAGCGCGACGCTGCTGGGCATGCTCAATTGCTCGTCGGGGTTCGCCCGAAAGCGTTCGATGGTTGCGATCAGGTCCTGGCCGCTCGGAAGCTCACGGTAGGCGCGTACCGCATCGAGCATCGCTGCGAGCCGGTCATGGCAGGTCTGCAGCAGGGTGAACAATGTCGGGCTTGCACGGTAGTTGCCGGCGCAGAGCCCCTCGTACAGATACTCAAGCTCATGCGCAAGATCGCCGATCTCACGGATGTCGGCCATCCGCGCGCCACCTTTGAGGGTATGAAGATCGCGTTGCAGCGCTTCGAGCTCGAAGCTGTTGCCGACATCCTCCATCCAGCGCTGCAGCGAGGCGCCTGCGCGTTCGATGATATCGAGGCCTTCCTCCAGAAAGATTTCCACCAGCTCGGGATCGCGATTTTCCCATGCGTCGGCTGCGCCACTTGTCGGCTCCATCGAAGCCGGCACCTGCGCCTCGAGCGATTCGCCTTGCTCGACAGCGGTAGCGTCCTGCGCATGCAGCGTCACCTCGTCGTCCGGCACCTCCGGATCGACGAGAGGGGGCTCATGCGACACCGCTTCGTCTGCAGGCTCGCCGTCCATGTCGGCTGCCATCGCTGTCAGGCCCTCGGAAGGGTCCGCTTGGGCATCGAGCAGTGGGGCTTCGATCGGATTGCCCGGCGCGGCAGACTCGGTTGCATCGATGCCGGCGTCGGCAACGGGCTCCGTCCGCTGTGTATCCGCATCGGGGAGCGGCGTTTCATCGGCTATGCCAGCACCGCTTTCGAACGCCGGCGCGATCCCTTGCCGGTAGGCCCGAATGCGTTCGATGAGCTTAGCGGCAGCGTCCATTGGCTGATGGGCCTGCAACTGCTCCAGCTGCACAGCGAGCTGATCATGGCTGCGCTGCAACAGCGAGGCGAGGTCGGCGGTGTGTACGTAACGGCCATCCGAAAGCCCTTCATAAAGCGTTTCGAGCTCATGCGCCAGATCGCCGATCGGCCGAATCTCGGCCATACGCGCGCCGCCCTTGAGCGTGTGCAGATCGCGCAACAGGGCCGAAAGTGCCAATTGATTGGAAGAATCCGCGAGCCAGCGTTCCAGTGCGCCGCCAGCGCTTTCGAGCAGATCGACAGCCTCATCGAGAAAAATCTCGACCATTTCTCCGTCCAGCTCGTCCTGCTCGAGGTGCGACTCGGCGGGCCAGGCTTCGGCTTCGGCTTCGGCTTCGGCTTCGATCGTAGTCTCGGCGAGTGCCTCAGTCATGCCAACCGGGGTTGCCATATCGGGTTGCGTCTCGTCGACCGGCAGTGAGTATGCGTGCGGATCGACCGCTTCAGCCAACAGCGCTTCGAGACGGGCGACCAGCTCAGGCTGGCCAGTGACCTGCAAACCGGCCGCGACCTGATCCATCATGCCAACCAGCGCCTCGTGACCTTGCTCGGCATCGTCGAAAAAGCGTGCGCTTACCGCCAGGCGACCGTCCTGTACGACCGCGTAGAGGTTGAGCAGAACCTGGCACAGCGCATCGATCTGAGGCAGATCGGCCATTTGCGCGCCGAGCCCAAGGGTCGTCAATTCTTCCAGCAGCGCGGTCAGCTCCTGACGTTCGGCCGGGTGCTCGCGCCAGCTGTGCAGCAAGTCTTCGGCGTCCAGCAGAATGTTCATGCCTTCGGACAGGAACAGCGCGATCATGCCTGGATCGCGCGGCTCACCCTGCTCGTTTTCGCCTCGCTCGCCGGCTTCCGCCAGCCGAGCCTGGTGCAATGCGTGAACCTGGGCGATGAACGCGTCGGCGCCTTCGATGGGCGCCAGTGGGTCGCGCTCGAGGTTATCCAGCCCACGACGCAGCAGTTGTTCCGCCGCATGCAGCAGTTCCGCTTCGGCCAGATCCATCTGAATCAGATTGGCCTTGAACTCCTTGACCATTTTTTCCAGCGGGGTCGCGATTTCCGCCATGGGCAGGATCCCTGCCATGTGCGCACTACCCTTGAGCGTGTGCAGGGCTCGCTGCAAGGCGTCGGTCACCGGCTGTGGCAGGCGCTGAGCGCAATCGGCGAGAAAATCGACGAGTGTGGTGAGGTGGGCTTCCGCCTCGTTGCGGAAGATTTCCAGCAACTGGGGGTCCAGCACGTCTTCGACAACCGGCTCGGGCGCTGGCTCGTCGAGTGCAACGCCACCCGTCGGATCGGGGTCGGTCGGCTGCCCTTTGGCCAGCGCATGGGCATTGGCCGCCAAACGATCGACATCGTCGCGCTGGCGTTGTGCCTTGGCGGCAAACTCCTCGACCAGTGCCGGCATCAGCGCGACCACATCGCCCACCAGTGTCTTGACCGCTTCGCTCGCATCGATGCTGCGATCGAGGACACGGTTGAGCAGGTTCTCGACTGACCAGGCAAGTTCGCCAATGATCAGCGCGCGCACCATGCGACCGCTGCCCTTGAGCGTGTGAAAGGCTCGCCGAACTTCACCCAGCGCGTTCTTGTCCGCCGTATCGGCGCACCACTGGGGCAGGTACTCGCCGATGGTTTCAAGTACTTCCGCCGCCTCCTCGATGAATACCTCGAGCAGGTCCTCATCGACCGGCTCCTCGCCTTCAGGCGGTGGGAGCAAGGTTGGCGGAACATGTTGTGCCGGGGGGTTGATCGAGACGACAGGCGCGGCCATCACGTCTTCCATGCTGATCGCAGGCTCAGCGGGCGCGGGCGGCTCCATCAGCTCCGGCAGCACCACTTCCGGCATATCGAGCTCAGCCATCTCGGCTTCGGTCCATGCCACCGTATAACCGAGCGAATCGTCGGTGTTCTGCTCGTCGGCATCGGCCAAGTGGCCTTCGGACTCCGCACCGCTTACCTCAGCAGCCACAGGCTCAGTGTGGTCGACGTGCTCGCACGTCCAGGCCGACAACCCGGACTCAGTCTCATCGATAGCGGTGTCGACCGCCGCCGCCTGCCCGTCGATCGAAGGTTCGGCGTCGACAGGCGCCGAACCTTCGAGAGGCATATCGTCCGGCTGGGCGGACGTGACGTGATCCAGTGGCCCGGCATCCACCGCCTCAGGGCTTGGCTCCGGCAGCAATACCTCGATTTCATCCAGTGGGTCGGAGAGCGCGAGGTCTGCGTCATGGCCGGCCTCTTCATCCTCATGGGCCGGCGCCTGCTCATGTAACGGGTAGCCCAGCGCCTGGAGGCTCTCTTGCGCGACGTCGAGAATCAGATCGCCCTGCGAGCCACGGTCTTCGCTCAGACGTTCGAGATAGTATTCGACGCTGGTGATCGCATCGGCGAGCGTGTCCAGGCTTTGCCAGTCAGGGATGGCCTGGTGCGCGAGCAATTGCTCTTGGATATAGCGATTGCAGGCGTCCAGCAATGCAGCGGCACGCGCAAGCGGAACCATCGCCAGCCCACCACGCGACTGGGTAAGAAGCTCCGGTACGCGCGCCAGGTGTTGATGATTCCATTGTGAAGCGATGAACTCGATGATCGCGTCCTTGGCCTGCTCGAGGCCAGTCCGCGCTTCGCGGATGACCAACCGATGAATCTGCGCGACATCGGTCGTCGGCAGGTGGCTCTCTTCACCTCGATCGTCGGACGTACCGCCGACCATGCCAGCCAGCGTCGCCTCGACATAAAGCAGGGCACCGGCTACGTCCATCAAGGCTGCATCGTCGGGCTGCTGCCGCCCTTGCGCCAAGGCTTCGACGACGCCGATCTGGTCCAGGATGATCCGCCGTGGCTGACCGAAGCCCAGCACGGCAAGCGTATCGGCGATCTGCTTGAGCGGCGCCTGCAGCACGCCCAGCTCGGCCAGGCCCATGCGGTCGCTGCGCACGAACAGATCCAGGCTGTCCTTGACCCGCACCAGCTCCTCGCACAATGCCGCGACCACCGAGCGCATCGCACCGCGATCCGGGCCTGCCAGTTGAGCCCGTTCCTGGTCGACCAATGTGCTGTCAGGCAGCGCGTCGTCCAGGCTGTATTCGGCCTTCAGCGCCTTGATCCGCGGGGACTCCGTCGGTGCCTTGGCGATGTAGAAAAGCAGATTCTTGGTCAGCTCATCCGGCGCGGCCTGATTGATACCATCGGCGCCTTGCGCGACCAGGCGCTTGAGCTCCTTGTCCACCTGACGCAGCAAGTTGCGGATCGTGGTGCCGTTAGCCACGGCGCCACTGGCCAGCCCCTCGACTACGCCGGATGCTATCTGCCACAACGCCCCCAAGGGCGCGTCCTTGCAGAGCATTTCCAGGCGCGCGAAAACCCGTGCCATATAGCCCAGGTTGGTCGGCAGATCCTGGTTGCGGATGACCCCGACCAACGCGACCTGAAGCATCTGGCGTAATTTTCGGAGCAGGGCAGGAAGGTCATCGGTCTGCCGCTGGGCCAGGTACTCATCCGAAAGCGCGGGCGCACGAGCGGACATATCGGGTGAGAACAGGCTGGTTTCAGACAACAGCTTCTCGCCACGCGCGGCACGCAGATCATTGAGCAGCGGCAGCACCACCATGGGCAGGTCGCGGCGAGCACTCTGGATGCGGTCCAGGTAAACAGGCATCTGCAGAATCGCCTGCATGAGCACTTCGAGCGCCTCGGTCTGACTGGCGACGCGCTCGTCCAGCAAGGCGCGGGCAAGCTGTTCCATTTCTTCGGCAAGCAGCGCAGCCCCGTAGAACTCGACCATCTGCAAGGTGCCATGCACCTGATGCACGTAAGTCAGGCAGAAGCGCATCCGCGTCGAGTCTTGCGGGTTTTCGACGAATGCTTCCAGGGCCTGCCGCGCCTGCTTCAGCGTTTCGGCAATTTCGCCTTTCACCCACTCCAGGGCGACATAATCGTGCCGATCACCCATAGCGACTCCGCTCATAAACTTTTCCGGGTAAAGGCCAGAACCTGAGTGTCAGCGACCGGCACCAAATCCGGGTGCTGCCAGCCGACGACTTCGCCCACGCCGATCACCAGCAACCCTCCCGGCGCCAGGCGCTCGGCCAGACGATTGAGGATTTCGCGGCGACGCCAGCGACGGAAGTAGATCAACAGGTTCTGACAAAAAATGACGTCCATATCGGACATTGGCGCACCGGCCAGCTCCAGCACGTTGAGTCTGGCAAAGCACACGCGCGCCGCCAGGCTGGGTATCACTTGAAATCGGTCGCCCGGCATGGGCTGGAAATATCGCTCACGCAGGTCGGGTTCCAGTTGTTCGAGCCGGCGGCGACTGTATAGGCCATCCCGCGACCGATCCAGCGCACTGAGACTGATGTCGGTGCCAATTACTCCATATCGAGGCCCGCCATCGGCGCGCGCCAAGCTCTCGGCGGCACAGACCGCCATCGAATAGGTTTCTTCACCACTTGCGCATCCCACACTCCAGAGCGACAAGGGCCGCGAAGCCTCACGCGTTTCGCAACGCTGCCGCAGGTAGGTGGACAGCAAAGCGAAAGATGGCGGATGACGAAAGAACCGGGTTTCCTGCACCGTCAGCCGATCCATCAGTGTCGACCACTCGACAGCGCCTCTGGGACCGTCGATCACCTGACGGTAATAGGTGGCGTAATCGGCCACACCGACTTCACGCATGCGGCTGCTCAGGTTGGCCTGCAGGAAGATCCGGCGCTGTTCGGTAATCACCAGGCCCGAACGCTCCTCGAGCAGGGCCTGCCAATCGTGAAACTCCGCTGGCGACATATCGGCCAAGGGTCTCAGTGACCAGTCAACGCTTGGCTGCATGCCCTGCCCCTCACTCATGAACTTTCACAGCAGCCGTTGCCGGCCGCCGTGCTCTCGGTCAGGCCTGATCCTGCGTTTCCGGCAAGGTGAAGCCGGATACGGAGTGGCGCATCTCGTTGGCCATCTTCGCGAGATTACCAATGCTCTTCGCCGTAGCGGTGGTGCCCGAGGAGGTCTGCGAGGTAATTTCCTGGATGACGTTCATGGTGTTGGAGATGTGGCCGGCCGAGGATGCCTGCTGGCGTGCCGCGTTGGAGATGTTCTGGATGAGCGCAGCAAGGCTCTTGGATACCTTCTCGATCTCTTCCAGCGCGACCCCCGCGTCCTGGGCCAGGCGCGCGCCTCGTACCACTTCGGAAGTGGTCTGCTCCATCGAGATGACCGCTTCGTTGGTGTCGGTCTGAATGGTCTTTACCAGCGCCTCGATCTGCTTGGTCGCCGCAGACGAGCGCTCCGCCAGCCGCTGCACTTCGTCCGCAACCACCGCGAAGCCTCGGCCCGCATCGCCAGCCATGGATGCCTGGATCGCTGCGTTCAGAGCGAGGATGTTGGTCTGGTCGGCAATGTCGTTGATCAGGCTGACGATGTCGCCGATCTCCTGGGACGACTCGCCCAGGCGCTTGATCCGCTTGGAGGTGTCCTGGATCTGCTCACGGATGTTATCCATGCCGGTAATGGTGTTGTGAACGACTTCGTTGCCTTTGTTGGCGATGGCTACGGAGCGCTCCGCTACCGCAGAGGACTCGGCGGCGTTGGCCGATACCTGGTCAATCGAAACGGCCATTTCGTTAATCGCCGCGGAGGCGCCGGCAATCTCTTGAGCCTGATGCTCGGAGGCCTCGGCCAGGTGCATCGCGGTCGCCTGGGTCTCCTGGGCGGCACCGGATACCTGAACGGCTGTCTGGTTGATCGTTTCGACGAGGTCGCGCAACTGATCGATGGAGTAGTTGATCGAGTCGGCGATGGCGCCAGTGAAATCCTCGGTAACCGTGGCGGCCACCGTCAGGTCACCGTCAGCCAGGTCGCCAATTTCGTCGAGCAAGCGCAGGATCGCCGTCTGGTTACGTTCGTTCTTTTCCGCCGTTTCGCTCAGGCGGCGACGGGCTTCCTGAACCATGACCAGGCCGATCAGCAAAATCGAAGCCAGGGCCAGTGCGCCCAGCACATAGCCGGCCAGCGTATTGACGTAGCGTGCGTCGGCACGGCTCTGGAGCCCTTGTGTCAGCGCGGACGTCTTGTCGAGCAGCGTCTGCGATACCTCGAAGATGCTGTTCGACGACTCGCGGACCTGGAACAGTTCCGGCGAGGTTTCGAGAATTTCGTCCACCGAACCGGCAACGAACTGGAACAGTTCGGAGGTCGCAGCCAGACGATCCAGGGCCTCGACGTCGGTCACACGGGTAATGCCCATGGCCTCGTTGCCTTCGAGCATGGCGCTGAGCACACGACCGAACAGACTGGCGTCGCGGCCGAACATGTCGGCCGCCTGGACCGAGTCCTGGTCGCCGGAGATCACCTTGTTCACCGAACCCAGAATACGTTCAGCCAGCAGGGACTGACGCTGGGCCACCGACACCTGAGCGGCCGGCGCTCCGCTTTCCAGCAGAATATCCACGACCTCTTCGTACTCGACCTGCAATTGCGGGATGGTTTCGGCGAGCGTCGCGGCTACCTGATGCAGGGAGAGTACGGTTTGTTCACTGGCGAGGATCGCATCGGTGTTTTGCCGCAGCGTGTCCCAGTCCTGCTGCACCGCAGCCACTTCGGTCTGAAGCGAGTCCGGAACCGCGGGCAGACCGATACGCTCATCGCCCTGGGCGAGGGAGCTCCAGCGCTTGCTGAAGTCGTCGCGCGCATCTTTCAACGAGCCGAACGCTTCAGGCGTGCCGGCTGCCGCTTCTACCGCGTTCTTGGCGATACGCTGAGACAGAACTCGCAGCTCACCTGCGTGTCCAATGTATTCGTTGTCATAGTCGGCCTGGGTATTGATGTACGCGAAGTTCACGAACAGCAGCACCATCGACACGATCAGGAGGATAAACAGTCCGGCGATCAACGTATTGCTACGTACTCCCGCCAGCAATGCATTTGCGTTCATTTTTTTCATTTTTTCCGGCCCCCGCCTGGACCACCCGTACGTTTCCTTCCAAGAACCAAAAGGCCGGCATCAGCCGACCCCACCTAAATCAATACGCTACGTCCAGAAATCGCTGATGCGCGGCGAGCGCGTGCGGGCTGAACACCAGCCACGGCTGCTCGCGCTGAAAGACGCCATGGATGAAAGGCTGGATCGACGCTTCAACCGGTGGCAACTGTTCGGAGAAGGCATCGACCGGAAAATGCTGCATGCCGAACACCTCGTCGACCGTCAAACCGGCAAACACATCCTGGTGATCGACGACCAACACCCGCCGCTGCTTGCGCAACGGGGACAGTTCCAGACCGAAATAACCGCACAGGTCCATGATCGGCAACAGCCTGCCGCGGACGTTCGCCACCCCCTTCACCCAGGCTTTGACGCCGGGCAGCAAGGTGTAGCGCGGTTCGTGGAGTATCTCGCCGACCTCCCCCATCGGAGCCACGAACAGTCGCCCCCCCATTCGAAAACCGATGCCAGCCCAGGTTTGGATGGCCTCTTGCTGCGAAGGCAATCCGGCAGCCAGCGCTCGGCAACGGGCATCGATTTCCAGAAGTCGCTGAAACGGCGTAGGCGTATTCGACATGCTGGCAACATCCCTTGTCCGAATGACGAAACCGCTGATTAACCGGCGAGTACCGCGTTCAGGGTTTTCAATAAGGTCGCTTCATCCACGGGCTTGGTCAGGTAATCCTTGGCGCCTTGACGCTTGCCCCAGACCTTATCGGTTTCCTGGTCCTTGGTGGTCACAATGATCACCGGAATGTGACTGGTTTCAGCATCTTTGGTCAGTTGGCGAGTCGCCTGAAAGCCATTCAGGCCGGGCATGACGATATCCATCAGGACGACGTCCGGCTTTTCCTGGCGAGCGAGCGCTACGCCATCGGCGCCGTTTTCGGCTTTCAGGACGACATGGCCATGCTTCTCGAGCATGGCCGTCAGCTTGTACATCTCGGTCGGCGAGTCATCAACTATCAGAACGCGAGCCATGGTTTCTCCGTGGGAAAGGCTTCAGCGGCACACAGGGCCGAACTTCAGGATACTTGCTCTACGGGTGCGAAATCAGGCACGTGCGCCTTGATGGCACCCAGCAACTCTTCTTTGCTGAAAGGCTTGGTGAGGTATTGGTCCGACCCCACGATCCGCCCCTTGGCCTTGTCGAACAGGCCATCCTTGGATGACAGCATGATCACCGGGGTGGACTTGAAAGAACTGTTGTTCTTGATCAGCGCGCAGGTCTGATAGCCATCCAGCCGGGGCATCATGATATCGACGAAGATAATGCGCGGGTGGCTATCGGCAATCTTGGCGAGCGCATCGAAGCCATCCACCGCTGTAATCACATCACATCCCACTTTCTTCAGCAGCGTTTCAGCGGTGCGACGAATCGTTTTCGAATCGTCGATCACCATGACCTTCAAGCCCTCGGAGTGCTGTTCCATTTCGCCCTACCATCGCCTCGGTGAGTCGTAGTTTATCGTTATGTCAGTGCGCCAGAGGCCCTGTCATCGATGGGCTGCACCCAATCGCCGGACCTTTTTAGCACACTCCTCAAGTGCAAGCTATCTGCCGCCAGGGTAACCGGATTTTCCTTGACCCAACGCACAACCGCCGCCAATCTGCGTCGATATTTCAAGCCCCTGGCAGCTCCGTTCTGCCTTTCGTTGGAGATCATCACATGACTGTTCGCGTCGGGATCATCATGGACCCAATCGCGCAGATCGCCTTCAAGAAGGACAGCTCCCTGGCCATGCTCCTGGCAGCCCAGGCCCGCGGCTGGACGATCTACTACATGGAACAGCGCGACCTCTACCAACTCGGCGGCGAAGCCCGAGCCCGCATGCGCAGCGCGAAGGTTTTCAACGACCCTCAGCGCTGGTACGAGACCGGGGAGGAGATCGACGGCCCGCTGGCCGAACTCGATGTCATCCTGATGCGCAAGGACCCGCCCTTCAACAGCGAGTACGTGTACGCGACCTACCTGCTTGAGCTCGCCGAGCAAGCCGGTACGCTGGTGGTGAACCGACCGCAAAGCCTGCGCGATTGCAACGAGAAGTTCTTTGCTACCCAGTTCCCGCAATGCACGCCGCCGACGCTTGTCAGCCGACGGTCCGACATTCTGCGGGAGTTTGCCCGAGAGCAGCGTGACATCATTCTCAAACCATTGGATGAAATGGGTGGTGCATCGATTTTCCGCCACCGCGAGGGCGACCCCAACCTTTCGGTCATCCTCGAGGTGCTGACCGAGCACGGCAACCGCCAGATCATGGCGCAGCGCTATATCCCGGCGATAAAGGATGGCGACAAACGAATCCTGATGATCGACGGCGAACCCGTACCCTACTGCCTGGCGCGCATTCCGGCGGCGGGCGAAACCCGCGGCAACCTCGCCGCGGGCGGACGAGGCGTTGCGCAACCGCTTTCCGATCGGGACAAAGAGATTGCCGCCATCGTCGGCCCCGAATTGCGCAAGCGCGGGCTGCTCTTCGTCGGCCTGGATGTGATTGGCGACTACCTGACCGAGATCAACATCACCAGTCCGACCTGCATCCGCGAGATCGATAATGCGTTCGATACTCGCATTGGCGAGCGCCTGATGGACGCCATCGCTGCAAAACTGCAAGGTCGATCCAACGCCTAGCGTCAGCGTCGGTTGGCCTGGCAGGCCAACCGACATTCCATCCCGCCACCGGCAGACATGAGCTGTGCCGCGCCGCAAACCCTTGGTCACTGACGCACCAAAGCTGCCGCCTGGTTCATAGACTTTTGCAGGCGTGCTGGGCAGACTGCGCGCACTTCGAGCCGACTGAAATGCAATGAACGCCGCTACACGCCAACCCATTCCCGCCTCTACCGGCGTCCGCCCGGCGGACCGTCTCGGCTTCACGATCTTCCTCGCGGCCGCGCTGCATGTCGCCCTGATTCTCGGGCTCGGCTTCACCCTGTCCGAGCCCAGGCAGATCAGCAAGACGCTCGAAATCACCTTGTCGACCTTCAAAAGCGAAGACAAGCCGAAGGAAGCCGATTTCATCGCCCAGGATAACCAACAGGGCAGCGGCACGCTGGAGCACAAGGCGTCACCCAAAACGACGGAGCAGGCGCCGTTCCAGGACACCCAGGTGCGCAAGGTCACGCCGGCCGCCTCACCGCCGCCGAGCAACCGCAGCGAAGCGCCGAAAACGGCGGTCGCGACCCGCGCGCCACAGCCGGACAAGACACCGGTGAAGCCGCAGAAGAACAAGCCACAACCACAGGCGCAGCCCGCGCCCGTCTTCGACAGCTCGCAACTCAGCGCGGAAATCGCCAGTCTCGAAGCCGAGCTCGCGCAGCAGGTAGAGCAGTACGCCAAGCGGCCTCGCGTCAGCCGCCAGAACAGCGCCGCGACCATGCGGGACATCAGCGCCTGGTATCGTGATGAATGGCGCAAGAAAGTCGAGCGTATCGGGAACCTCAACTACCCGGACGAGGCACGCCGCCAGCGTATTTACGGAAGCCTGCGCATGCTGGTGATCGTCGACCGCAACGGCGCGGTACGGGAACTTCGGGTGCTCGAGTCCTCTGGACAGGCGGTACTCGACGAGGCCGCGATGCGCATCGTCCGGCTCGCAGCGCCCTTCGCACCCTTCTCCGGAGAGTTGGCGCAGAAGTTCGATCAGGTTGAAATCATCAGAACCTGGCGCTTCGAGCGCGGCGACCGGCTATCGAGCCGCTGAGCCGGGGAGTCGGTCGCACACGTGCGCAAGCCAACGCGCGTGGCTTCACGGGCTCGCCCGCAACGCTTAAGCTAGCAACCATGAAAGCGACCGCGCCCCATTACCTCAAGCATCACTTCCTGATGGCCATGCCGCACATGGCCGACCCGAACTTCGCCCAGACGCTGATCTATCTGGTGGAGCACAACCGGGACGGCGCGATGGGGCTCATCGTCAATCGCCCGAGCGGACTGAATCTGGCGGACGTCCTCGAACAATTGCGTCCGGGCGAACCCGTGATCCCCGCCTGCCAGCACCTGCCCATCTTTTCCGGCGGCCCGGTCCAGACCGACAGGGGCTTCGTATTGCATCCGGCCGACGCCCAATTCCAGGCCACACTCGGTTTGGGCGAACTCGGCGTCACCACTTCCCAGGACGTGCTTTTCGCTATCGCCGACGGCTACGGCCCCAGTCCACACTTCATCGCGCTCGGCTACGCGGGCTGGGAGCCGGGCCAGCTCGAAATGGAGTTGGTCGAAAACGCGTGGCTGAGCTGCCCGGCGCAACCGCACATTCTCTTCGACCTGCCCCACGACCAGCGGCTCGCGGCTGCAGCCGCATCGCTGGGGGTCGACCTCAGGCATCTCAGCACCCAGGTCGGCCACGCATGAGTGCCCTGCGCCTGCTGCTGGGCTTCGACTACGGCACCAAGCAGATCGGCGTCGCGGTCGGCCAGGCGATCACGGGCCAGGCCCGGGAACTGTGTGTGCTCAAGGCCCAGAACGGCGTGCCCGACTGGTCGCGGATCGAAGCGCTGCTGCTCGAATGGCAACCGGATGCGCTGGTGGTCGGCCTGCCGCTCAACATGGATGGCAGCCCGAGTGAAATGAGCAGCCGCGCCGAGAAATTCGCCCGGCGCCTCAACGGCCGCTTCAACATTCCGGTGCACACCCACGACGAACGCCTGACAACCTACGAAGCCAAAGGCGAGCGCCTGCGTAGCGGGCAGCACGGAGGCTACCGCGAGCGCCCCGTCGACGCCCTCGCCGCAGCGCTTTTGCTGGAAGGCTGGCTGACCGCACAGCGGGCCCTCTGACGCGTATCAAGGAGAAACGATGACCCTGCCGAACCCCGACCAGCTGCTGCCCGAAATGGCGGCTGCACTGGAGCAACACCTGAGCAGCCATGGCATATCGGAGCCCCTGTTCATCGGTATCCACACCGGTGGCGTCTGGATTGCCCAGGCATTGCTGGAACTGCGTGGCAAGCAGGAGGCGCTCGGCGTGCTGGATGTGTCCTTCTATCGCGACGACTTCACGCAGAACGGCCTGCATCCACAGGTTCGCCCATCGGCACTGCCGTTCGAAATCGAAGGCCAGCACCTGGTACTGATCGACGACGTGCTGATGAGCGGACGCACCATCCGTGCGGCACTCAACGAGCTGTTCGACTATGGCCGGCCCGCCAGCGTCAGCCTCGTCTGCCTGCTGGATCTCAACGCCCGTGAGCTTCCGATCCGGCCGGACGTGGTCGGCGCGACGCTGTCTCTGCCGCCGGACAAACGGGTGAAACTGCTCGGCCCGGCTCCGCTCGCCCTTGAGTACAAGACCCTCGCATCCGCCAACTGAGACCCTCGCGATGACGCCTACCGACGCCAAGCGCCCGCTGCAGCTGAACGACAACGGCCAGTTGCGCCATTTCCTGTCCCTGGACGGTTTGCCGCGCGCACTGCTCACCGAAATCCTCGACACGGCCGACTCCTTTCTAGAAGTCGGCGCCAGGGCCGTCAAGAAGGTCCCTCTGCTGCGCGGCAAGACCGTCTGCAATGTCTTCTTCGAAAACTCGACGCGCACCCGCACCACCTTCGAATTGGCGGCCAAACGCCTGTCGGCGGATGTGATCACGCTGAACGTGTCGACCTCATCGACCAGCAAGGGTGAAACCCTTACCGATACGCTGCGCAACCTCGAAGCGATGGCGGCCGACATGTTCGTCGTGCGTCACGCTGATTCGGGCGCCGCACACTTCATCGCCGAGCACGTCTGCCCGGACGTCGCGATCATCAATGGCGGTGACGGACGCCACGCGCACCCCACACAGGGCATGCTCGACATGCTGACCATCCGTCGACACAAGGGTGATTTCGAGAAGCTGTCGGTGGCCATCGTTGGCGACATCCTGCATTCGCGTGTGGCCCGTTCCAACATGCTCGCGCTGAAGACCCTCGGCTGCCCGGACATTCGTGTCATCGGTCCGAAAACGCTACTGCCGATCGGCCTGGAGCAGTACGGCGTCAGTGTCTTCCACGACATGAACGAAGGCCTGCGCGATGTCGATGTGGTGATCATGCTGCGCCTGCAACGCGAACGCATGCAGGGTGGACTGCTGCCCAGCGAGGGCGAATTCTACCGCCTCTACGGACTGACCACGCAGCGCATGGCGCTGGCCAAGCCGGACGCCATCGTCATGCATCCGGGCCCGATCAACCGCGGCGTCGAGATCGAATCGGCGGTGGCGGACGGGACCCAGTCGGTGATTCTCAACCAGGTGACCTACGGCATCGCGGTTCGCATGGCGGTGCTCTCCATGGCCATGAGCGGCCAGACCGCCCAGCGCCAGCTCGAAACCGAATACGCTGCCGAGGAGCAGAACTGATGCCCACCGAAATCCTCGGCGCTCGCCTGATCGATCCCACCAACGGGCGCGATGAAGTCACTGACATTTACTGCCAGGACGGCTTGGTCGTCGCCATCGGCCAGGCACCGGCAGGCTTCAACGCGGTGCACAGCATCGACGCACAGGGACTGATCGCCGCCCCCGGGCTGGTCGATCTGTCCGTTGCCCTGTGCGAGCCGGGCTACAGCCGCAAGGGCAGCATCGCAAGCGAAACACTGGCCGCCACTGCCGGCGGCATCACCAGCCTGTGCTGCCCACCGAACACCAAACCCGTGCTGGACACCGCCGCGGTCGCCGAGCTGATTCTCGACCGCGCCCGCGAGTCCGGTCATGCCAAGGTCTTCCCGATTGGGGCCCTGACACGCAACCTGGCGGGTGAGCAGCTCGCTGAGCTGGTGGCGCTACGCGATGCCGGCTGTGTCGCCTTCGGCAATGGCCTGACCAACTTCGCCAGCAACCGAAACCTGAGCCGCGCGCTGGAATATGCAGCGACCTTCGGCCTCACCGTGATCATGCATTCCCAGGACGCCGATCTGGCCGCGGGCGGTCTGGCCCATGAAGGCCCGGCGGCCGCGTTTCTCGGCCTGGCCGGCATCCCCGAGACAGCCGAAACCGTGGCTCTGGCGCGCAACCTGCTGTTGGTGGAACAGACCGGCGTACGTGCGCACTTCAGCCAACTGACGACCGCCCGCGGCGCACAGATGATCGCCGATGCTCAGGCGCGCGGCCTACCGGTCACCGCCGATGTGGCGATGTATCAGCTGATCCTGACCGATGAAGCGCTGCACGGTTTTTCCAGCCTTTACCATGTGCAGCCGCCCTTACGCAGCGCCCGCGACCGTGACGGCCTGCGCGAAGCGGTCAAGGCCGGCGTTATCTCGGCGATATCCAGTCACCACCAGCCTCACGAGGTGGACGCCAAACAGGCGCCGTTCGGCGAAACCGAGCCTGGCATCAGCAGTGCGGAAATCCTTCTTCCGCTGGCACTCACGCTCGTGGAGGATGGCCTGCTCGACCTGCCGACTGCACTCGCCCGCCTAAGCAGCGGCCCGGCCGCCGCGCTGCAGCTACCCGCCGGGCGCCTGGCTGTCGGCGACGCCGCGGATCTGGTCCTGTTCGATCCGGCCAGCTCTACGCTGGCGGGCGAAGTCTGGCATTCCAAGGGCCGTAACTGCCCCTTCATCGGCCATTGCCTGCCGGGCGCGGTGCGCCACACGATTGTCGACGGCAGGCTCGCCTTTCAGGGCTGACCGCGTGCTAGCGGTCCGCCCGCGAGGGGCCGGACCGCTGGAGCGCCTCGTTACCCGCGCTTTTCCAGGTTGCGCATCGATACCTGGCTGTTCAGCGTCCAGAAGTCATAGAGCACGCCCACGAAAAACAGCCCGCCGGTGCACAGGTAGATCAGCCCGGTAATCCATTTCCCCTGGTACATGCGGTGTACACCGAAGACACCCAAGAAGGTCAGCAAAATCCAGGCGACGGTGTAGTCGATAGGCCCCGGCTGGAAGCGCAGATCGGCCTCTCGGTCCATCGACGGAATCAGAAACAGATCGATGATCCAGCCGACGAAGAACAAGCCAAGCGTGAAGAACCAAATCGTGCCGGTGATCGGCTTGCCGTAGTAGAAGCGGTGGGAGCCGAGGAATCCAAAGATCCACAGAAGGTAGCCAATCAAGGTGCTGTGGGTGTTCTGCCGCATCTGAGCCTCGCTGTCGGTTGGGTATTGCCTCGCTGAGCTTATCCGATTCCCGTCCGGTTGAAGTGTCTGCCGAACGGCCATCGTGAACCAGAGGCACCGTGATACTGTATATACAAACAGCATCGCGACGATTCCCATGCAACTGATCGATAAACTCAGCGTCCTGGCCGACGCGGCCAAGTACGACGTATCGTGCGCCAGCAGCGGCGCACCGAAACGCAGTTCGAAGGGCCGTAGCGGGCTGGGCGCCACCGATGGCATGGGCATCTGCCACAGCTTCACCCCGGACGGTCGCTGCGTGGCGTTGCTGAAGATTCTGCTGACAAATTTCTGCCTGTACGACTGCCAGTACTGCGTGAACCGTCGATCCAGCGACGTACCACGCGCACGCTTCACGCCGGAAGAAGTCGTGACGCTGACCCTGGATTTCTACCGGCGCAACTGTATCAGCGGCCTGTTTCTCAGCTCCGGCATCATTCGATCCGCCGACTACACCATGGAACAGCTGATCCGCGTGGCCAGGCTGTTACGCGAAGAGCATGAATTTCGCGGCTACATCCACCTGAAGACTATCCCGGACGCGGACCCGCTGCTGATTGCCGAGGCCGGCCGCTACGCCGACCGGCTCAGCGTCAACATCGAACTGCCGACCGAGTCCAGCCTGATCCGTCTCGCACCGGAGAAACAGGTCGTCACCATCAAGCAGGCCATGCATGCCATCCACGAGGGCGAAACCGAAGCCCAGACGGAGAAACGCGCACCGCGCTTTGCTCCCGCCGGCCAAAGCACCCAGATGATCGTCGGCGCCGACGCCACGGATGACAGCACCATTCTGCACACCGCGCAGTCGCTTTACGGCAGCTACCGCCTACGGCGCGTCTATTACTCCGCGTTCAGCCCAATCCCCCACAGCCCGACGACCGTGCCGTTCGAGGCGCCACCGCTGCTGCGCGAGCATCGGTTGTACCAGGCCGACTTCCTTATGCGCGGTTATGGCTTTCGTGCTGGCGAGCTGCTCGCCGGGCCCGGGAACCTGCCGCTGGACATTGACCCGAAGCTCGCCTGGGCGCTGTCCAACCGTGAACACTTTCCGGTCGACTTGAATCGGGCCGAGCCCGCGTTGATCGCCCGCATTCCTGGCATCGGCCTACTCAGCGCCAAGCGACTGGTCGCCCTGCGCCGGCAGAAACGCATCCGCTATGAAGATTTGACGCGCCTTCGCTGTTCCCTGGAAAAAGCCAAACCTTTCATCATCACCCAGGACTACCGGCCGAGCCTGGCCCATGCCGATTCGGCACAACTGCGCCAACGGCTCAGCGAGGGGCCGGTACAGATGGGTTTGTGGTGATGCGCCAGGTGCGCTTCGACGGCAGCTTCGATGGCTGGCGCGACGCTGCCCGTGACCTGCTCCGGAGCGCGATCGCGCCTCATCGGGTCGAGTGGCTCGGCGGCAACGATACGGGCGGCCTGTTCAACGAGCCCGATGCGTTCGAAACACTCGACCCGATCTCGACCCCGGCGCCGCGTATCCCGCGGTCTTTGATCGACGAGCTGGAAATCGCTGCACGCTTTCGCACGAGGGACCGCTGGAGCCTGCTGTACCGGATTCTCTGGCGAGTCGCGAACGGCGATCGAACCGCCAGGCTGGCCGGTGATGTCGACGGCAGCGAGCTGCAGGCGCGCATCAAGGCCGTACGCCGCGAAGCGCACCACCTGCACGCCTTTGTGCGCTTTTACCCACTGGAGGCCGAGCACGCTCCGGACTATGTCGCCTGGTTCGAGCCCGCCCATGACATTCTGCTCAGCGCGTCGTCGCCCTTCGCAGACCGCATGGGCCTGCACTCCTGGCTCATCGCGACGCCCGATGATGCGGTGTTGTGGGATGGCCAGACTATGCACTACTGCAACCGATGCCCGGCACGCTGGCGTGAATGGGCGCAAGGCACCAAGGACAGGGGCGCCGAGCTGTGGAACGCCTATTACCAGAGCACCTTCAATCCGGCCCGGCTCAACCCTGACGTGCTGCAAGGCCATCTACCGGTACGCTTCTGGAAAAACCTGCCAGAAGGCCCGCTCATCCAACAATTGATGAGTCGCGCGCGGGCCGGTGCGCAGCGTGATGGCCAAGCCGAAAGCGTTGCCACCCGGGCCGGCAAGCGCATCGGGCAACCCCGGCACCGCATCGATTAACGAAAGCTGCGGCCTGGGTCGTCGTCACTGACCTCCAGGGTCAAGCCCTGCGAGATGCTGGACAGGTGCTCACTATCGGTTTCGGAGTCCAACTTGATCATCAGGCGAAGATCATTGGACGAGTCGGCATGAAGCAAGGCGTCTTCGTAGGTAATCTCGCCCTGCACATAGAGGTTGTAGAGTGCCTGGTCGAAGGTCTGCATACCGAGGTCGGTGGAGCGTTTCATCAGCGACTTGAGTTCGTGTACCTCGCCCTTGCGGATCAGGTCCGCTGCGAGCGGGGTATTGATCAGCACCTCGATCACCGCGCGGCGACCTTTCCCATCCGGGGTCGGGATCAGTTGCTGAGCGACGATGGCCTTGAGGTTCAGCGACAGGTCCATCCAGACCTGCTGTTGCCGATCGGCCGGGAAGAAGTTGATGATCCGATCCAGCGCCTGGTTGGCGTTGTTGGCGTGCAGCGTGGCCAGGCAGAGATGGCCGGTTTCAGCGAACGCGACCGCATAATCCATGGTTTCGCGGGTCCGCACTTCGCCGATAAGAATTACGTCAGGGGCCTGGCGCAGGGTGTTCTTCAGCGCCACATCGAAAGAGTCGGTGTCGATGCCGACTTCGCGCTGAGTGACGATGCAGCTCTGATGCTGGTGGATGAACTCGATGGGGTCTTCAATGGAGATGATGTGCCCGCTGGAGTTCTTGTTGCGGTAGCCGATCATCGCCGCCAGCGACGTCGACTTGCCGGTGCCGGTCGCCCCAACGAAGAGCACCAGGCCGCGCTTGGTCATGGCGAGCTTCTTCAATACATCCGGCAGTTTGAGCTCTTCGAGGGTCGGAATGTTGGTTTCGATACGGCGCAACACCATGCCCGCGAGGTTGCGCTGATAGAAGGCGCTGACGCGAAAACGGCCGATGCCCCGCGCACTGATGGCGAAGTTGCATTCATGATTTTCTGCGAACTCCCGGCGTTGCTGCTCGTTCATCACGGCGTGCACCGTTTCGCGGGTCATCTCCGGCGACATCGGCGTCTTGTTCACCGGCAGGATCTTGCCGTTGACCTTCATCGACGGCGGCACACCAGCCGTGATGAACAGATCGGAGCCGCCTTTTTCCACCATCAGGCGCAACAGTTTCTCGAATTCCATCGTCGTTCTCGTATGCGTTTGGGCGAAACCGCGTAAAGGCTAATCGGAAGGGCCGGCTTCGGCGGCCGGGCCGCTCCCCCGGCTTAGAAATTTTCCGGTTGCTTGGCTTTTTCCTTGGCACTGTCGCGCGAAATAAGCCCCTTGGCCAGGAGCCCCTTCAAGCAGGCATCGAGGGTCTGCATGCCCAACGAACCGCCGGTCTGGATCGAGGAATACATCTGCGCCACCTTGTCTTCGCGGATCAGGTTTCGGATCGCCGGCGTGCCAATCATGATCTCGTGCGCGGCGACCCGGCCACCACCGACCTTCTTCAGCAGTGTCTGTGAAATCACAGCCTGGAGCGACTCGGACAGCATCGAGCGGACCATCGACTTCTCTTCCGCGGGAAACACGTCGACCACCCGGTCGATGGTCTTGGCCGCCGAGGTGGTGTGCAGAGTGCCGAACACCAGATGGCCGGTTTCCGCTGCGGTCAGCGCCAGGCGGATGGTTTCCAGGTCACGCATTTCACCGACCAGGATGATGTCCGGGTCTTCACGCAGGGCCGAACGCAACGCTTCGGAAAAGCCGAGCGTGTCTCGATGCACTTCGCGCTGGTTGACCAGGCACTTCTTGGATTCGTGGACGAATTCGATCGGGTCCTCGATGGTCAGGATGTGGTGATACTTGGTGTTGTTCAGGTAATCGAGCATCGCGGCCAGCGTTGTCGATTTACCCGAACCGGTCGGCCCGGTGACCAGGACCAGCCCACGCGGCACGTCGGTGATCTTGCGGAAGACCTCGCCCATGCCAAGATCCTCCATGGTCAGGACCTTGGAGGGAATCGTCCGGAACACGGCGCCGGAACCGCGGTTCTGATTGAAGGCGTTGACGCGAAAGCGAGCGACGCCGGGCACTTCGAACGAGAAGTCGGTTTCGAGGAATTCCTCGAAATCCTTGCGCTGCTTGTCGTTCATGATGTCGTAGATCAGGGCATGAACCTGCTTGTGGTCCATCGCGGGGAGGTTGATCCGGCGCACATCGCCGTCAACGCGGATCATCGGCGGCAAACCGGAAGACAGGTGCAAATCCGACGCACCCTGCTTGGCACTGAAGGCCAGCAGCTCTGTGATATCCATGGGACTCCCCAATTACAAGCAAGCAGGTAGAATGCCGCGCAGACCCTAAGGTGGCAGGCGCAGGTAATGTCCACGATAGCGAACAATATTGCAAAGGTCGCAACGCGCATCCGTGAGGCGGCGCAAGCTGTGGCGCGTGATCCCGACGAGGTGCGCCTGTTGGCGGTCAGCAAGACGCAACCGGCCGAGGCCATCCGCCTGGCCTGCGATGCCGGCCTGCAGGATTTCGGCGAGAACTATCTGCAGGAGGCCCTGGAAAAACAAGCCAGCCTCAGCGACCTTTCAGTGACCTGGCATTTCATCGGACCCATTCAATCGAACAAGACCAAGCTGATCGCCGAACACTTTGACTGGGTCCATTCGGTGGACCGTCTGAAGATCGCCCAGCGCCTCTCGGATCAGCGCCCTGCCCACCTGCCAGCGTTGAACGTCTGCCTGCAGGTCAATGTCAGTGGCGAGGCCAGCAAATCCGGCTGCGACCCCCAAGCCGTATATCCCTTGGCGCACGCCATCGCCGCACTCCCTCGCTTGCGCCTGCGCGGCCTGATGACAATACCCGAACCCACCGAGGACCCCGCCGAACAACGCGCCGCGTTTGCCCGCCTGCGGCAGTTGCAGAACGGGCTCGACCTCGAACTCGACACGCTTTCGATGGGCATGAGCCAGGACCTGGAGGCCGCTATCGCCGAGGGGGCCACCTGGGTCCGTGTCGGCACTGCCCTGTTCGGCGCCCGGTCACCTGCATCGCCGATCGCTACCGCTGCCCCACCGCATGAATAAGGAATTCCATCCATGAGCACACCCCGTATCGCCTTCATTGGCGGTGGCAACATGGCTGCCAGCCTCATCGGCGGCTTGCGTGCCCAAGGCTTCCCGGCGGCATCGATCTGCGCCAGCGACCCCGGCGCCGACAAGCGCGCCGACCTTGAAACCAGCCATGGCATCGCCACCTTCGCCGATAACGGCCAGGCGCTGACCGCTGCCGATGTCGTCGTGCTGGCGGTCAAACCGCAGGTCATGCAGGCCGTCTGCCGTGATCTCGCGGCGCATTTGCAACCGAACCAGCTGATCGTATCGATCGCGGCCGGCATCACCTGCGCGAGCCTTCAACGCTGGCTGGGCGAGCAGGCGCCTCGGCCAATCGTGCGTTGCATGCCGAATACACCCTCGCTGCTGCGTCAGGGCGTCAGTGGCTTATTCGCCAACGCCCAGGTCAGCGAGGAGCAGAAACAGCAGGCCGAGCAATTGCTGTCGGCTGTCGGCCTGGCGTGCTGGCTGGACGAGGAAGCCCTGATCGACGCCGTAACCGCGGTGTCCGGCAGCGGCCCGGCGTATTTCTTCCTGATGATCGAAGCCATGACCGCGGCCGGCGAGCAACTTGGCCTGCCACGCGCGGTCGCCGCCCAACTGACCCTGCACACCGCCTTGGGTGCCGCACGGATGGCCTGTGAAAGCGATGTCGAGGCGGCTGAGCTGCGCCGTCGGGTCACCTCGCCGAACGGAACCACCGAAGCGGCGATCAAAGCATTTCAGGCGGGCGGTTTCGAGGCCCTGGTCCAACACGCAATGAATGCAGCCGCGCATCGCTCGGCCGAACTCGCCGAACAACTGGGCAACTAAGGAGCCTTCATGTCGCAACTCTCGCAAGCCCTGATCCTGATCGTCCAGACGCTCGGCAGCCTCTATCTGCTGATCGTGCTGCTGCGTTTTATCCTGCAACTGGTCCGGGCCGATTTCTACAATCCGCTGAGTCAGTTCATCGTGCGCGCCACGCACCCACTGCTCAAGCCGCTGCGCCGGGTAATCCCGAGCATCGGCGGGCTCGATCTGTCGTCACTGGTGCTCGCCATCGTGATCCAGTTGCTGCTGATGGCGGCGATCCTGATGCTCGCCTACGGCGGTATCGGCAACCCGCTGCAACTGCTGGTGTGGGCCGTCATTGGCGTAACCGGGCTGTTCCTGAACATCTTCTTCTACGCCCTGATCATCAGCGTCATCCTGTCCTGGGTCGCACCCGGCAGTCACAACCCCGGCGCCCAGTTGGTCAGCCAGATCTGCGAACCGGTGCTGGCGCCCTTTCGCCGCCTGCTGCCCAATCTCGGCGGACTGGATATCTCCCCGATTTTCGCGTTCCTTGCCATCAAGCTGCTGGACATGCTGGTCATCAACAACCTGGCGATGATGACGCACATGCCCAACATCCTCCGCTCGCTGATCTGATCGTCGCGCCGGCCCCTTCACATGCGGCCTTTGAGCGGTGGTTCACAACCGCTCGATTGACCCGCACGGGGCGGCTGGGATAATCACCCGATCCGCCCTTCAGGGACACCACGATCATGGAACGACTCGACCGGCAAGTGGATGCCTACGTCACCTGGAAGCGGGACCTGGTCCGGGAGATCACGCGGTATCGCAGCTGGCTCGTACAGCACCGCCTCAGTTCCGAGGCGGTCGACGCCAGGCTGGATCGCGCGCTCAAACTGCTGCGCACCGATCACATCACCCTGGCCTTCGTCGGCGAATTTTCGCGCGGCAAGACGGAGCTGATCAACAGCCTGTTCTTCTCCGGATACGGCAAACGCATCCTGCCCTCGCGCGCGGGCCGCACCACCATGTGCCCGACCGAGCTGTTCTTCGACCCCCGTGCGGAGCGCTCCTACATCCGCCTGCTGCCCATCGAGTCGCGCCTGGACGATACCGGCATCGCCCAGCTCAAGCGCCACCCGCAGGCCTGGCAGGACATCACGCTGGACCCGGACAACCCGGACGCCATGGTCGAAGCCTTCAACCAGGTCGCATCCACGCGGTCGATGCCCATGGAGCAGGCCATTGCGCTCGGTTTTCCGCCCGACTCGCTGGAGCACTCGGAAACCGTCGGCGAAGTGATGGTGCCGGCGTGGCGGCACGCATTGGTCAACTTCGATCACCCCCTGTTGCGCCAGGGGCTGCGCATTCTCGACACACCGGGCCTCAACGCGCTGGGGAGCGAACCGGAGCTGACCCTGTCGATGCTGCCGAATGCGCAGGCGGTGATCTTCCTGCTGTCGGCCGACTCCGGCGTGACCGCCAGCGACATGGACATCTGGCAGCAGCACATCCATCAGCTCAACGATGGCGATCGGCAACGTCTGTTCGCTGTCCTGAACAAGATCGACGTGCTCTGGGATGACGTATGTGGCGACGTCTTCGTCAACGACGCGATCCAGCGCATGCAGTCCAGCACCGCCCAACAACTGGGGATCGCGGTCACCGACGTGCTCCCGCTTTCGGCCAAGCAGGCCTTGCTCGCCCGGATTCGCGGCGATCAGGCCCTGCTCGAACGCAGCCGGTTGCTGGCGCTGGAGCAGCTGCTGTGCGAGCGCATTCTGGGGCAGAAGGAACGTCTGCTGGAGCAGCAGGTGGTGCGCCAGGTCCTTGCGCTGCTGGAGAACAGCCAGCACATCCTCACCCAGCGGCTGGCCAAGGTCCACGAACAGCGCGAACTGCTCGATAATCGTCGTCAGGATAGCGGCCAACTGCTGTTGGAGCTGACCGCCCGCACCCGTCACGATCACAATCAGCACCACAAGCGCCTGCTGCAGTTGAAGACCAACCAGCGCCTGCTGCAACGCCAGGGTGAATTGCTACGCGGTACGGTGCGCGCCGAGCGGCTGGAGGAACATCTGGCACGGCTGCGCCGCAGCCTGACCGGCAGCCTGACCACCCTGGGCATCAACCTCAGCATCCTGCACTTCTTCCGCTCGGTCGAGCAGGACCTGAACGCCCTGGAGAACGAGGCGGCACTGGCGAACAAGGTCGTCTCGGCGATCTACGGTCGCCACAATGACGAACACCCGCTGCACGGCGTCGACGCTCCGTTGTTCCGCCTCGAGCCTTACCAAGCAGAGCTGAAGGGCCTGCAGGCCAAGGCCGACCAGTTTCGCCTGCAACTCAAGACGCTGCTGACCGAGCAGCGCACCCTGACCCGACGCTTCTTCGCCACGCTGGTACAGGAAGTCATCGGCATGCATCAGCGGCTGCGCCAGGAGGCCGAACAATGGGCCGATGAGGCGCTGATGCCGCTGATGCAGTATTCGCTGCAACACAAGCAGCAACTCGAGACGCACATGCTGCAGCTCAAGACCCTGGCACAAGACGCCCGGCAAAGCAGCCAACGCACCAGCCTGCTGGCGCGCTACAGCCTGGAGCTGGAGCAGCAGCTCGCGCAGGCCGGGGAGATGCTGCGACTGCTGCGGCGTCCGCCGCCGATCCGTCGCCAGGGTAAGATCGTCAGCCTGTCAGCCACCCGTCTGGGCTGATCGGCGTTGCGATTGAGGATGAATTGAGGCGCGCTAACCTTTAGACTTTGCCGCCTTCTTCCAGAACGAGCCAGGGTCGATGCCCACAGCTATTCCAGCCGATTCCGTTGGTCTGGTAAGTCCGAAGGTCGAGCATTTCGCCGAGCCGCTGGCACTTGCCTGCGGCCGCGCGCTCAACGACTACCAGTTGATTTACGAAACCTACGGTGAACTGAACGCCGCGCGCAGCAATGCCGTGCTGATCTGCCATGCACTGTCGGGCCATCACCATGCGGCCGGCTTTCATGACATGAGCGAGCAAAAACCCGGCTGGTGGGACAGCTGCATCGGGCCGGGCAAGCCCATCGACACCAACCGCTTCTTCGTGGTCAGCCTGAACAACCTCGGCGGCTGCAATGGCTCGACCGGTCCCAGCAGCATCAATCCAGCGACCGGCAAGCCCTACGGTGCGGAATTTCCCGTGGTCACCGTGGAGGATTGGGTCAACAGCCAGGCGCGGCTGGCCGATGTGCTGGGGATCGAGCAATGGGCTGCGGTCGTTGGCGGCAGCCTCGGCGGCATGCAGGCGATGCAATGGACCATGAGCTATCCCGAACGGGTTCGCCACTGCGTCGCCATCGCCTCGGCGCCGAAGCTGTCGGCGCAGAATATCGCGTTCAACGAAGTGGCTCGCCAGGCCATTCTGTCCGACCCCGAGTTCCACGGCGGGCACTTCCAGGAGCAGAACGTGATCCCCAAGCGCGGCCTGATGCTGGCCCGGATGGTGGGCCACATCACCTACCTGTCCGACGACGCCATGGGCACCAAGTTCGGCCGCGGTCTGAAGAGCGAGAAGCTCAATTACGACTTCAACAGCGTCGAGTTCCAGGTCGAGAGTTATCTGCGCTACCAGGGCGAGGAATTTTCCAGCCGCTTCGACGCCAATACCTATCTGTTGATGACCAAGGCGCTGGACTACTTCGACCCGGCCGCTGCCTATGGCGACGACCTCGCCCAGGCGCTGTCGATCGCCAAGGCGGACTTCTGCGTGATGTCCTTCACCACCGACTGGCGCTTCTCGCCCGAGCGCTCGCATGAAATCGTCGACGCGCTGATGGCGGCCCGCAAGAACGTCTGTTACCTCGAAATCGACGCCCCCCAGGGCCACGATGCGTTCCTGATTCCCATCCCTCGTTATCTGCAGGCGTTTCGCGGCTATATGAACCGCATCGTCGTATAAGGAAGCCCCATGCGCGCCGATCTGGACATCATCCAAGACTGGATACCGGCTGGTAGCCGCGTGCTCGACCTCGGTTGCGGCAACGGCGAGCTGCTGGCGTGGTTGCGAGACAACAAGCAGGTCAGCGGTTACGGCCTGGAAATCGATCCCGAGAACATTGCCGCCTGCATCGAAAAAGGCGTCAACGTCATCGAGCAGGACCTCGACAAGGGGCTGGGCAATTTCGCAAGCGACAGCTTCGACATGGTGGTCATGACCCAGGCTCTGCAAGCGGTGCATTACCCCGACGTGTTGCTCAGGGAAATGCTGCGGGTCGGCCGCGAATGCATCATCACCTTTCCCAACTTCGGACACTGGCGTTGCCGCTGGTACCTCGCCAGCAAGGGTCGCATGCCCGTCTCGGAGTTTTTGCCATACACGTGGTACAACACGCCGAACATCCACTTCTGCACATTCGAGGACTTCGAACGGCTGTGCCACGAACTCGGTGCGCGTGTGCTCGAGCGCCTGGCGGTGGATCGTCACCACAAGCATGGCGTGGCGAGCCGCCTATGGCCCAACCTGATCGGTGAGATCGGTATATACCGTGTCATCGGTGCGGGCCGCTGAACCGCTTCATCAAGGGAGGACCATCCATGAAACGCAGCCTCATCTGCCTGCTCGCTCTGCTGTTTACCCTGCCGGCGCTCGCCGAGCGCAAGCACAGCGTGGGTGAACACGACGTTCACTACATCGCTTTCAATTCCAGCTTCCTGCAACCGGACATCGCGGCAGCGGCCGGCCTGGTTCGCAGCAAGGCTCAGGGCGTGGTAAACGTCTCGGTGATCAAGAACGGCAAGCCGATGGCCGCACAGGTCAGCGGTGCGGTCAGGAATCTGCTCGGCCAGGATTACCCACTGACCTTCCGGCAGCTCAAGGAAGGCGACGAGGCGATCTACTACCTTGCACAGTTTCCCTTCGAATCGCGCGAGACGCTGCGCTTCAACCTGAACGTACAGCCGACCGGCGCTGCGCCGATCAATTTCGACTTCACTCAAGAATTCTTTCCGGACGAATGATGCTCTTCAACGAACTGGTGCTGGCCAGCCATAACGCCGGCAAGCTCAAGGAACTGCAGGCCATGCTGGGCGACGCCGTACGCGTACGCTCGGTAGGTGAATTCAGCGACGTGGAGCCGGAGGAAACCGGGCTGTCCTTCGTCGAAAACGCCATCCTCAAGGCGCGCAATGCCGCCAGCGTTTCCGGGCTGCCGGCACTTGCCGACGACTCGGGGCTGGCGGTGGACCACCTCGGTGGCGCGCCGGGTATTTATTCGGCACGGTACGCCGATGGTCAGGGCGATGCCGCGAACAATGCCAAGCTGCTCGCCGCTCTCAAGGACGTGCCGGACGCGGCGCGCGGCGCGCAGTTCGTTTGTGCGCTGGCGCTGGTCCGACATGCCGACGATCCCTTGCCGATCATCTGCGAA
Source organism: Stutzerimonas stutzeri (assembly GCF_009789555.1). Lineage (NCBI taxonomy): Bacteria > Pseudomonadati > Pseudomonadota > Gammaproteobacteria > Pseudomonadales > Pseudomonadaceae > Stutzerimonas > Stutzerimonas stutzeri. Next base: position 340,938 of record NZ_CP046902.1, read on the forward strand.
GGTTTATGGCATGGACGCATCCTGCATGCGCCCCGGGGGGAGCACGGATTCGGCTATGACCCGCTGTTCTGGGCTCCGGAGCGCAACTGTTCCAGCGCCGAGATGAGCCCTGCGGACAAGAACCAGCTCAGCCATCGCGCCCGTGCCATGGCCCTGCTCAAGCAGCGCCTGGGTATCGCATGAACGGAGCCGGAAACCGGACGCCGAACGCAGCAAGCGACAAGCGCAGCGATCGCTCCGCGCGCCAGGCGCCGGGCTTCGAACTGCCGCCGCTGGCGGCCTACGTGCATATCCCCTGGTGCGTGCGCAAGTGCCCCTACTGTGATTTCAACTCGCATGCCGCCGGGCCGACGCTGCCCGAGGATGCCTACGTCGCGGCACTGCTCGCCGACCTGGAATGCGATCTGGACCAGGTTCAGGGCCGCAGCCTCACGTCGATATTCTTTGGCGGTGGCACCCCGAGCCTGTTTTCCGCCGTCGCGCTGGGCCGGATTCTCGACGGCCTGCAACAACGCGTCAGCTTCGCCAGCGACATCGAAATCACCCTTGAGGCCAATCCAGGCACGTTCGAGCAGGCGAAATTCCGCGACTATCGCAGCCTCGGCATCAATCGCCTGTCGATTGGCGTGCAGAGTTTCCAGGCGGACAAACTGAGCGCGCTGGGACGCATCCACGATGGTGACGAAGCCGTGCGGGCCGCCGACATGGCGCGCGCCGCCGGCTTCGACAATTTCAACCTGGACCTGATGCATGGCCTGCCCGGCCAGAGTCTGGACGATGCGCTGAGCGACCTGCGCACCGCCATCGCCCAGCAACCGACGCACCTGTCGTGGTACCAGCTCACCGTCGAGCCGAACACGGAATTCTGGAGCAAACCGCCTTCACTGCCCGAAGACGAGACGCTGTGGGACATTCAGGAAGCCGGCCAGGCGCTGCTCGCCGAGCACGGCTACGGCCAATATGAAACCTCCGCCTATGCGCGGCCAGGGCGCCAGGCGCGACACAACCTCAACTATTGGACCTTTGGCGACTTCCTCGGGCTCGGTGCCGGTGCGCATGGCAAGACGAGCAGCGCCGGTGGCGCGATCCAACGGCACTGGAAGACACGCTTGCCCAAGGACTATCTCGACCCGGCGAAGCGCTTTCGTGCCGGTGACAAGCGACTCGAAGCGGACGAGCTACCCTTCGAATTCCTGATGAATGTGTTGCGCCTCAGCGACGGCGTTCCTGTCACGTTGTTCACTCAACGCACCGGTTTACCGCTGGATTCGCTGACCGGAGCGCGGCGCGAAGCCGAGGCCCGCGGCCTGCTGGCGAGCGATCCGCAACGACTGGTCGCCACGCCAAAGGGACAGCTGTTTCTGAACGACCTGCTGCAACTCTTCCTGCCCTAAGGACCCTGCATGGATCTCGTACTCGACCTTATCGCCACACTGTCGCGCTGGAGCCGCCACCACCTGTTCGACATCTCCCTGGCGATCATGGCCACGCTTTTCGTACTCTTCGGACCGGCGCTCAATGCCTGGGTGCAGAAGAACATCGGCGGCTTGAACTTCGTCTTGCGCACCCTCGCGTTCGTGGTCTTCTGTGCGCTCGTCTACGGCCTCGGGATCATCTATCTCAGCCCATGGCTGGCCAAGGGACTGGCGCAATTCAACAACTACACCCTGGCTCCGGTTCTGCTGTTGGTGCTGTTCATCATCGGCGTGGTGGCCGACCGAAACTGAACGATACCAGCGGCCCGACCGAACGCACGCCATAGCCAACCGCCGCACGCGGCTAACCGTACTACGACGAAAAAGCCGCCCGCGCGGGCGGCGGTGTGACGGCCGGACGCTTAGTTGGCCCCGCGGCGCAACGCTGCCGGCGAGAAGTCCCGCGGCCCCATCTGAACATTGAAGTCGTACATCGGCTCGTTGTTGTCCAGGCCATCGACGAAGTAATTGCCGTCTTCGAGGTGATACAGCGTCTCCAGCGTGCTGCCGAACATGGGCACCTCGTAATAGCTGATCGGATGACTTTCCTGTAGACCGATCAGCTCGGCATCTTCGTCGAACAGGTCGACCGCAAGGATTTGCCAGCTGTCTTCATCAATGTAGAAGCGGCGCATGGCATACGGGTGGCTGAACCCTTTGCGCAGCGCTGCCTCGACGATCCACACGCGATGCTGCTCGTAACGAAGCAAGTCCGGATTCAAGGTGCGCGCGCCGACGATCGACTCGTAAGCGATGCCCTGCTGATGCACCGCATAGCTGTTGTACGGCACCAGCATTTCTCGCTTGCCGACCAGCTTCCACTCGTAACGATCCGGGGCGCCATTGAATGAGTCGACCACATCGGCCGTCGCCAGGCCGCTGGTGTCCGGCTGCAATGAGTCATAGGCCAGCGATGGCAAGCGACGTACACGGCGGTCGCTCGGGCTGTAGCGCCACGCCTTGCGGATCGCCACCACCTGGTCCATCGGATCCTGGACGACGAGGGCAACCCCGGCCAGCTTCGCGGGCGCGGTGATCCGGTACTTGTAGTACAGCAAGGTGTTGTTCAGTTGCGCCTTGTCCATGCCTTCGCGGTTGTAGACATAGTAGATATGACGATCCCGTTTGATCAGATTGGCCCTGCCATTGATCACCACGGCCTGGTTGTTGACCATGTGGGTCTGCTCGCCCTTGTAATGCAGGATGTGGTTCCAGATCACTTCCATGCCATCCTGGGGCAACGGGAACGGAATGCCTGCAACAGCCCCCTTGATGCCATTGCCGTTCGCGATCAGCTCGGCTGCGACGGCGTTGGCACGGGTCTGGTCATAGATGCGCTGCGGGGCTGCGGCGCTGCGGCGTGACGGCATGACCCGCAGATAGAAATCCGGATACCGCTCGACCAGTGCGCGCAGCCCTTCGGGGAGAAGTGCGGCATATTGACCGGCGTTGCTGCTATCGACCCGGTAAAGCTCCTGATCAGCGGCGTACGGGTCCGGGTGATGCATCCCCACCGAATAGCCGGCAGGCGCCTTCACACCCCCGGTCCAGGCGGGGATAGTGCCGCTGGCGTTGCCTGATCGCTCCGCACCCAGCGGCGTCAGGTCCTGCCCCAGGCGAGCGGCCTGATCGTCATCCACCCTGGCCTGCGCCTGGCTGGCCAGAACCGCCAGCAGCACCATTGCTAATTTCCCGTACATCTCTTTTTGCTCCTTGCAGCGCAACAGGCGCGGCAGATGACGCCTGTGTCGGCAGACAAGGCTCGTGTTGGTACGTCTGGGCGCTCGCCATCCTGGCGTCCGCGCTCGTCGGACATTCCCTCGGCCGCTTGATACGGCTCTCGTGGGCGCCGAAAGCGCCCCATGCCCGGTCAGCCGATGCGTTCGAACTTGAGGTCCCAGACGCCGTGGCCGAGGCGTTCCCCGCGGCGCTCGAACTTGGTCGTCGGGCGCTCTTCGGGTCGTTCGACGTACTGCCCGCTCGTCGCCAGGTTGCGATAGCCGGGTGCGGCGCTCATGACGTCGGCCATGTGTTCCGCATAGGCCTCCCAGTCGGTTGCCATATGCAGCACACCACCAGGCTTGAGCTTTTGCCGCACCAGTTCGGCGAACGCTGGCTGGACGATACGCCGCTTGTGGTGACGGCTCTTGTGCCAGGGGTCGGGGAAAAACAGCAAGACCCGGTCCAGACTCGCGTCCGGGACGCATTCACGCAGCACCTCAAGGGCGTCGCAACTGTAAACGCGCACGTTCGCCAGATTCTGTGACAACAGTCCGCTTAGCAGCGCGCCCACGCCCGGCGAATGCACTTCCACGCCAATGAAATCCTGATCGGGTGCCGCAGCCGCCATCTCCAGTGTCGAGTGGCCCATGCCAAAGCCAATTTCGAACGTCCGCGGCGCCTGGCGGCCGAACACCTGGTCGAAATCGCGCAAACCGTCGGCCAGTTCCAGGCCGTACCGCGGCCAGCCCTGATCCAGGCCGCGCTGCTGGCCCTCGGTCATGCGGCCGGCACGCATCACGAAGCTTTTGATGGTGCGCATGCGCCGTTGGCCGTCGGCCGGTGTGGGAGTGTCACTCATGAACGAACCTGCAGATAACGAGCACAGGCCGCGTGATCGAGCAATCGCGCGGCCTGAGACGAAAAGGAAAATTAGCGGATCAGGCCTTCCAGAGGCGAAGAGGCGCTGGCGTAGAGTTTCTTCGGCATGCGCCCGGCCAGGTAGGCCAGACGCCCCGCTTCGATCGCGTATTTCATGGCTTCGGCCATCATCACCGGCTGCTGCGCATGGGCGATGGCGCTGTTCATCAGAACGGCCTCGCAGCCCAGCTCCATCGCGATGGTGGCGTCGGACGCCGTGCCCACGCCCGCGTCGACGAGCACCGGCACCTTGGCTTCTTCCAGAATGATGCGCAGATTGTAGGGGTTGCAGATGCCGAGGCCGGTGCCGATCAGACCGGCCAGAGGCATGACCGCGATGCAGCCCATCTCGGCCAGTTGACGGGCGATGATCGGATCGTCGCTGGTATAGACCATGACGTCGAAGCCGTCCTTGATCAGTACCTCGGCGGCCTTGAGGGTTTCGATGACATTGGGAAACAGCGTCTTCTGGTCGGCCAGTACTTCAAGCTTGACCAGGTTGTGGCCGTCCAGCAGCTCGCGGGCCAGGCGGCAGGTACGGACCGCCTCGATGGCGTCGTAACAGCCAGCGGTGTTCGGCAGGATCGTGTAGCGATCCGGCGAAATGACGTCGAGCAGGTTGGGCTCATCCGGGTTCTGGCCGATGTTGGTACGGCGTACCGCGACGGTGACGATCTGCGCACCGGACGCCTCGATGGCCGCGCGGGTTTCCTCTAGGTCCTTGTATTTGCCAGTGCCCACCAGCAGACGCGACTGATAGGTGCGACCGGCAAGCGTGAAGGGTTTGTCGTGCGGAACTGGGCTCATGCGACCCTCCTGTTCAGACGTAATGAAGCGAGAAGAACGCCGCTGCGATGAAGCGACGTCCGGGATGCGCGACGCAGCGAAGCGCGTCAGCCGCCACCGATGGCATGCACGACCTCGACCTGATCTCCATCGGCCAGGAAGGTCGCGGCATGCTGGCTGCGCGGCACTATGTCGCGATTGAGTTCGACGGCCAGCCGGCGCCCCGTCAGTTCCAGACGCTGCAGCAGATCGGCCACCGACTGACCGTCCGGGAGCTCGTAGCGCTCGCCGTTCAACTGGATGTGCATCGTCATCGCCACCATTGCCAAGGGGCCAGCATTCTAGCCCGATCGCATCGGGGCACCAAGGCGCAGGGCGCTGCCATTCATCCCCCTTCGGCTCACGCCAGCGGCCATCAGGGGCGAAGCGTCCAGGCAGCGGCCATCAGGCAGATCCAACCGGCCAGAAATGCAGTACCGCCGACAGGCGTGACGATCCCCAGCTTGCCGATTCCCGTCAGGGTCAACAGGTAAAGACTCCCGGAAAACAACAGCACACCAACCGCGAACAGACTCCCCGCTGCTACCAGCAGGCGGCTTGGAGCGTGTAATGCGAGCAAGGCGACACCGAACAGCGCCAGCGCGTGGATCAGCTGATAGTGCACGCCCGTCTGGAAGACCGCGAGATAGTCGGCACCGAGGCGGCTTTTCAAGCCGTGTGCGGCGAAAGCGCCCAGCGCAACGCCGGTCAGCCCGAAGAATGCGGCAAGCATGAGAAAGGGACGAATCATCCAGGTGCTTCCGGTCAAGTGGCATGAGCCCGTTATAATGCCTGTTCCCACTGGTCGCGACCACGCCCATGCTCCGAACCCTGCTGCGCCGCCTCACCAAACTGCTGCTATGGCTGACCGCGTTATCGGTGCTGCTGGTTCTGGTGTTGCGCTGGATTCCACCGCCTTTCACCGGGCTCATGGTCGAGCGAAAGATCGAGTCCTGGACCGGCGGCGAGGGCATCGACCTGCAGCGCACCTGGCGCCCATGGAAAGAACTGCCTGATGACCTGAAAATGGCGGTTATCGCCGCGGAAGATCAGAAATTCGCCGATCACTGGGGCTTCGATATTGCGGCCATCCGCGCGGCATTCGCCCATAACGAACGGGGCGGGTCGCTGCGCGGCGCCAGTACGCTCAGCCAGCAAGTGGCGAAAAACCTGTTTCTCTGGTCCGGGCGCAGCTGGGTGCGAAAAGGGCTCGAGGTCTGGTTCACCGGCTGGATCGAACTGTTGTGGCCGAAACAGCGAATCCTCGAGGTCTATCTCAACAGCGTCGAATGGGGCAGCGGCATTTTTGGTGCCGAGGCAGCGGCACGTCATCATTTTGGCATTTCTGCGCCTTATCTTTCAGCATCGCAGGCCAGCCAGTTGGCGGCTGTGCTGCCCAATCCGCGCGAATGGAATGCCGGCCGGCCCGGCCCGCACGTGCGCCAGCGCGCCAACTGGATTCGTCAGCAGGTACGGCAGCTGGGGGGCAGTCACTACTTGAACAGGCTGGGCGCGTCCGAAGCACGTTGACGGGCCACGAGCGTAACGCGCCAGCGCCGGCTCAACGAGACCGGCCGGCGCTCGCAGAGTGGTCGGCGCGCCCTGACGGAGCGTTATGGCAGTGCGCCATCGCAACGAGTAAGCTGCAACCAACATGTTGCGAGACGCGGGCCAGGCCCCGCTCTCAGGAAGGCCCATGGACAGACGCGCAGTCATCACCTCGCCATTGGCCACGGAACGCACGGCAGCGATAGCATGAGCGAAACCGCAACCAGCGCACCCTTGAACAAGGTGCGGCAATTCTTCCACTGGCGTAACAGCATTGCCTGGCTCGTCCTGGCGTTCACGCTGCTGATACAGCTGCTCATCCTTCAGCTTCTGCAGTCGAAAGAACAACGCGCCGCACGGCAACAGTTCGATTTTCTGGTGGAAATCACCACCGAAGCCATTGGCAAGCGAATGATCGACCATGAGCAGATCCTGCTCGGCGCCGCTGGACTGTTCGATGTCAGCGGCCAGGTCTCGCGCGCGCAGTGGCGTGCCTACAACGACCGCCTGCAACTGGCCGAGCGCTACCCGGGCATACAAGGGGTGGGGTTCGCCAAAGCGGTCCGACCCGAGGCACGCGAGGCGCATATCCTGAGCGTCCGCGCCGAAGGGTTTGCCCACTACCAGGTGCACCCGCTCGAGGAAGGCGCCTCGCTGCACACTCCGGTGGTCTATCTGGAGCCGTTCCGCGACCGCAACCTCGCGGCGTTCGGCTATGACATGTTCGCCGAACCGGTACGCCGCCAGGCCATGCTCCAGGCAGCCGAATCCGGACAGACACATATCACCGGCAAGGTCAGGTTGCGCCAGGAAACACACGGAGCGACGCAGGCCGGCATACTCATGTACGTGCCGCTGTATCGGCCCGGCAAGCCGATTCGCTCACCGCGCCAGCGCCTGCAGGCGCTCGAGGGTTTCGTCTACAGCCCTTACCGGATGGACGACCTGATGCGCGGCATCCTTGGCGCAGCCGATCCGAACCTCAGCCTGCGTATCTATGCCGGCGACGAAGAGCAGCCCGAGCGCCTGATTTTCGCCAGCCGCGACCAGCCCCGAGCCGATCCGGCCCAGTACAGTCAGGTCGCGCGACTCGATCTCTATGGGCAGACATGGACCCTGCGACTGGAAAGCCTGCCGGAGTTCGAATATCTGTTTCATGCCCATAACGCGCTGGTGATCGGCCTTGGCATCGGCCTGAGCGTGCTGCTGTTCTTCCTGACGTTCTCGCTCTCGCTCAGACGCAGCCGTGCCGAGGCGCTGGCCCAGCAGATGACCGAGCATATCCGCGAGAACAAGCGCGCCCTCCAGCTCAGCGAAGAGCGCCTCAGCCTGGCCCTGAAAGGCAGCAACGACGGGCTCTGGGACCTGAATCTGGATGCAGGCACCTTCTATGCGTCGCCGCGCGCCTGGCACATGCTCGGCTATCGTCCCGGCGAAATGCACTCGGACCTGAGACTATGGGAAAGGATCATGGCGCCGGAGGACCTGCCCCAGGCCAGGAAACAGCTGGCGCAGACCATGCTCTCGACCGTCGATCATTTCACCACCGAGCTGCGCTTCCAGCACAAGAACGGCAGGCTGATCCCGGTCCTGATCCGGGGCTACATCCAGCGCGACCGAGAGGGGCGACCGCTGCGTATCAGCGGCACCAGCATGGACCTGACCGAACACAAGCGCATCGAGCAGATGAAGGACCAGTTCGTCTCCACGGTCAGCCACGAGTTGCGCACCCCGCTCACCTCCATCAGCGGCGCGCTGGGCCTGGTGACCGGGGGCGCGATGGGCGAGGTGCCATCGGCCATGCAGCAGATGCTGGAAATCGCCTACCGCAACAGCCTGCGCCTGGGCTACCTGATCAACGATTTGCTGGACATGGAAAAAATCGCGGCCGGCAAGATGACCTTCGACATGCGCGAGCACTCGCTCGGTCGGCTGCTGGACGAGGCACTGGCCAGCAACCAGGCCTTCGCCGCGCATTTCGGCGTCAACTGCACGCTGCAAAATCCAGCGCAGGTCAATGTGTGGGTCGATGGCTTGCGGCTGCAACAGGTGCTGACCAACTTCCTGTCGAACGCCATCAAGTACACCCCCGAAGGCGGTGAAGTGACGCTGCATTGCACCCTGCCCGATGCCCACCATGTCCGCATCAACGTTACCGACCAGGGGACGGGCATCCCGGCTAGCTTCCAGAAGCGGGTGTTCGAGAAGTTCGCCCAGGCGGACGCCTCCGACAGTCGCCAGAAAGGCGGCACCGGGCTGGGGCTCGCCATCACCAAGGAATTCGTCGAGCGGATGGGCGGCCGCGTCGGCTTCGATACGCAGGAAGATCGGGGTACGACCTTCTGGTGTGAACTGCCGATCCTCGAATCGAGCACTTCGACCGCGGATCAAGGCCAACCGCGTCTGCTGGTGATTGAAGACGAGCCGGATACCGGCCGCTTGCTGCATTTGATGCTGCGCGACGCCGGCTATGCAGTCGATCGTGCACAGAGTCTGCATGCGGCGCGGGCGAAGCTCGCCAGCACCCGTTACGAGGCGATGACGCTCGACCTGCACCTGCCCGACGGCAGCGGACGCGAACTGATCGATGAAGTCCGCAGCAATCCCGACACGCAGGATCTACCCATCATCGTGATCTCAGCGGCCAGCCAGTTCGAGCAGAGCGAGGGCAATACGGACGTGACCTGGCTGCATAAACCCATCAGCGCGGCACAACTGTTGATCGCGCTGACCGAGGCGCTTGAAAGCTCCAGGCCCCTACCCTGATGACGAGGGCCCTGGTTCGACGGCCATAAAAAAAAGGCGCTGCAATGCAGCGCCTTGGCGGTGATGATGCGCGACAGCCGGTCAGGCCTGGATCGACCCCTTGAGCTTGTTCATCGCATTCTTTTCAAGCTGGCGGATCCGCTCTGCGGAAACCCCGTATTTCGCGGCGAGGTCATGCAGGGTCGCCTTGTTGTCGCTCAGCCAGCGCTGCTGAAGAATATCCCGGCTGCGTTCGTCCAGCGTGTCCAGCGCCTCGTGCAGGCTGGAGTTGGAGCTATCGTTCCAGTCCGCATCCTCGAGTTGCCGCGCCGGATCGTAGCGGTGATCCTCGAGATAGTGCGCGGGCGACTGGTAGGCACTGTCGTCGTCGGCGTCGGCCGACGGATCGAAGGCCATGTCATGTCCGGTCAGACGGCTTTCCATCTCGCGCACTTCGCGGGCTTCAACGCCAAGACTGTCTGCAACCCGCTCGACTTCGTCGTTGTTCAGCCAGGCCAGGCGCTTCTTCTGGCTGCGCAGATTGAAGAACAGCTTGCGCTGCGCCTTGGTCGTGGCGACCTTGACGATGCGCCAGTTGCGCAGGATGAATTCGTGAATCTCGGCCTTGATCCAATGCACGGCAAAGGACACCAGGCGCACGCCCATCTCCGGGTTGAAGCGCTTGACGGCTTTCATCAGGCCGACGTTGCCTTCCTGGATCAGGTCCGACTGCGCCAGCCCATAACCCGAATAGCTACGGGCGATGTGCACGACGAATCGCAGGTGGGCAAGAACCATCTGACGTGCGGCCTCGAGATCCTGATGGTAGAACAGGCGCTCAGCCAGGTCGCGTTCCTGCTCGACCGTAAGCAGCGGAATGCTGTTGACCGTCTGCACGTAGGCCTCGAGATTGCCTCCCGGGACCAGGGCTTGAACAGGTTGCAGATGAGTAGTCATGCAGATCCTCCGATAATGAAGCTGCAGCAGTTTAGCACTGCTCGGTCAGACTGCAAGCCCACCGAAAAGTTCCCTTACAGCTATGGTAACTCTATACAAATCAATGAGTTATCACCTAGGTGCCAGCTCACTGAGGTGCCTTGCCACGGCCAGCCAGGCGCCGATATAGCCCAGCAGCAACGCGCCAAGCACCAGCGAAAGCCCATCCTCGACCGGCACCCCGGCGAGGCCGAAGTCGCTGCCATACAAGCCAGCCAGCCCCACGACCGCCTCGTTCAGCCAGCCCAATCCGTAGGCCAGCAGCAACCAGGCGATCAGCCCCGCACCCAGTCCGTACAAGGCACCCATATACAGAAACGGCCGGCGCACGTAGCCGTCTGTCCCGCCGACCAGTTTGACCACTTCGATTTCGGTACGACGGTTTTCGATGTGCAGGCGAATCGTGTTGCCGATCACCAGCAACAGCGTCGCGATCAGTAACAGACTGAGGCCGAAGACGAAACGATCGCCGAGCTTGAGGATGGCTGTCAGCCGCTCGACCCACAACAGATCAAGCTGCGCCTGCTCGACCCCTGGCAGCGCTGCCAGGCGCTGGCGTAGCGCTTCGAGGTTGTCCCGATCGACCTCGTTTGGCGTCACCAGAATCACACCGGGCAGCGGGTTATCCGGCAATTCGCGTAAGGCCTCGCCAAGCCCGGAGAGTTGCTGGAATTCCTCCAGCGCCTGTTCGCGGCTGATCCAGCTGACCTCCGAAACATCCGGCATCGCCTGAATCTGCTCGCGAAGCGTCTGCCCCTGCTGCGCGTCGACGTCCAAGCGCATGAACAGGGAGATCTGCGCCGCGCGCTGCCACGAACCGCCGAGCCGCTCGACGTTGTCCAGCAACAGCGCCAAGCCCATGGGCAAACTCAGCGCAACAGCCATGACCAGACAGGTGAAGAAGCTGCCGATCGGCTGTCTGATCAGCCTGCCGACGCTGTCGATGACGCTGGCCCGGTGGCTTTCCAGCCACGCGTGGAACAGCGTCTTGAAGTCCGGTTCGTCGCTTCTGGGTTGCTCGGGCCTGTTCCTGGCGCCGCCGGCGCGCTCGGCTGGATTCGGATTCTGCTCGGGTGCACTCATCGGGCGGCCTCCCCATCACCGATCAATCGGCCGCGCTGGAGCGTGAGCATGCGATGGCGCATGCGGGCAATCAGCGCCAGGTCGTGACTGGCGATCAGTACGGTGGTGCCAAGGCGATTGATGTCTTCGAAGACGCCCATGATTTCTGCCGCCAGCCGCGGATCGAGGTTGCCGGTCGGCTCATCGGCAAGCAGCAAGGCGGGACGGTGTACCACCGCGCGGGCGATACCGACGCGCTGCTGCTGGCCGGTCGAGAGATCGGATGGGTACTGCAGCGCCTTGTCCTTCAGGCTGACGCGCTCCAGCGCGGTCATCACCCGCTGACCGATCTCGCGTTTGTTCAAACCCAGTATCTGCAAGGGCAATGCGGCGTTGTCGAACACGGTGCGATCGAACAGCAACTGGTGGTTCTGGAACACCACGCCGATCTGCCGGCGAAGAAACGGAATCTGCGCATTGCTGATGCGCGACAGGTCCTGCCCGGCCAGCAGCAGCTTGCCGCTGGTGGGCCGCTCCATCGCCAGCAACAGCCGCAGCAAGGTGCTCTTGCCCGCGCCGGAGTGACCGGTCACGAAGAGAAATTCACCCCGTTGCACATGAAACGAAAGCTCGTGCAATCCGGTGTGGCCATTGGGATAGCGCTTGCCGACCTGCTCGAAACGAATCATGACGAGACACTACCCCCGCCCGTCCCCTTCTCGGCGAACAACGCATTGACGAATGCGTCCGCCTCGAAGGTGCGCAGATCGTCGATACCCTCCCCGACGCCGATGTAGCGAATCGGCGTACCGAACTGCTTGGCCAGCGCGAAGATCACCCCACCCTTGGCGGTACCGTCGAGCTTGGTCAGCGCGAGGCCGGTCAGTTCCACCGACTGGTTGAACTGGCGCGTCTGATTGATCGCGTTCTGGCCGGTTCCGGCATCGAGCACCAACAGGACTTCGTGAGGCGCGGTTTCATCCAGCTTGCCCATGACGCGGCGAACCTTCTTCAACTCCTCCATCAGGTTGTCCTTGGTGTGCAGCCGCCCGGCGGTGTCGGCGATCAGCACATCGATGCCCCGGGCCTTCGCGGCCTGCACCGCATCGAAAATCACCGAAGCGGAATCGGCTCCGGTGTGCTGCGCGATCACGGCGATGCTGTTGCGCTCGCCCCATACCTGCAATTGTTCGACCGCTGCAGCGCGGAAGGTATCACCGGCGGCCAGCATGACCTTTTTGCCTTCGAGCTGGAGCTTCTTGGCCAGCTTGCCGATGGTGGTGGTCTTGCCGACGCCATTGACGCCGACCACCAGAATCACGAACGGCTGCTTGCTTTCATCTATGCGCAACGGCTGCTCGACCGGTTTGAGCAGGCCGGCCAACTCTTCCTGCAGCGCCTTATACAGCGCGCCACTGTCGGCCAATTCCTTGCGTGACACCCGCCGCGCGAGATTCTGCATGATGGCGGTGGTGGCTTCGACGCCCACATCTGCCATCAACAGGCGGGTCTCGAGTTCGTCCAGCAAGTCGTCGTCGATCGCCTTCTTGCCCAGGAACAGGCTGGCCATCCCTTCGCCGATACTGGCGCTGGTCTTCGACAGGCCTTGCTTGAGGCGGGCGAAAAAGCCCGGCTTGGTCTCGGCGGGCGGCGCGGCAGGCTCGATGGCAATCTCGGCCAGGGCCGGGGTTTCCGGCACATCACCGGGCTGAACCAGTTCTGGCGCGGGTTCCGCCTCGGGCTCCGGCTCACGCTGTACAAGGCCGTCCGGCGTGATCTCCGGCGCGGCGGCGGGCGCGATCGGATCGATGTCAGACCCGGTGCGCGGCGGCTCATCGGTCGGATGCGCTTCGAGGGGCGCCGTGTCGGGCTCGTCAGCGAACGGCTGGCTGTCTTCCAGCGGCTCGGCGAGCGGCGGCTCGGCTGCCGGGGTCTGCGGTTTCTTGCGCAACCAGCCGAACAAGCCTTTCTTTTCGCCAGCCGCAGCCGGCGTCTTCTTATCGTCGTTGGAACCAAACATGGAGAAGATTTTCTCAAGAGGGCGAAACGCCAGCGGTCACGCCACCGGCCAGACGGGGGCTATCCTAGCACTGCGCAACCGCCTGCGCTAAGCACGGCCATCGAGCCGCCACAGGATGCGACACATATCCGCATCTCACCGCTTTGCCCTGACCCCGACGCGCCAGTACCATGCCTTGCGCGCTCCCGCCTGCCGTCGCCATCGCAGCGGGATTCATCCTTGAACGAGCCCTGAATATGCCTCCGATGCTACGCCACGCCGCAGCCCTGTTACTCGGCGCTCTGTACCTGCCGCTGGTCACCGCAGCCGACGGCCAGCCCACTCACGAATTCGTCCTGGACAACGGCCTCAAGGTGATCGTGCGCGAGGACCATCGCGCCCCGGTCGTGGTTTCCCAGCTCTGGTACAAAGTGGGCTCGAGCTACGAGTCGCCCGGCCAGACCGGCCTGTCCCACGCCCTCGAACATATGATGTTCAAGGGCAGCCGCAAGCTCGGGGCCGGAGAAGCGTCGCGTATCCTTCGCGAGCTGGGAGCCGAAGAGAACGCCTTCACCAGTGACGATTACACTGCCTACTATCAGGTACTGGCGCGGGATCGCCTCGCCGTTGCCTTCGAACTGGAGGCCGACCGCCTCGCCAGCCTGCAGTTGCCGGCGGAAGAGTTCGCTCGCGAAATCGAAGTGATCAAAGAAGAGCGCCGGCTGCGCACCGACGACAAGCCAAGCGCGCTGGCCTATGAACGCTTCAAGGCCATGGCTTACCCGGCCAGCGGCTATCACACCCCCACCATCGGCTGGATGGCCGATCTCAACCGCATGACCATCGATGAGCTGCGTCACTGGTACCAGGCCTGGTATGCGCCCAACAATGCCACCCTGGTAGTGGTCGGCGACGTCACTCGCGACGAAGTGCAGGCGCTGGCGGCACGTTATTTCGGTCCGATCGAGCGTCGCCCGCTGCCCAGTGCCAAGCGCCCCCTGGAACTGGCCGAGCCCGGCGAGCGTCGGCTCACACTTCACGTCAAGACGCAGGTGCCGAGCCTGATGATGGCCTTCAATATGCCCAGCCTGGCCACCGTTGAAGATGCCCGACAGATCCACGCCCTGCGTCTGATCAGCGCACTTCTCGACGGTGGCTACAGCGCGCGCCTGCCACAGCAACTCGAGCGCGGCGAGGAGCTGGTGACCAGCGCCTCGGCCTGGTACAACGCCTACGCCCGCGGGGATTCCCTGTTCATGCTCAGCGCCGCGCCCAATGTGCAGAAAGGCCGCAGCCTGCAAGAGGTCGAAGCCGGTCTCTGGCGGCAACTGGAACAGCTCAAACAGAACGCACCCTCCGAGGCCGAACTGGAGCGAGTGCGCGCCCAGGTCATTGCCGGGCTGGTCTACGAGCGCGACTCCATCACCCAGCAGGCCACCACCATCGGCCAGCTGGAAACAGTCGGCTTGTCCTGGCGCCTGATGGATGAAGAGCTCAGCGCGCTCGAAGCGGTGACGCCGGACGACATCCAGCAGGCGGCCCGCACCTTCTTTACCCGCTCACGCCTGAGCGTTGCCCACGTCCTGCCCGAGGAGTCCCGCGATGAGTGAGCGCAACCTGATGCATCGCAGCCTCATCGGCCTGTTGCTGGCGTCCTGCCTCGGCCTGGCCGCCTGTAGCGAAGACGCCGGCGAAACGGCCGCATCGATCCCGATCCCCACCGAGGAAACCGTCGCCACCCCCGCCGAATCCGGGCAGGCCATTGCCAACGCCAAGGCGACTGAGACGCCCCGCCTGGAGTCGCTGGCCGAACTCGGCGACCAGCCGCTCGCGCGCCGCGAGCTGGACATCCAGAGCTGGCAGACCCAAGGCGGCGCGCGAGTGCTGTTCGTCGAGGCCCACCAGTTGCCGATGTTCGACCTGCGCCTGACCTTTGCCGCCGGCAGCAGCCAGGATGGCGGCACGCCTGGGCTGGCCATGCTGACCAACGCGATGCTCAACGAAGGGATCGAGGGCAAGGACGTCACCGCCATCGCCGAAGGCTTCGAAGGCCTCGGGGCAGAATTCGGCAACGGCTCCTATCGCGACATGGCGGTGGCCAGCCTGCGCAGCCTGAGTGCACAAGACAAGCGCGAGCCAGCGCTGCAGTTGTTCAGCCAGGTGGTCGGCCGGCCAACCTTTCCGGAAGACTCGCTGCAACGGATCAAGAACCAGCTACTGGCCGGCTTCGAGTTCCAGAAGCAAAACCCCGGCAAGCTGGCCAGCCTCGAATTGTTCGAGCAGCTCTATCAGCACCATCCATACGCGCACCCCAGCGAGGGTACGCCCGAAACCATTCCACGAATCGACACGGCTCAGCTGCGTGCCTTTCATGGCAAAGCGTATGCCTCAGGCAACGCCGTGATCGCCCTGGTCGGAGACCTCGACCGAGCGCAAGCCGAGGCCATTGCCGAGCAGGTCTCGCAGGCCTTGCCGCAGGGCCCGGCACTGCCTGCCCCGGCAACGCCAGGCGACCCCACGGCGGGCCAGCATCACATCGATTTTCCGTCCAACCAGACCCACCTGATGCTGGCGCAACTCGGCATCCCGCGCGGTCACCCCGATTACGCCGCGCTGTATCTGGGCAACCAGATCCTTGGCGGGGGCGGTTTCGGTACACGCCTGATGGAAGAAGTACGAGAAAAGCGGGGACTCACGTACGGCATCTACTCCGGATTCAGCCCCATGCAGACCAACGGTCCGTTCATGATCAATCTGCAGACCCGTGCCGATCTTTCCGAAGCCACGCTGGAACTGGTGCAGCGACTGGTCGCCGAGTTCCTCGAACAGGGCCCCACCCAGGCCGAACTGGAACGCAGCAAGCGTGAAATCGCGGGCAGCTTTCCGCTGTCCACTGCCAGCAATGCGGACATCGTTGGCCAGTTGGGCAGCATCGGCTTCTACGGCCTGCCGCTGACCTACCTTGAAGACTTCATGCAACAGGTGCAGGCGCTGTCGGTCGAAGAGGTCAAGGCTGCGATGAACGAGCACCTCAGTCCAGACGGCTTCGTGATCGTCACGGCCGGCCCGCAAGTCGAGCAGAAGCCGCTTCCGGCGCCGAGCGAGAAGCCCCTCGAACAACCCAGCAGCGTTCCGGAGCATTGATGGCCAACCCACCCATCCGCCCTTCCGCCCATGGTGGCCAGGGCCAGCTGCGTATCATCGGCGGCGAATGGCGCAGCCGACGCTTCGGCTTTCCCGATGCCGACGGGCTACGACCGACGCCTGATCGAGTCCGCGAGACGCTGTTCAACTGGCTTGCCCCGTATCTGTCCGGTGCCCGCGTCCTCGACCCGTTTACCGGCAGCGGAGCGCTCTACCTCGAAGCGCTCTCACGTGGCGCCAGCATGGCGCTGGCGCTGGACCTCAATGCCAACGCCATCGCCAGCCTGCGCAAGCACCTCGATACACTGAACTGTGGCCAGGGCCAGTTGCTGCAAAGCGATGCGCTGCGGTATCTGGAAACCCAGACGCCTACGCCCTTCGATCTGGTGTTTCTCGATCCGCCCTTCAACAAGAACCTGCTGCAACCTGCCTGCGAGCTGCTGGAACACAAGGGCTGGCTGGCCCGGCATGCCTGGATCTATACCGAGAGCGAGGCCATGCCGTCGAGCCTCGGACTGCCGGGCAACTGGCGGCTGCATCGCGAGAAGAAGGCCGGCAACGTCCATTACGCATTGTGGGAGCGCAGCGGCGAAGCCTGAGCGTCCGTCAGCGACCTGTACAAAAATGCCGTTCGCATCGTGGCCCCGCGCCGCGAGGCAGAAGCAGAACCGCCGTACCGCAACCAGCACGGGGCCAACCAGTGTCCGTCACCTTTCCCGATTCCGCGTTGAGCCCCGAGCCAGGCGCGACGTTCAGCCCCGCCTGGTGGCTGCGCGGTGGTCATTTGCAGACACTCTGGAACCCCCTGTGCCGTCGCGCACCCTCACTGCCGCGCCGCCGCGAGCGGCTGTGGCTGGCCGACGGCGACTTCATCGATCTCGACTGGTACGGCCCTCACGATGCCAGGGTGCCATTGGTTCTGGCGCTGCACGGGCTTACCGGCTCATCGAACTCGCACTACGTGCGGGGCCTGCAACAGCAACTGGCTCAGCGAGACTGGGCCAGCGTGGCCGTCAACTGGCGCGGCTGCTCCGGCGAGCCCAACTTGCTGCCGCGTGCCTACCATTCAGGCGCCAGCGATGACCTGAACGAAGTGATCGCGCATGTGCAGACCGCGCGGCCACTGGCTCCGCTGTACGCGGTAGGCTATTCGCTCGGCGGTAACGTCCTGCTCAAATATCTCGGCGAGCACGGCACGCGGGCGCCACTGCAACGCGCCGTGGCGGTTTCGGTGCCTTTTCGCCTGGACCAGTGCGCCGACCGCATTGGCCTCGGCTTCTCGCGGATCTACCAGGCGCATTTCATGCGCGAAATGGTGGCCTACGTCCGGGACAAACAGCGCCTGTTCACACAGCAGGGCGCCAGTGAGCATCTTTCGACGCTGCAACGCCTCGGCTCGCTGGACGGCATGCGCACCTTCTGGGACTTCGACGGCCGCTTCACCGCACCGCTGCACGGCTACGACGACGCCACCGATTACTACCGCCGCGCCTCGAGCCGCTACTTCCTGCCCGACATCCGCACCCCGACCCTGCTGATCCAGGCGGAAGACGATCCCTTCGTGTTCCGTCACAGCGTGCCCGAGCCAAACGAACTCTCGCCGACCACCACGCTGGAACTGCACCGCCACGGCGGCCACGTCGGCTTCGTCGAGGGTTCGCCGCTCAAGCCGCGTTACTACCTGGAGCGGCGAATACCTCAGTGGCTGGCCTTGGACTGATCCACTCAGCCGCCAAAGGCGAACCAGGGGTCAGGGAAGCGCGCCGTAAGCCCGAGCCGATCGATACGCCACTGCGCCGGCAAACCGTCGTGGACCCGAGCGATCACGCGCAGACTCCGCGTTGGCGCGCTGAATGGCGGCCGAAGTTCGGCCGGGACCGGAGCGGCATCGTCGACGGCCTGTACCACCACCGCCTGTCGCTTGCTGCCATCCGGGAAAATCAACGTCAACGGCTTGCCCGGCATAGCGCTGGCGGCATGGCTGGGGTGCAGATACACCCACACCTGCGGTTCGGCATCGCGCTCCAGGCGCAGCAGTGGCGTGCCTGGCCCCACGTTCTCACCCGGAGCGGCCATGATTTCACCCACTTTGCCATCCGACTCGGCGCGCACCCCCAGCTCGTTCAGACGACTGTCCAGCCAGGCGAGTTCGAGTTCACGCTGACGCTCATCGGCTGACACCACGGGCTGGCTGCGCTGTTCGAGCTGGTACAGGTCGCGAAGTCGCGCATCACGCTGGTTGGTCGCCTCCATCAACTCGCCCCGCGTCGCCGCGCCAGCTTCGAGTAAGCCACGGACCCGCTGCACATGAGCCTCGGCGCGGTCGAGCGAGGTTCGCAACAGGGCGCGTTCACGTGCCAGCGCGACCTCGTCACGCACCGCCTGTGGGGCGCCGGCCTGTAACAGAAAGCGCCGCGCCCGCCATTCCGGATTATCCAGGCGCACCAGTAGCTCGCCAGCCGTCACGCGCTGTCCAGGCTCGACCAGCACCTGCTGAACCTGGCCCACATCCCGGCTGCGCAGCTCGACGCTCGACAAATGCACCTGTGCCGGCGCCTCGATCAGCCATAGCGCCAGCAGCCAGCGCCCTGCCAGCCATAGCAGGGGACTGGCCACGGCCAGAAGGATGAGATACCAGCGCAGCCGAAAGGCCAGTCGCTTGCCGGGTGCATAGAGGACCTGCAAACCCTGCTCGTGGGTCGGCTGGTGTTCCTTGGCGCTGGAGAATCTGATCTTCATGCGGTTTGCTCAATGGGGGTAGTAGGACCAGTCCTGCCAGTCGATTCCGGTGATGGAGGCTGCGTGCAGCCGCTGCCGCCAGCGCGCTTCCTGCGCGTGCAGTTGCGCGCGCGACTGGCCGCTCCAGGTTTGCTCCGCGGGCAGCTGTGGCTCCACGCTCTGCGCGAGGCGAAACGACAGGCCCGGCCAGCGCCGCGCGATGCCTTGCGCCAGCTCGGCGCTGCGTTCGGGATTGCGGGTGTAGATCATCAGACTGATCTGCCGTACGCCGCGCTGATCGAGGCGACATGGCACGCAGTACTCACCGGGGCGTGGCGCGGCGAACCAGCGATGATGGCTCGATATTTCCACCGGCCAGTGGCTGGCCTGCGCGACCTCGGCCAGCGTGTCCATCCAGTCCTGCAACCGGGCCGTCGGCACTGGCCAGCCAAGCTGTTCGACCTCCAGATCCAGGTGCAAGGCGCTGAACGGCAGGAGGGCCAGCGTGGCCAGCACGTCGATGAGCCCCTGACGGCGAGCCGGCAAAAGCCAATCGGGATCGCCCAGCAGCAATGCCACCTCGAGCCCCTGCGAGCGCGCTTCGCTGAGCGTGACCTGCAACTGGTCCTTCAAGCGATCCGGTGCGGCAAGTTGCGCCGCGCTGAGTCCCAGATAGATGCGCTGCATGCCGGCCTGCACCAGCGAGGCCAATTCATCGGCGCGGCTGTTAGCGTCCAACAGCCGGCGGCTGTCCCAGACGTATGTTCCCCGCCGCCAACGATCCGGCTGCATGAGCGCCACAGGCGCGTCGTTGGTCGCCCATTCGCGCCAGTCGAGCTGCACCGGACCGAGCATGGCCGGATGCACTTCGCTGTCGTCCAGGAACAACTGCAGCGCGGCCTGCCGCAGCCACAGGCCATGCCAAGCGGCGATCAGCCGAAGCTCCGAATACGCCTGGTCGAGGGCCGCGCTCATGGCACCCGCGTAGGCCTGATCGACACTGTTTTCCAGGCGTAACCTTTGCTCCCGTACGGCCAACGCGGCGGCGTCCCGCTGCTGGCGCGCCTCCAGCAACTCATCAGCCGCGTGCCGATGCGCACCCAACGCCTGGCCGATCGCCTGCACCAGCAGATCGCGCTCGGCCTGCAACTGCGCCATGGCGGCCTGATGACGCGCCTCGCGCTCATCACCCCGCGCCTTGCCGTACGCCAAGGGATCGAACGGCGCCGACAGACTGATGCTGGCCACCAGCCCACTGCCCGGTTTGCTGCCACCGTTACGGTCTTCGTAGCTCTGCGCGACGCTGAAACTCGAATCGATGCCCGTGTACCAGGGCGTGTGCCGACTCTGCTCGGCGAGCCGGAGCTGCTCACGTCGCGCATCGAGGCGTGGGTGCGCCTCCAATCCATTGAGCCAGGCGCTCAACGGCTGCGCCGTCGTTGCCAGCGTTTCCGGCACGGCCTGGAGCGGCGCCTCGACCGGTTGACCGCTCGACACGCTCAGCTGATACCGGGTTTCTTCAAGCACCTGTCCACTTTCGGAACAGCGGCGCTGCAGGGCTTGCCAGCGACCATCGAGCAGGCGGGCCTCGGAGGCGAGCAGCCAACCTCCACGAACCCGCTCCGCCAACTGGTCGCGCGACCGTTGCACGCTGTCTGCATGTCCCTCACACCAACGCGACTCCTGTTGTGCCCGCCACCAGTCCGCGTAAGCGCTTCGCAACGCCAGGCGTTGCTGTGCGCGATAAAGAGAACGTCGGGCTTGCTGCTGTTGCCGCTCGCTCTCGACGACCTTCACCGCATCCAGCTGCCGGTGCAGGCTGCCCAGCAGCGGATGGCGCAGGCCCAGCGCCAAGTCTCTGCCCTGGTAATCGTCTCGCACGTCTTCGGTGACGAGTTCACGATAACGGCCCGCTCCAGCCGACGCGAACCACTGCCAGCCGGCCTCGGCTTCACGCTGCTGCCTGAGCGAATCGAGCGCGGTCAATTCGGCATCGACCGCGCGTACCACGGGCGCAGCCTCGACCGTGTCGAGCAAGCGAGAAAGTGGAAGCGACTCAGCATGGCTGGCAGAGGCCATCCACATCATGGCCAGGAAGGTGCACGAACGCCGCATCAGAACCTCTTCGCCTTGCGCAGCACCCACCAGGGCGCCATAGCCGTCTCTTCATGGCCACGCCGCACCATCTCGTTGAGAATCGCCACAGCGCTCCAGCACCGCAGGACGAACATGAACAGCGGGAACAGCGGCACCGCCCATAGCAGCCATGAATCTTCGCGGGGGCGCTCGGAAACCATGGCCAGCAACGCGAGGTAACCCAGCAGGGTATTGGCCAGGTAGACCAGATAAACCAGCAAGGCGAGCACCAGGAAGGTGGACAGCTGCAGCGTGAACAACCCCACGAGGAAGTAGCCGACAATGATGAAGGGCAACACCAGCTGAAAGAAAAACCCGCTGACCAGCACTGCCAGGAAATTCGGCCAACCCAGCAGCCGCGGCGTGAAGCTGTGACGGTGCTTGCGCGCGTAGAGAAAGAAAAGATCGCCATCCCAGCGCAAGCGCTGCAGCAGAAACTGACGGAACGTCGCCGGCGCATCGGTGTGTCCGATGGCGCGGGGCTCGAAGGGAATGCGCAGCGGTCGGCGCCCGAAATAGTTTTTGATCCGCAGGGTGATATCCAGGTCTTCTGCGGTATGCGTATCCCAGCCGCCGATCTTCAGCAGAAAACTGCGGCGGAACGCCCCGAACGCGCCGGACACATTGTTCACCACGTTCCATTCGCTGAGGCCGATCTTGGCCATCTGGATCGACAGCAGATATTCCAGCGCCTGCATCGCCGTGGTCAACGACACGCGACTGTTGCGCACCCGCAGGCTGCCGGCGACCGCTGGCACGGCCGGGTCCTGGAAATGCCTGACGATGTTCACGACCATGTCGTTATCGAACGAGGTGTCTCCATCCAGTGCCATGACGATGTCACCGGTGCTGT
Source organism: Stutzerimonas stutzeri (assembly GCF_009789555.1). Lineage (NCBI taxonomy): Bacteria > Pseudomonadati > Pseudomonadota > Gammaproteobacteria > Pseudomonadales > Pseudomonadaceae > Stutzerimonas > Stutzerimonas stutzeri. Next base: position 363,079 of record NZ_CP046902.1, read on the forward strand.
ACTCGAGCCCGGCGTTGAGCGAAGAGACCCGTCCGCCACGCTGCCATTTTGCGATGGGCCGCAGGTAGCGGCGCGGGTACAGCTGCGTATCGACGCGAAAATCCCGTACGGCCTGCATCGTCGCGTGGTTCGCCGCGGCGCCATCCACCACGGGAATCAGCTCGATTTCGCCACGGTACGTCTGCTCGCACAGGCTGAGCAATGTCGTCTGCACGTCGCGGCCTTCGCTATAGCAGGTGATCACGCAACTGACGCGAGGTTGATAGCCGTTGCCTTCCGGCAGCACGAACGGCTTGCGCACAAACCAGCGCAGGACGCCGACCAGCACCAGCAGGTTGAGCGGCACTTCCAGCAGCAGAAACGCCGGAAACAGCATGACCAGCAGATAACCAAGTCCCTGCGGCTTGTCGATCTCGCCGAGAATGCCAAGCCATTGCAACCAGAAGCCTTCCATCAGACCAGGGCTCCGTTCAGGCGCGCCAGCAACAGGGCCGCATCCTCCTGTTCGAGCAGATCGCCTGGCGCAGTGAACCCCGCGTGACGCAATTGCAGGCGCCCGATTTGCCCTTGCACCAATTGTTCCGCACCCTGGGCCAATCGTTTGCGCACCACATCGAGCCCCATCGCATCGGTATGCGGCATCATGATCCAGAGAACTTCCTCGCTGACCCGGCTGCAGCGATCGGTGTCACGTACGGCCTCCTGGAGGCGCTCGACCAGACCGTCTATCAGCGCATGGCCACGTAATTCGCCCAGTTCGCTGACGGTCGCGGTGAGATTGACGAAGCGCAAGCCCAGCATGGAAAACGCAGGCGCCTTGTAGCGCCGCACCAATTGCAACTGCCAATTGAGCAGCTCGTGGAAGGATTTCGGGCTCAGCAGGTTGAGCCGACCGAACTGGTCGTGATGGGTGACGGTGGTGCTGTATCCCTGGCGACACCGCAAGCGACCGGACTCCGCCAGCCTATAGTTGCGCACCTCCCGTACCCGCAGTTTGTCCGGCTCGTGAGAACGACCGCAATCCAGGCAGCGCGCCTCGATATCCGCATCGACGAAGAATGCCTGGCAACCGCGGCAGCGGTAGTTCTCCAGCGGCCGATCGTAATCGCTACCAATGTGGCGCAAGCGGGACAGGCAGTTCGGGCAGAGCAGCAAGCCGTCCTTGAGGAAATGCTCCTGCGCGCCGACATGGCCGCAGGTGAAGCAGTGCAACGAGGGCTGGCGGGCAATGTCCAGGGTTTCGCATTCAGGACAGACGTCGACGTAGTTCAGCCGGCCAGAGCCGCAGCCGATGCACAACCGCACGCGATCAAGCAACTCGCCCTCCTCAAGCCAACCCTGCTGCACCATGAGTTGCAGCCAGGCGAACGCATTGGGCGTTTCGTCATCTTCCAGCGCTTCGAGGACCGGGTACCGGTAATGCTGTGCCGTGTTGGCATCGCGTACCGCCTGCAGGCCTCCGCGTGGACGCAGCCATAGCCAGGCGAGGACCCGGCTCTCGAAGCGATCTGGCGCAGCGCCCTGGTTGAACAGGGCGCTGCGTTCCTGCCACAACCGCCACAGCGGCGTGAGCGCCTCAAGGTCGGCAAGCGGCGCGCCGTCACCCAGCGCCATGCACCAGGCATCCTGATCCTGACAGCAATAGATGAGGCAGAATCGATAGCGCTTGTTGGCTCGCAGCTCGCGCAGCCATTGGCCCGCGATCGCAGCAGGCGCGTCCAGCAACAGGACGTCGTAATCGGTGGAAGCCAGCAAGGCCGGCAAGCCATCGTACCGATCTATCTGTAAGGTGGTGCGGCCGAGATGAGTGCCACCCAATACGGCGACCCGAGGCAAGACAGGCATGATGCGAAGACACTCGATAAAGTGATATCAATTGGACATCATTCTAATCTCAGCCCCTGCCGGATGCCATTATTTCGTCATCACCGCGAATGCCACTCGTCAGAAGCCTCGAACGTCAATTGAATGACAGTGCGGTTACAGTCCGATAACAGCCCACGAACGAAACGTGTCCGGTCTTCGCGAAACGGTTCATCATGGCGATGACTGCGACTGGCCGGGCGTGGCGCACCGCCTGCTCGCGCGTTGACAGACCCGGGCATCTGCTCTAAATAAATTCGGCACTTGCCTGCCCCCCGGAGCATCCTCGTGCTTGCAGATGTCGCTTTTCTGAACCAGCCAGACCTCGAAATCGAGCGCCTCCAACCGCTGCTCGACCGCCAGCGTAGCGCCTTCCAGGCCGATCCCAGCCCGACCGAAGAGGACCGCCAGCAAGCGCTGGAGGCGCTGCACGATCTGTTGGCCAGTCATCAGCAAGCGCTCATGGAAGCCATCAGCGAAGATTTCGGCAACCGCTCGGCAGACGAGACACGCCTCGCCGAAATCATGCCCAGCCTGCATGGCATTCGGTACGCCAAACGCCGCCTGCGGCAATGGATGAAGCCGTCGCGGCGCAGCGTGGGTATTGCTTTCCAACCCGCCAGCGCCAAAGTGATCTACCAGCCACTCGGAGTGGTCGGCATCATCGTTCCGTGGAACTATCCGCTGTACCTGGCCATCGGCCCGCTGATCGGCGCACTGGCGGCCGGCAACCGGGTCATGCTGAAGATGAGCGAGTCCACTCCCGCGACCGGCCGATTGCTCAAAGCCCTGCTGGCGCAGATATTCCCGGAGGATCAAGTCGCGGTGGTGCTCGGCGAAGCGGACGTGGGGATCGCCTTTTCGAAGTTGCCGTTCGACCACCTTCTGTTCACCGGCAGTACCTGCGTCGGTCGGCAGGTAATGCGCGCTGCGGCGCAGAACCTGACGCCGGTAACCCTCGAACTGGGGGGCAAGTCGCCGGTCATCGTTTCACGTAACGTACCGTTGGATGACGCGGCGCAGCGCATCGCGTTCGGCAAGTCACTCAACGCCGGCCAGACCTGCGTCGCACCGGACTACGTACTGATGCCGCGCGATCGTGTGGAGGGCTTCGTCGAGGCCTATCGCCAGGCGGTGCGACGCTTCTACCCGCAGCTGGCGGACAACCCGGACTACACCAGCATCGTCAACCGGCGCCAGCACGCTCGCCTGCAAGGTTACCTGGACGATGCCCAAGCCAAGGGCGCGCGCCTGCTGCCGCTGTTCGAACAGGGCCAGGAGCGCCGCATGCCGCACTGCCTGCTGCTCGATGTGAACGACGACATGGACGTGATGAAGCACGAGATCTTCGGCCCGTTGCTGCCCATCGTGCCCTACGACGACATCGACCACGCCCTCGCCTATATCAATGCGCGCCCGCGCCCGTTGGCGCTTTACTACTTCGGCTACGACAGGGCCGAGCAGCGCGAAGTGCTGCGCCGCACCCACTCTGGCGGTGTCTGCCTCAACGACACGTTGCTTCATGTCGCCCAGGACGACCTTCCCTTTGGCGGCGTCGGGCCTTCGGGCATGGGCCACTACCATGGCCATGAGGGATTTCTCACGTTCAGCAAGGCCAAAGGTGTATTCATCAAGCAACGCATCAATGCCGCCCGGATGATCTATCCCCCTTATGGCAAGCTATGGCAGAAGCTGATCTACAAGCTGTTCGTGCGTTGAAGCCCTGTTGGCGACACCTGAAACGCTGCGCGCCCCGCAGCGCTGGCCAGCCCGCCAGGCACTTGGAAAGGGGCCGGCCAGTCGCGCGATGGGGTAGCGCTTTGATGCTTTACGCTGCCGTTACCGAGCCGCTACCATCCACCCCCCACGCCTGCGTCAGGACGCCGCAATGAATCGAGTGTTGTATCCGGGAACCTTCGATCCGATCACCATGGGCCACACCGACCTGGTCGAGCGCGCCTCACGCCTGTTCGATGAAGTGATCATTGCGGTCGCTGCCAGCCCTAACAAGAATCCGCTGTTTCCGCTTGAACAGCGCGTGGCGCTGGCCCAGGAAGTGACTGCGCACCTGCCCAACGTCAAAGTGCTGGGCTTCTCCACGCTGCTGGCGCACTTCGTCATCGAGCAGAAGGCCAACGTCCTGCTACGGGGCCTGCGTGCGGTGTCGGACTTCGAATACGAATTCCAGTTGGCCAACATGAATCGGCAACTGGCGCCAGACGTCGAAAGCCTGTTTCTGACCCCGTCGGAGAAATTCTCCTACATTTCCTCGACGCTGGTACGTGAGATCGCCCGACTCGACGGCGATGTCACCAAGTTCGTTCATCCTTCGGTGATGAAGGCGCTGGCCGAGCGCTTCGCCTCACGCTAACGCGTCCGAACACGCGCCTGGCGTGCATTGCCGACAGAGGGCGAGCACTGCCGCGTGCACCCGGCGAGCGGATGCGGCAAAATTGGCGCGTCGTTTTCTACCTGTGCTGCGGTCAATGCCGCAGCTGGAGCTAGCTGGATGTCCCTGATCATTACCGATGACTGCATCAACTGCGATGTGTGCGAGCCCGAGTGCCCGAACAGCGCGATTTCCCAAGGTGAGGAAATCTACGTCATCGATCCCAACCTCTGCACCGAATGCGTCGGCCACTATGACGAGCCCCAGTGCCAGCAAGTCTGTCCGGTGGACTGCATCCCGCTCGATGAAAGCAACGTCGAGAGCAAGGACGAGCTGATGCAGAAATACCTGATCATCACCGGCAAGGCCTGAATAAACGACGCCAGGCGGCATCCCGCCCGGTTCCCCACAAAGCTCGCTGCAACCGAGACCGCCGTTCGGCAGGCCTGCTTCAAGATCGTCGCGCAGAATCGATCGCACCTGCCGGGAGCGACGGACGCCTGCGCGAGCAGCTATACGATTGAACCTGAAACAGCGAAACGAGGGTCAGGCACCGGCCGCGCCCGGCAGGCAGGCCCCTCGGCGCAGGGCCGCTGCCCTCTCCCTGCGGACGATCAGTCCTGGCGGTTATAGCCGACGCGGGTGCAACCCAGGCAACGAGCGAACGCCGCCGCGCCAGGCTCGACCACCAACGCCTGGCCGGTTTCCTTGATACCGCCGCCCATGGCGCTGAACGGCAGGCTGACGACGAACAGGCCGGCACCGATTGCCGTCGCGGCGATCAGCAACGGACGGGCGATCAGCAGATCGCCGACGATGGAAAACGCCTTGGGTGCCTCGACGGTGTACATCGGGTCGCCGCTGGCATTCTGCTGCACCGATTGCGCCTGGGCCGGCATCGCCAGCAGACCGGTGGAGAGGGCCAAGACAACAGCAGTGGAGCGAAACAGTTTCATGGTGTGGTCCTTCAGCTGGGCGAAACGAGGCAGACGATTGTTGTGGCGGTCACTATAGCAGCGGCCGACCGTTGTTGATCGTGAACGCCGTCAATGCCTGCGCAGCGATCGCATCAACGCTGGCACCGTCGGCAGAACACGCTGGCGCGCTGACCCAGGCGAATTTCGCGCAATGTCGCACCGCAGCTCTTGCACAGATCGCCGCCGCGACCATAGACGAACAATTCCTGCTGAAAGTAGCCAGGCTTGCCGTCGCCCCCGACGAAGTCGCGCAGCGTCGTCCCGCCGCGCTCGATGGCGTAGGCGAGAATCCGCTTGATCTCGACGGCAAGCTTCAGATAGCGCGCCCGCGATACTGTGCCGGCGGCCCGCCGTGGGTCGATTCCGGCGGCGAACAGCGCCTCGCTCGCATAGATATTGCCGACACCCACCACCACCGCGTTATCCATGATGAACGGTTTGACCGCCATGCTGCGCCCACGCGACATCTGGAACAGCCGGTCGCCATCGAAGGCGTCGCCGAGCGGTTCCGGGCCGAGGCTGGCGAGTAGCACATGGCTGAGCGGGGCGTCGCTCCAGAGCAGCGCACCGAAGCGGCGTGGATCGGTGTAGCGCAGCGCCATGCCGGATTCGAGCAGGATATCGACGTGCTCGTGCTTGCCCACCGGGGTATCCGCCGGCACCAGTCGAAGACTGCCCGACATGCCCAGATGGGCGATCAACGTGCCGACCTCAGCCTTGATCAGCAGGTACTTGGCGCGACGTTCGACCGCCTCGATACGCTGGCCCGACAAGCGCACGTCCAGATCGTCCGGGATCGGCCAGCGTAGCCGGCGCTCGCGCACGATCACGCGGCTGACACGCTGGCCGATCAGGTGCGGCTCGATGCCGCGACGGGTGGTTTCGACTTCGGGAAGCTCAGGCATATGGACTATCGACAATGAACCGGATGGCGACCTTAGCAGCTATCGAGTCGGCGCGGTCAGCCCACGCCCAGCTCGCGAATGCTGCCCTTGAGGTAATCGAAATCGTACCCCGAGAGGCCGACGTATTCGAGGACCTGTCGCTCCACCGCCGTCCACTCGTGGTCGTCCGGCTGAGCACCGAGTACGCGATGGCAGGCACAGATATGTTCGGCCATTTTCAGGATCGCCAGCAGCGTCTTGATCCGCGGGTCGCTCCATTCGTCGTCGAACAACGCCAGCGCATTATGGTGACCGGCGATCGCCTCGCACAAATGTTCCGGCAATTTCCAGGATCGAGCCACGAAGTAGCCGACGACCGCGTGGTTGGTATCGAACACCCGGTTCTCGATGTCGGTGAGGCGCACGGCATGGCTGACGCTGGCATACGCTTGCTCCAGCACGCCCATGTATCCGGGAAAGCGCATCAGCATCAAGGCGATGCCGCAATTGTGAAACAGCCCCAGCGTGTAGGCCTCGTCGGGCGCCGGATATCCGATGCGCTTGGCGAGGGTCAGGCTGGCCATGGCGACATCCTGCGCGGTGTCCCAGAACCGGTTCAGCGTGACGATGGCCGCGTCGGTCAGCTCACCCCGGATCGATTGTGCGTTGATCAGGTTGATCACCGAACGGCTGCCCAGCAGGTTGACCGCCTGCTGGATCGACGCGATGCGGTTGGCGAGGCCGAACCACGGCGAGTTGACCGTTTTCAGCAGCGCGCCGGAGAGACCGGGATCCTGGCCGATCAGTCGCGCGATGGCGCGCAGGTCCGGGTCGGGCGCGATCTGCTCCATCTGCAGGTCGACCATGATCTGAGGCTGGGGCGGCACGCTGATGCCCTGCAGTACGCCGCGAATCTGCTCGTCTGAAAGCTCGACTGTCATAGGTGGCCCAGCTCGACCAGTATCAATTGGCCATTACGGAAAGAGTGCGAACTTTGGCCGAGAACATGGTCGGATTTCAAGTAGCGCCAATCCCGGAATCGATGCAATCCCAACGAGGAGGATACGAAATGGCAGCGTCACTCAACGGCAAACGCGTAGCGATCCTGGTCACCGACGGCTTCGAGCAGGTCGAGCTGACCGGTCCCAAGGAGGCTCTGGAAAACAAGGGCGCCACCGTTCACATCATTTCCGCGAAGAACGGCGAGGTCACAGGGTGGAACCACACCACACCGGCCACCAAGTTTCACGTCGATGACACCTTCGACAGCATCCGCATGGAGGATTACGACGCCCTGCTGCTGCCCGGAGGGGTCGTCAATTCTGACACCATCCGCACCGATGAGATGGCCCAGGAGCTGGTGCGCGATGCCGCCCGTGAAAACAAGACGGTTGCGGTCATTTGCCACGGAGCCTGGCTGCTGATCTCCGCCGACCTGGTCAAGGGTAAACGCATGACCAGCTGGCCTTCGCTGACCGATGACCTGATGAACGCTGGCGCCGAGTGGGTCGACGAGCAGGTGGTGGTCGATGGCCATCTCATCAGCAGCCGCAAGCCTGACGACATTCCCGCCTTCAGCGAGGCGCTGATCGAGGCGCTCACGGCCTGACGGCAGGCTTCAGGCGCATGCTTTTCCCCGCGCCTGAAGCCTGTGGCGCGCCGCTCCTATACAATGCCCGCCCCCTTACCCGGAGCCGCCCCGATGACCCTGCCCAGCCTGCGCCTCAAAGCCAACGCCGATCGCCGCCTGCGCGCCGGCCATCTGTGGGTTTACAGCAACGAGGTGGACACTGCCGCCACGCCGCTGAGCGGTTTCGCCGCGGGTGACCAGGCGATTCTGGAGGCTGCGGGCGGCAAGCCGCTGGGCATCGTCGGCATTTCGCCGAACAACCTGATCTGCGCACGCCTGTTGTCGCGCGACCTCAAACACAGCCTGGACAAATCGCTGCTGGTGCATCGCATCCAGGTGGCACTGTCGCTGCGCGAGCGATTGTTCGATCAACCCTGCTACCGCCTGGTCTACGGCGACTCCGACCTGCTGCCGGGGCTGGTGGTCGATCGCTTCCATGATCATCTGGTCGTGCAACTCGCTTCGGCCACCATGGAGCGCAACAAGGACGCCGTGCTCGAAGCCCTGGTGCAGGTACTCAAGCCTCGCGGCGTGCTGTGGAAGAACGACTCCAGCGCGCGCGATGCCGAGGGCCTCGAACGCTACGTCGACACCGCGTTCGGCGTGGTACCCGAGTGGGTGGCGCTGGAAGAAAACGGTGTGAAGTTCGAGGCCCCCGTGCTGCAGGGCCAGAAGACCGGCTGGTTCTACGATCACCGGATGAACCGCGCGCGCCTGGCCCCCTACGTCAAGGGCAAGCGGGTGCTCGACCTGTTCAGCTATATCGGCGGCTGGGGCGTGCAGGCCGCGGCGTTCGGCGCCAGTGAAGTGTTCTGCGTCGACGCCTCGGCGTTCGCCCTCGATGGCGTCGAGCGCAACGCCGCCCTCAATGGCGTCGCGGAGAAAATGACCTGCGTCGAGGGCGATGCCTTCGAGGCCATCAAGGAACTGAAGAATGCCGAGGAACGCTTCGATGTGGTCATCACCGACCCACCGGCATTCATCAAACGCAAGAAGGATCTGAAAAACGGCGAGGCCGCCTATCGCCGCCTCAACGAAATGGCCATGCGCCTGCTCAACAAGGACGGCATCCTGGTCAGCGCGTCCTGCTCGATGCATCTGCCCGAGGACGATCTGCAGAATATTCTGCTCGGCAGCGCACGACACCTGGATCGCAACATCCAGTTGCTCGAACGCGGCGGCCAGGGCCCGGACCACCCGGTGCATCCAGCGATTCCCGAAACGCGCTACATCAAGAGCATCACCTGCCGGATTCTGCCCAATAGCTGACGGCAGCGCTTCGCCACGGCGTTCTGGAGCAGGTGGACGACCTCGTCCCTTCAGGCTTAGAGGGGGCGAGCGGATTCGGACGTGCCGAGCGTTCGACGCAGGCTGTTGGTCCCGAACGGCGCGGGCCGACCGCCAGCCTTTCGCGGTGCCGCGACCGCGCGTAGAATCGGGTCCATTCCTCGCCTTTATCCCCCGGCGAGCCAGTGGGCGCAGGCCGCACGAGCGTTACCCCGCCTCGATCCGGTCCCTCCGCACGCACGGTCACCTGCCGTTGCACGCGGCCCAGGTGACGCTCACCATAAGCACTACTCGACCCGCTGATTAGCCGCAGGAACCGTCATGCCCGATTACCGCTCGAAAACCTCCACGCACGGCCGCAACATGGCCGGTGCCCGTGCACTGTGGCGCGCCACCGGCATGAAGGATGAAGACTTCAAGAAGCCGATCATCGCCATCGCCAACTCGTTCACCCAGTTCGTACCCGGCCACGTTCACCTGAAGGACCTTGGCCAGCTGGTCGCCCGTGAAATCGAGAAGGCCGGCGGTGTGGCCAAGGAATTCAACACCATCGCGGTCGACGACGGCATCGCCATGGGCCACGACGGCATGCTCTATTCGCTGCCCTCGCGAGAGATCATCGCCGACTCGGTCGAATACATGGTCAACGCTCACTGCGCCGACGCCATCGTCTGCATCTCCAACTGCGACAAGATCACCCCCGGCATGCTGATGGCCGCCCTGCGCCTGAACATCCCGGTGGTGTTCGTCTCCGGTGGGCCGATGGAAGCCGGCAAGACCAAGCTCGCCAGCCACGGCCTCGATCTGGTCGATGCGATGGTCATCGCCGCCGATGAAAGCGCCTCCGACGAGAAGGTCGCGGAATACGAGCGCAGCGCCTGCCCGACCTGCGGCAGCTGCTCCGGCATGTTCACCGCCAACTCGATGAACTGCCTGGCCGAAGCCCTGGGCCTCGCCCTGCCCGGTAACGGCTCGACCCTGGCGACCCACAGCGATCGCGAGCAGCTGTTCCTGCGCGCCGGCCGTACCGCTGTCGAACTGTGCCAGCGCTATTACGGCGAAGGCGACGAATCGGTGCTGCCGCGCAACATCGCCAGCCGTCGCGCGTTCGAGAATGCCATGACCCTGGACATCGCCATGGGCGGCTCGACCAACACCATCCTGCACCTGCTGGCCGCGGCCCAGGAAGCCGAAGTGGACTTCGACCTGCGCGCCATCGACGCCTTGTCGCGCAAGGTGCCGCAGCTGTGCAAGGTCGCGCCGAACATCCAGAAGTACCACATGGAAGATGTGCACCGCGCCGGCGGCATCTTCTCCATCCTCGGCGAGCTGGCCCGTGGCGGCCTGCTGCACACCGACGTGCCCACCGTGCACAGCCGCAGCATGGAAGAAGCCATCGCCCAGTGGGATATCACCCAGACCCGGGACGAGGCCGTGCACACCTTCTTCAGGGCCGGCCCGGCCGGTATCCCGACGCAGACGGCCTTCAGCCAGTCGACCCGTTGGGACAGCCTGGACCTGGATCGCGCCGAAGGCTGCATTCGCAGCGTCGAGCACGCCTATTCACAGGAAGGTGGCCTCGCCGTGCTCTACGGCAACATCGCGCTGGACGGCTGCGTCGTGAAGACCGCCGGGGTCGACGAATCGATTCTGGTCTTCGAAGGCACGGCGAAGATTTTCGAAAGTCAGGACAGCGCCGTGAAAGGCATCCTCAACGACGAAGTGAAGGCGGGCGACATCGTCATCATCCGTTACGAGGGCCCGAAAGGCGGGCCGGGCATGCAGGAAATGCTTTACCCGACCTCGTACCTGAAATCCAAGGGACTCGGCAAGGCCTGCGCCCTGCTGACCGACGGTCGCTTCTCCGGCGGCACCTCAGGCCTGTCCATCGGCCATGCCTCCCCGGAAGCCGCCGCAGGCGGGGCCATCGGCCTGGTGCGCGATGGCGACAAGGTGCTGATCGACATCCCCAACCGCAGCATCCAGTTGCAGGTCAGTGATGAAGAGCTCTCCCACCGCCGCATCGAGCAGGACAAGAAAGGCTGGAAACCCGCCGCCCCGCGCGCGCGCAAGGTGACCACCGCGCTCAAGGCCTACGCCCTGCTCGCCACCAGCGCCGACAAGGGCGCGGTGCGTAACAAGGCGATGCTCGAAGACTGATCGGGCGATGCAGAAGAGGCCCGAGCTCGCTTCGGCCTCTTCTGCCAGGTGCAGCCTTTACTCGGTCATGACCGGCTCCAGACGCACACCGTCGATCTCAAGGGCCTGGTAGCGTGGCGCGATGAGCTCAAAGGCTCCGCTACCCAGCCGTTCGGCAATGACGTTCTTCTCGGGACTCCCGTCAGGCATCCGCAAATGCCCCAGATGGCGCCATTGCTCCGCGCGACGTCCAAACACCGAAATGGCCCTTGGCCGCACCCCTCTAAGCAGAAGCACTTCCGGCTGGCCGTCAGCATCCAGATCGACCGCAAACAGCGCACAGTCATCCGTCGCGTCGCAATGATGCGCACCGATCGCCCGGGCCAGCGACCCATCGTCGTCGTCCAGCGATTCACCCAACCAGGGCAGCGCGGGCAATGTCTCGGTTTCCGCTGGCGCGCTCGTCCAGGCCCAATAGCTATCCGTCCCCTCGAGCCGTTGCAACGCTGCTTTCAGGTATTCCCGCCGTGTTTCATCCAGATCAGCTTGCTCGACACGCTGGCGGAGTTGCTCCAGATAACGCCTCCCCGGCTCTCCGAGTTTGAAGCGCAGGGCCGCCAGATCGGTTCGTTCCACCGGCACCGAGTGATCGAGCAGCCGCTGGTACTGATTCACCGCACTCAGTTGCAGCGGACTGAGTGCCGGCACATACATCACCACCAGCAGGCATGCGCTCAGAAGCGCCAATGGCGGATTACTCCGCGTGAGCCCGCTTAACCAACCAGGGCCGCGACGGAGCACCGCCGTCAGCAACGCCAGCCCATGCAGCAGCGCCATCAGCGCCAGCAGGGCCGCGAGTATGCGGTCCGGTGTCAGCCCGTACTGGTCGATGCGCAACCACAGCGCATGAATCGCCAGCGCCACGAGCACCAGCAAGCCTATCGAGCTGATATCGACCAGCAGGCGTAGTGGTCGCGGATAATCAGCGGTCTGTTGACCGTCCTGAGCGACCCCATTGAGCAGTGCGAGATGGGCAAACACCAGCGACAGCAGAATCGGCGTTGCATGGCGGGTCGCCCAGAGCGGCTCCAGGCCCGTGAACGGAAGGAACAGCACAAACAGCAACAGGATCACGGCCGTCATCGGCAACAGGAACCGACACATGGCCTGCAACACGTTGCGCAAGGCATCGACCACCTGAATCCGCTCCAGGCCGATGCGCAGCCCGACGGCGACGACCGTGCTGCTGGCGATCCAGATGAAACCGGAGGAAGAGAACAAGTCGATGAAATAGTCGACCCCGAGCATGCGGAACAGACCGGCCCAGAGCAAGATCAACAGCCAGAACACACCGAGCATGACCAGCGCCATGAAAAGCAGCAGGCCGTTGTTCCAGGCATGACGGTAGAGCGCGTTGTAATCGAAGCCCCCCTGATGCGCCGAGTTTCGCGCCTGGATGAAAGGCGTAAGGATGTAGGCCAGCGCCAGTTGGCTCCACAGCAGCACCGTGCCGACAGGTTCATCCAGCAGATACCAGCGTGGCTGCTCGAACTGGACCGCGAGCAACCCCGACAATGCCGTCGGCAACAGGACCGCCGCCAACAACAGCTTCCCTCGGCCCGCCTCGCGCAACTGGCCCCAAAGCATCTGCAGCTGCCATCCACCCACCACGATGAAGACGATCGAGGCCGAAAGCAGGGCCTGCCAGACCGACCCCTGCGGCCAGCGTTCGCTGGCCAGCCATAAGATCGATCCCTGCAACAGGCCCAACGCCAGGTAAATCACCAGCGCTCGCTGCTGCTCAGTCGCTCGTTGCATGGTTTCCTTCCTTGTTGCGTGACGCCACGTTGGCAGCACAGCCGTGGCGGGGTCATGGAGGCGGATGATGCTGATAGCGCTGTGCATCAACGCCAAACGGTTTGCGTCAGCAACAACATTAACCCGCTTACCCGGCGTCGTTCGTGACGCTTGGCGCAGGACTCGAACGACCCAGGAGCCGGAGGTAGTCAGGCTGCCCGTCGACCGTCGCGCCCCAGAAGACGCAGCCAGCAGACGGCTGGGTTCCGGAGCGTTCAGTCGGTCCGCATATACGGCTGTGCCCTGCCCTCCGCTGCACGTAGAATCGCGTTTTTTTCGCAAGGACGGCCATGAACGCCCCCGACACCCCCACCGCCGCCGGCACGCCGAACGATCTGGTCTACGGGCTCGATGCCCGCCCGCGTCCGTGGATCACCTTCCTCGCCGCGCTGCAGCATCTGCTGGCGATCATCGTCCCCATCGTCACGCCTGGCCTGCTGATCTGCCAGGCCATCGGCGTGTCCCCGCGTGATACCAACATCATCGTTTCCATGTCGCTGGTGATTTCCGGCATCGCCACCTTCGTGCAGTGCAAACGCTTCGGCCCGCTTGGCGCCGGACTGCTGATCGTGCAGGGCACCAGCTTCAATTTCGTCGGGCCGCTGATCGCCGGCGGCGTACTGATGGTCAAGCAGGGCACGCCGGTCGAGGCGGTGATGGCGGCCATCTTCGGCGTGGTGATCGCCGGTTCCTTCATCGAAATGGGCGTCTCTCGCGTCCTGCCATTCATCAAGCGCCTGATCACCCCGCTGGTGACTGGCATCGTGGTCCTGATGATCGGCCTGACGCTGATCAAGGTCGGCCTGATCAGCATGGGCGGCGGTTACGCGGCCATGGGCGACGGCACCTTCGCCAGCCGCGAGAACCTGCTGCTTTCCGGCGTGGTGCTGGGCGCCATCGTCGTGCTCAACCGCTTGCCTGTGGTGTGGATGCGCAGTTGCGCGATCATCATCGCGCTGGCCATCGGCTACGCGCTGGCCGCATACCTGGGACGGCTGGATTTCACCGGGATGCGCGAAGCCGAGCTGTTCGAAGTGCCGATGCCGCTGCATTTCGGTCTCGGCTTCTCCTGGAGCCTGTTCATCCCGATGGTGGTGATCTATCTCGTCACCTCACTGGAAGCCATCGGTGATATCACGGCGACCAGCAAGCTGTCGCGCCAGCCCGTCGAAGGCCCGCTGTGGATGCAGCGCATCAAGGGCGGGGTACTGGTCAACGGGGTCAATTCGCTGCTGGCGGGCGTGTTCAATACCTTCCCCAGTTCGGTGTTCGCCCAGAACAACGGCATCATCCAACTGACCGGGATCGCCAGCCGTTACGTTGGCCTGTGGATTGCCGTGATGCTGGTGGTGCTCGGCCTGTTCCCGGCAGTCGCTGGCGTGTTGCAGGCCGTGCCCGAGCCGGTGCTCGGCGGGGCCGCGCTGGTGATGTTCGGCGCGGTGGCAGCAGCCGGAATCAACATCCTCGCCGGCATCCACCTGGATCGTCGTGCGCTGTTGATCATCTCGGTGTCGCTGGCGCTCGGCCTGGGCTTTTCGCAGGTGCCGGAATTCCTCGAAAACCTGCCGCAGGCGCTGCGCAACGTGCTGGAATCAGGCGTGGCCACGGGCGGTATCTGCGCGCTGGTGATGAACTGGTTTCTGCCTGAATCAACGCCTGCGACAGACGAGCCAAACGCCTGATCGAGCGTTGCACTCAGGTTTCGAGGCGCTGGCTCACCTCATCGGCAATCGCCAGGGCAGCAGTCAACCCTGGCGACTCGATGCCGAACAGATTCACCAATCCGGCCATCCCATGCTGCGCCGGGCCGTCGATGCGGAAATCCGCAGCCGGTTCGCCCGGGCCGCTGATCTTCGGTCGGATACCCGTATAGGCCGGTTGTAGGGCGCCGTCCGGCAGCGACGGCCAATAGCGGCGGATGGCCGCGTAGAATCCCTCGGCGCGCGTTTCGTCGACCGGATAGTCCAACCCATCCACCCATTCCACGTCCGGGCCAAAACGGGCCTGACCACCGAGATCCAGCGTCAGGTGAACGCCCAGCCCGCCGGGTTCGGGCAGCGGATAGATCAGGTGCCGGAAGGGCGTCGCCGGCGCCAGGCTGAAATAGCTGCCCTTGGCAAAATAGCGCCGCGGCACCCACTCGGCAGGCAGCCCCCGCGTATGGGCGGCAATCACCGGCGCGTGATGCCCTGCGCAATTGATCACGGTCGTCGCGAGCAGGGTCATCGGCTCGTCGCCGCCAACCTCAACACACAATCCAGCGTCCATGACCTCGATGGATGTCACCGGCGCGCGCAATGCCAGCAGCGCACCCGCCGCCTCGGCATCGCCTTGCAGCGCCAGCATCAGCGCATGGCTGTCAACGATGCCGGTACTCGGCGACAGCAGTCCGGCAACGGCCTGGAGCGACGGCTCCAGAGTCTTTACCTGATCGCCATCGAGCCGCTGCAGATCATCGACCCCATTGGCCAGCGCATGTGCCTGCAATGCCTCGAGGCCGGCCAACTGAGACGCGTCGGTCGCGACGATGAGCTTGCCGCAGCGCCGGTACGGCACCCCGTGGCTCTCGCAGAATGCATACAGCGCATCCCGCCCGGCGACGCACAGACGCGCCTTCAGCGAGCCCTGCGGGTAATAGATACCGGCATGGATGACTTCGCTGTTGCGCGAACTGGTGCCCGTCCCGATGGCCGACTCGGCCTCCAGCAGCAGCACTTCGCGCCCTTGCAAAGCCATGGCTCGCGCAACCGCGAGCCCCACCACACCGGCTCCGATGACAACGCAATCGACCCGCTCCATCCACTCGCTCCTGCTCAGTTGGCGGCGGCCAGCCTGCCGCAATATCGAACGCCGGCCAAGTCCCCGCTGCCCTATTCTTGATCCCCGGATCTTGAGCACAGGCAAACGACTGGAGGCAACATGCGCATCGGCGTCATCTCGGATACCCACGGGCTGCTACGGCCGGAAGCTCTCCTGGCCCTCTCGGGCTGCGAACGGATCATTCACGCCGGCGATATCGGCAAACCCGCCGTGCTCGACGCCCTGCGTGAACTCGCCCCGCTGGAGGCGATTCGCGGCAATGTCGACACGGGTGATTGGGCCGTCGCGATTCCCGACCGGTTGGACCTGCAGCTGGGCGGGCTGCACATCCATGTCCTTCACGACCTCAAGGAACTGGATCGGGACCCGCGTGCAGCCGGAATCGACGTGGTGATCGCCGGACATTCGCACCAGCCGAGGATCGAAGAAGTCGATGGCGTGCTCTATCTCAACCCCGGCAGTGCCGGGCGCCGTCGTTTCAAACTTCCGATCAGCCTGGCGCTGCTGGACATTGTGGACGGCCAGCCCCGTCCGCAACTGGTCACACTGGGCTGAACCCTAGCTGACGCCCATGTAGCGGTCAGCGCGATGATTGATCGCCAGCACCAGATTCAAGGCCACCGCGCCCAGGACCGACAGCACGACCTGCTCCGGGGGCACGATGAATATCGCTGCCAGCACGATCAGCGCATCGACGCCCATCTGGAACGTTCCCGCGCGCAGGCCGAAACGCTCCTGCAAATACAATGCGAGGATATTCACCCCGCCCAGACTGGCGCGGTGGCGGAACAGCATCAGCAGCCCGATACCCATGGCGAAGCCGCCGAACAGCGCGGCGTAGTAGACGTTCAACTCGGCGAAGCGAATCCAGTGCGGTGTCAGTTCAGCCAGCAGCGATACCAGCCCCACCGCAATCACCGTGCGCAGGGTGAAACTCCAGCCCATTCGCCAGATAGCCAGCCCGTAGAATGGAATATTGATGATAAAAAACACCAGACCGAAAGGCCAACCGGCAAAGTACTTGAACAGAAAAGCCAAGCCGACCGTGCCGCCAGTCAGCAGCCCCGCATGGCTGTAAAAGGCAATACCCAGCGCGACCATGGCGGTGCCCAGCAGCAGGGCAAGCGCATCCTCCCAAAGCGGATGACGCACGAATATCGCGGCCATGGTCTCCGCCTGCGCGGCGTCCGGCGTGTCGTTATGCATGAAGGCGTCTCGTGGCGAGCGGGTTGCGAGCATAGAGCCCGGCGCCAGCAACGGTCTTGGCGCCGGTCAAGGAACGATGTAACGGTTCGGTTCAGCGCCGCTGCCAGGTCTCGAAGCGATAGGCCGGTGCCTCGCCTTCGCACGGGTGCTCCTGACTGTCGATACGCTGCCATTCAGCTTCGTCGAAGGCAGGAAAGAATGCATCGCCATCGGGTTCGGCTTCGATCCGCGTGAGGTACAGGCGCTGTGCCTGATCCAGGGCCTGGGTATAGAGCTGCGCCCCACCGATCAGCATCAGCTCCTCGACGCCATGCTCACGCGCCCACTGTTCGGCGCGTACCCGCGCGGCACCCAGGCTGGTGAAGGTTTCGGCGCCATCGAGCTGCAGGCCGGGCTGACGGCTGACCACGAGATTCAAACGGCCCGGCAGCGGCCGGCCGAGCGAGTCCCAGGTCTTGCGCCCCATGATGATCGGCTTGCCGAGCGTCATGGCCTTGAAGTGCTTGAGATCCGCCGGCAAGTGCCACGGCATTGCGTTGTCGTGCCCGATGACGCCGTTTCGCGCAACGGCGGCGATCATCGAAAGGGGAAGGGAGAATTGGCTCATGGCGGCGAGAATATCAGAGGCCCCGCAAGCCGTCAGCGGCGCCGGATTAATGTCAGTATCATCACACCGTCACATGCGATCCACCGAAGCGTCAATCGCGCGTCATCCAGGTCCGCCAGGCTGGTGGCTCCATTGATCGAGGAGAGACTCCATGGCTCGCCCTGTCCGCATCACCCTGCGTCATTGGCTTACCGCCTGCCTGTCGCTGCCAATGGCCGTCTTCGCCGCGTCCCCCCAGACGGCGCACGAGGCGAGGCTGCACGACCTGCGAAAAGAACCCAGCCCTCTGGTGATCGCCCACCGCGGCGCCAGCGGCTACGTACCGGAGCACACCCTGGGCGCTTACGCCCTGGCGATTCTGCAAGGTGCCGACTACATCGAGCCGGACCTGGTGATGACCCGCGACGGCGAGCTGGTGGCCCGCCACGACAACGAGCTCGGACTGACCACCGATGTGTCGCAGCATCCGGAATTCGCTGATCGCAAGCGCACCCAGACGGTCGATGGGGTCAG